>CAZZCN010000013.1:0-48476 GCA_964652975.1 uncultured Oscillospiraceae bacterium | reverse complement strand
ACACGACCAACACGACCAACACGACCAACACGACCAACACGACCAACACGACCAACACGACCAATACGACCAACACGACCAACACGACCAACACGACCAACACAGTTGATTTTGATTCTTTGCAGACGTCTGGCAATAGAATTATAATTGATAAAATAACCTTGGAATATGACGGAACAATCGTAATGGAAAATTTCCATGAAGTGCTGCCCGACAGAGGATGCGTTTGCTTTTTCGGCGTTTCCGGAGTAGGTAAAACAACGCTTCTGGACACAATAGCAGACCTCAAAAATCCTGCAAGTGGAAGTGTATACTCAGCTGACAGCAATGGTAAACATTGCAAACTGGCAAGACTGGCATACGTTTTTCAGGAAGACAGGCTCCTGCCGTGGCTGAGTGCAGTTGACAATGTTGCTTTGGTTCTGTATGAGAAAAACAAAATGAAAGCAAAGGAAGAAGCACTTAGATATCTTGAAATGACAGGGCTCAAGGATGCGTCTGGAAAATTTCCAGACGAGCTAAGCGGTGGTATGAAACAAAGGGTCAATATATCCAGAGCGCTTGCATTTGACTCCAAAATCCTTCTCCTCGACGAGCCGTTCAAGGGACTGGATATGGTAATGAAACATGAGATTATTGCCGTCTTAAACGACTACAAAAAGACCGGGTTGATATTATTGGTTACACACGACAAAGAGGACATCGAGGCTTTGGCGGACCGCGTGGTGGAACTCTTGGATGATCGGATCGAATAACTGATACCCCCTGATAATAACTGATACCCGCTGATATTGACTGATAATAGCTGATATTCGCTGATAATAGCTGATAATCGCCGATAATAACTGATATTCGCCGATAATAAATGATATTCGCTGATAATAACTGATATTCGCCGATAATAAATGATATTCGCTGATAATAGCTGATATTCGCCGATAATAAATGATATTCGCTGATAATAAATGATATTCGCTACGATACAATGAAACTGAAATTACTTGTATCACCTGATATTAATTTTCTTTATGGATATTCAATAAATATAAAATATGGTATAATAACAAAAATTATTTTAAGTTGCTAGTTGAACATCTATGCTAAGGCGTTTTACATGAGTTTCAACACTTTCAGCACAAAATATGCTTTTTATCGAACAATGTGAATCATATTTTGTAAAACAGTCTGAAAGCTGACTTGGAAATGCAGAATCAAGATTTTTACCGGAGGTATTTTATGTCAATATATTGGGATGAAGAAAAAGAGAGGCTCAGCAGGGATGGACTGCGAAAGATTCAGAGCGAAAGGCTTTGCTCAGCTATTGAGCGGGTATATGCAAATGTTCCTTTTTACAGGACCAAGATGCAGGAAGCAGGTATCACTCCCGCAGATATCACATCAATTGATGATTTATACAAACTGCCGTTTACTCTTAAAACTGATCTTCGGGCGAATTATCCATTCAATACATTTGCAGTTCCCATGGATGATGTTGTCAGAATACATGCATCTTCCGGAACAACAGGCAAACAGACAGTGGTCGGATATACGAAGAACGATATTGAAATCTGGACGGAATGCGTTGCCAGATGTCTTGCAAGTGCCGGTGTCACCAATAAAGACATGATACACGTTGCATATGGTTACGGACTGTTTACAGGAGGACTGGGACTTCACTACGGTGCAGAACGAATAGGAGCATCGGTTATACCAGTCTCAGGCGGCAATACCAAAAGGCAGATTGAACTTCTTGTCGATTTTCAGCCTACTGTTCTGGCCTGCACTCCCTCATACGCTCTTCATCTCGCTGATGAGATGACAAATATGGGAGTCACAAAGGATCAGTTGAATCTAAGGGTGGGAATTTTCGGAGCAGAGCCATGGACAGAAGAGATGAGGGTTCAGATCGAAGAGAAGCTTGGACTTAAAGCATATGATATATACGGACTATCTGAGACGATGGGTCCCGGAGTATCAATGAGCTGCGAATATAACTGTGGATTACACGTAGAAGAAGATCACTTTGTTCCTGAGATAATTGATCCTGATACCGGAGAAGTATTGCCGGAGGGAAGTGTGGGGGAACTCGTTTTTACCTGCATAACGAAGCAGGCTTTGCCGCTGATCCGTTACAGAACCAGAGACCTCACCAAGCTTAGCAGCGAAACTTGCGAATGCGGTAGAACACTTGTCAGAATGCAGAAGGTAATGGGCCGTTCAGATGATATGCTTATTATCAGAGGTGTGAATGTTTTCCCGTCACAGATCGAGGCGGTTCTTCTGTCGTTTGGTGAAGTGGAGCCTCATTATATGATTTATGTTGATCGTGTCGACAATCTTGACAACATAGAGATACAGATAGAGATGACATCTAAGATTTTTTCGGATTCGATCAAGGACATTGAGCGTATCGAGGCCAAGTTAAAGCATGAAATACAATCGGCAATAGGAATCGGATCGAAAATCACACTGGTCGAGCCGCGTTCGATTCCCAGGAGTGAGGGGAAGGCTAAGCGAGTCATAGATAAACGTAAGCTATATTAAAAGAAAAGAGGAATAAAAAATGAGCAGAGTTTATAATTTTTCAGCAGGTCCGTCAATGCTGCCCTTAAAGGTGCTTGAGATTGCAGCGGGAGAGATGACCGATTACAGGGGAAGCGGGATGTCCGTTATGGAGATGAGCCACAGGTCCGCGGTTTATGAAGAGATTATTTCGCAGGCACAATCTCTTTTAAGGTCCGTAATGAAAATACCTGACAATTACAAGGTGTTGTTTTTACAAGGTGGAGCAACAAATCAGTTTTCTGCGGTTCCACTTAACCTTTTGACAAAATCCGGAAAGGCAGATTATGTTATCAGTGGAATGTTCTCAAAAAAGGCGTACGAAGAAGCGAAACGGTTTGGTGATATTAAAGTTCTAGCGACAAGCGCTGACAAAAACTTCACTTATGTGCCGGAATTTAAGGTTTCCGATATACGACCGGATGCTGATTACGTTCATATCTGCTATAACAATACAATTTTTGGAACAAAATTTCCTAAAATACCGGATACGGGCAATATTCCTTTGGTTGCTGACCTGTCATCATGTATTTTGTCCGAGCCGATTGATGTATCGCGATTTGCACTAATTTATGCCGGAGCACAGAAGAACATGGCTCCTTCAGGTTTAACTGTTGTAATAGTACGTGATGACATGATTGGTAACGAAATGGACAGCACGCCTGTAATGCTAAGCTACAAGATAGCCGCCGAAAATGACAGCATGTACAATACCCCTCCTTGCTACTCGATTTACATGGCTAAGTTAGTGTTGGAATGGGTCCAAAACGATATCGGCGGATTAGAGCAAATGGCAGTCATCAATCGTCGCAAAGCTCAGAAACTCTATGAGTATATTGATTCATCAAAACTATACAACGCACCTAATGAGATTGCATCCCGCTCGATTATGAATGTTACATTCCTTACAGGCAACGAAGACCTGGACAAGAAATTTTGCAAGGAAGCCGAAAAGGCCGGACTAGTCAACATTAAAGGACATCGCAGCGTCGGCGGAATGAGAGCATCTATATATAATGCAATGCCTGAAGAGGGGATAGAAGCTCTGATAGAATTCATGAAGGAATTTGAGAAAAATGTTTAAGATTAAAACATACAATAAAATTGCCTCTATAGGAACCAAAAATTTTGAAAACACAAAGTATGATGTCGGAGATAACGTAGAAGACCCGGATGCAATTCTTGTGCGATCTGCAAATTTGCTTGACATAAAATTCCCTGAATCTGTCAAAGCGATAGCCAGGGCAGGCGCAGGTGTCAATAATATCCCATTAGATATATGTACCGAAAAGGGGATAGTTGTATTTAATACTCCAGGTGCAAATGCAAATGCTGTAAAGGAACTTGCTATTGCTGCGCTCCTTTTGTCTTCGAGAGATATAATTGGCGGTGTTAACTGGGTAAGTAAGTTGGATTTGGATGATGGCATCGCGAAGGAAGTAGAGAAGGGTAAAAGTAAATTTGGCGGACCAGAGCTTTACGGGAAAACCCTGGGTATATTCGGGTTGGGTGCAATCGGTGCAATGGTTGCAAATACTGCCGCTGAATTTGGAATGGAAGTATATGGATATGACCCTTATATCACTGTGGATTCTGCCTGGACAATATCTCGTAATGTCAAGAAAGCAAATGACCCGAAAATTATTTTTAATAATTCAGATTATATTGCTTTACACGTTCCTTCAAATCCCGAGACCAAAGGCTTTATTAACTCCGAATCCATAAGCCTTATGAAAACCGGAGTCCGTATAATTAACTTGTCACGTGCTGATCTTGTTAACAACGCAGATATGAAAAATGCTCTGGAAATCGGCAAAGTTTCGTGCTATGTCACCGACTTCCCAACCGAAGAAACAATTGATATGAAAAATGTCATTACTATTCCACATCTGGGAGCATCGACTCCTGAAAGTGAAGACAATTGCGCTATTATGGCTGTAAATGAATTAATTGATTATCTTGAGAACGGTAATATAAAAAACAGTGTTAACTTTCCAGACGTAATTAATCCTAAAGCCACTGAAGAAAGTGTCTGCGTCATTCATAAGAACATTCCCAATATGCTGGCCCAAATATCTGCTACTCTATCAGATGAATCAATAAATATCGAAAATCTCTCTAGCCGAAGCAAAAGGGAAGTAGGCTATTCAGTTTTCGAGATAAGTGGCAAATGCCCTGAAAATGTAGTTCGAAAATTGACGGCCATTAACGGAATAATCAGGGTTTTTGTTATTAAAAACAATTGACATCTTTAATCATAAAGGAAATAATGGGAATAAAGCATATAGACTGAAGCATAAAGATAATAATGATTGACAAATCATGTAAAAAGTGTTAATTTTAAATAAGTTTAGTAAATATTATAAGTCATAACACGACAATGGCAAAACTGTTGTAAAACAGTGACGCAAAACTATAGGGCCTAAGGGTGTAAACCTACGGTAGCCAGATTTCGAACGTTTATGCAAATAATCAGAAGATGATATTACTTTAAACAATATCATGTTTGGTTGATTAATTATTATTTGCCATAGTTCGAATTAGTTCGTCTATGGCATTTTGTTTTTTTGTAAGATTTATCGTTAGATGAAATGAGGCTGATTTTGATGGAGATTGACCCTGTTGATTTAATTATTGATAGTGAAGCAAATGATCAAATCTCAAATCGAAAAGTTACAAAGAATGTTAATGAAGACTATTTAAGTGATTTCCTGATTGAAACAAAGGAACATTTAGAAAGCATTGAAGTTAATATATTAGTACTTGAGAAAGAGCCTTTAAATACTGAAATTATTTATGATGTTTTTAGAGATTTTCATACGATTAAAGGATTGGCAGGCTTTGTTTCTCAGAGCCTGGTGCAAAAGATAGCTCATAAAATTGAAAGTGCTCTCGATAAGTGCCGGAAAAACAATTTAGAAATCCCCCCTAATCTCATTGAACAAATATACAAAGCAATTGATTACATCAATTCAATTTGCAACAACCTCGATTTAACTAGCAACAATGATTTTATTGAAGAAGTTCTTATATTCATTAACAGTATTGAAATAGATGATTGCACGGACAAGACCATTAAAAAAGAAGATGTTTTTGTTGCAAAAAATACTACGGGAGAACTGGAGTCAGATTTTAATTTCGAAAAAAATGAAATGGAAGTTGATGACATTGTCGAAAATATAATTGGAGTAGATAAACATGACCAGGTTGCCATTTCGAAAAATCAAAACGAACGCGAAGATTTGGTTTATGTTCGAATACCTATTCAAAAACTCGATCAAATAGTTGAGTTTGTCAGTGAATTGATAATAACTCACTCTCAATTCGAACAGGAAGCTTCAACGTTAATCCTACAAAATACTCAACTAAGTTCCAATTTGAGCAGGGCGATCTCACTCACCAAGGATATTCAAAATGTATCCATGTCACTAAGAATGGTTTCGTTAAAGCCTTTGTTTCAACGAATATATAGCATTGGCAATGATACAGTTTTAAAGCTTGGCAAAAAAGCCGACATCAGTTTTCAGGGTGAGGATACGGAGATTGACAGGGATATTGTAGAAAAACTGGTGGATCCAATGATGCACTTAATAAAAAATTCTATATATCACGGTATCGAAAATCAAAATGAACGGACAAAAAACGGGAAACCAAAAATCGGCAAAGTTGAAATGATTGCATATAGCTCGAAAGGTCATGTTTACATAACAATTTCTGACGACGGAAGAGGTATTGATACTGAGAAAGTATTAAAAAACGCCATCAAAAAAAATCTGATCAATCCGTTTATTGATTACAGCGATGAAGAGATATTGAATTTTGTTTTTTTGCCTGGATTATCAACACTAGAAACGGCAGATTCAATCTCTGGACGTGGAGTGGGGTTGGATGTAGTCAAAAACCAGATTTCAAGATTGGGTGGAAGAGTTGAAATAAACAATAATCCAGGCAAGGGCTGTTCATTTACTATGAAAATGCCAATTAACATGGCGATTATGAAAGGAACCATTGTAGAAATCGCGGGTGCATTATATATTATTCCGACAGTCACCATACATTCGATAATAAAGTCAAAACCAACACAATTCATTGAGGTTAATGGAGTTAAAAACGGTTTTGAATATAATGGAAAATTAATATCCATCATAGAAATTGAAGAAATATTAGGAGTTGAAAAGACAAACAAAACAGATGATTTGCTTGTTATTTTAGAGACCGGTGACAAAAAGAAAGCATTACCGGTTGATTATGTCATTGAAAACAGGGATGTTATTGTTAAAACATTGGATAGAGGATTTGAAAAATTGCATTATGTATTTGGAGCAACTATTCTGGGGAATGGTAGAATTGCATTAATACTAGATGTAGAAAGTTTTTTTGAGGGGGGCAGATAAATGAATAATGAATGTCTAAAACATCTTGTGTTTAGTTTATGCGATGAAAACTATGCTGTTTCAACCAACTTAATTAGAGAGATTGTTATTATGACAGAAATATCACAGGTTCCAAAAGCTCCGCCGTTTATCAAAGGAGTGATAAACTTAAGAGGGAAGATTATACCTGTTGTTGACTTGAGAATCAAATTTGGTCTTTCTGAAAAGGCTTATGACAACAGAACCTGCGTTATTATAATCGAAATCAAAGAAGAGGATAGGAACAGACTGGTGGGGGTTATTGTTGATTCTGTCGACGATGTTGTTTCTATAACAAATGAAGATATTTCTGCAATGCCCAACTTTAATAATGACTACCAAATAGTTTTTTTAAAGGGGATGCTAAAAATAAAAGAAAAGATTACCTGGATTATAAATTTGGATAAAATCATTAGCAATGATGAACTGGTCATATTAAATAAATTTGAGGAGGATAAATAATATGTTTACGAAAAAAGTTTTCACTGATTTGGGAATATACATGATTGGGTTTGGAATTATGATTGGAGTCTTATTCCCATTTTTTGTAGTTGTTATGGGAATACCTTACGAACTCGTACTAACACCGGTTTTCTTTATTTTATGCGTTTTGGCTGGAGGCATGGTGGGAATTGTTAACATTCTATTTGCTAAAAGCATTATGAGAAAAAACTTGAATCCTATCTTTGACAGTTTAAACAACTCAACATATCAAGTTGCCGAAGCCTCTGCAGAATTAACTTCCAGCGGTCAGCAACTTGCAGAGGGAAATGCAGAACTTGCTTCGTCTATTGAAGAAACCTCTTCAACACTTGAAGAGTTCACTTCAATGATAAATCAAAATAAAGAAAACACATCTCATGCAGCCAAGTTATCTTATCAGGCAAAGATAATTTCAGACCAAATATTTGTTGAAATGAAAAAAACACAGGAGTCTATATCTGAAATAAAAAAGTCCAGTGACCAGATGGCAAAAATAGTTAAAGTTATTGATGAAATTGCTTTTATGACAAATATTCTTGCATTGAACGCCGCGGTTGAAGCCGCAAGAGCCGGCGAATCCGGACTTGGATTTGCAGTTGTTGCGGATGAAGTCAGAACCCTTGCACAAAAAAGTGCACAGGCTGCAAAAGACACCGCAGGTATCATTGAAACTAATATTGAATTATCCCGTGAAGGTGTTGAAAAGACTCAAAACATGGCAGATTTATTAATGAAAATTACAGACCAGACAAAACAGGTAAACGAACTTATTGACGAGATATATACAGCAAGCAATGAGCAATCACAAGGGATTACGAGTATAAACAGTGCTATGTCTCAAATGGAAAAAGTTACGCAATCCAATGCAGCAAATGCCGAACAAACAGCGTCATCAGCAGAAGAACTGAAGACTCAGGCAAATATGTTAAATCATATGGCAATAAATCTATACAATCTTGTATATAATAAATCCCCGGCGTCCAAAAAGAACAATGCGGAAAATAACACTGATACGAAAAAAAATAAATTAAAATACAAGATGCACGCATCAACTACACAAAATACCTACGTTGTAAATCCGGAGGATGTAATACCATTGAATGAAGACAATGATGGTTTTTAAAAGAAACGAGGCAGGAAGTGAATAATCTTTTTACGGATCATGCTTTTTATCAATTCAGAGATTTCATCCAAAATAATTATGGTATATGTTACACGGATGCCAAGAGAGATTTGTTAAAAATAAAATTAGATAAATGCCTTTTGAAATCTGGTGTAAATTCATACAATGACTATTTTGAGTTAATTAATTCGTCTTCAACTGATATATACCTAAAGCAGTTAATTAATCAGATAACAGTTAATAAAACGAGTTTCTTTAGAGAAGAAGTACATTTTGATTTTATTAAATCCAACATTGAATATATACTTGAACATAATCCAAGTATTACCGAGAAGAAGGAGATAAGGATATGGAGTCTTGCCAGTTCAACAGGACAGGAAGCATATACGCTGGCTATGGTTATGAGGGAAACATTATCTGACGACTATAAAATCCGGATTTTAGCAACTGATGTAAGCGAAAGGGTTTTAAAGATTGCCAAAGCAGGAGTCTATCCAATGGATATCAAAGATGAGATACCTGCAAAATATCTTATTAAGTATTTTGATATCGTAGATAATAAATTTCATATAAAAAAGGAAATCAAAGAATTAGTCAGTTTTAGACAGTTTAATCTCGTCAATGAATTTTCTTTTTCCGGCAAGTTTGACATCGTATTTTGTAGAAATGTTATGATTTATTTTAATGTAGAGACCCAACAGAAACTTTTAGATAAAATTTACAATTATATATCCCCAGGTGGATTGTTGATTTTAGGTCAATGTGAAATTTTAATTAATAAAAGGCATTTATTTGAACATATAAATTCTACTATATATATGAAGTGATACAATAATGGAGTAAAACATGGAAAATGAAATTAATTACTTTCTCCGGCCCGGGTATATATATGTAAGCCGTGAGCCAACTCTTGTCCATACAGTTTTGGGCTCCTGTGTTTCTGTTTGTATCATAGACCTTGAAAATGGCACAGGTGGAATGAATCATTTTATCTATCACCACTCACTGTCAAATGCACGCAATTGTCGATATGGTGATGTATCAGTACCCTGTTTAATTAAAATGTTAAGAGATATGGGTGGAAATAAATGCAGATTGGTTGCACACATTGTAGGAGGTTCTCAAAGCTTGATACCCGGGAGCATTGTTGGCGATGAAAATGTAAAAATCGCAAAAGAGATACTTTCCAGCCACCACATACCGGTAAAAATCGTAGACGTCGGAGGTAAGCATTTCAGAAAGATCGTTTTTAATAATATAACCGGCGAATTAATTATACAGAAAGGAGGATAAAAAATTATGCTTGATATGAGAGCAAAACGAATAAAAGTTCTTATTGTTGATGATTCAGCGCTGGTTAGAAAAATACTATCGACCGAACTATCAACGGACAGTGAAATTGAAGTCATAGGGACAGCCCCGGATGCTTTTATCGCGCGCGATAAAATAGTGAAATTATCCCCCGATGTTATCTTGCTTGATATAGAGATGCCACGTATGGATGGATTGACTTTTCTTGAGAAATTAATGAAACACAACCCAATCCCTGTTATTATTGTCAGTTCGCTGGTTAAAGAAAATGTTGATCTGGCGATGAAAGCATTAGAACTGGGTGCTTTGGAAGTTATTGCAAAGCCGGGGTCAGCATATTCAGTTGGCGATATGGGCGAACAGCTGAAGGAGAAAATAAAGTCAGTTTATTATTCAAATCGGAAAATCATTAAAGTAAACCCAGCTAAAATTCACACAAAAGCAAGCAAGAGAGCAATTGAAAACACTGTAATTGCAATTGGAGCGTCAACCGGTGGCACCGAAGCTATCGGATCCATACTGCAGGCACTGCCTCCAGATATGCCGCCTATATTAATTGTTCAACATATCCCGCAATATTTCAGCAAAACATTGGCTGAGCATCTTGATAAAATTTGCGATCTTAATGTGAAAGAGGCGGAAGATGGGGATGTTGCAAAACCAGGTACAGTTTTAATCGCCCCTGGAAACAAACATATGGTATTGAAGAAGAATAATAAATTTTATTATGTGGAGATAAAAGACGGTGATTTAGTTTATCATCAAAGACCGTCAATTGAAGTCTTATTTCGCTCGGTTGCAAAATTTGTCGGCGAAAATGCAATAGGTGTTATACTTACAGGAATGGGTAAAGATGGAGCTAAAGGCATTTTGGAAATGAAAAACCAGGGGGCCTTTACCATAGGGCAGGATGAGGAAAGCAGCGTTGTCTACGGAATGCCAAAGGAGGCTTTTAACCTTGGTGCCTTGGACGCAGTTGTTTCTTTAGATAAAATCCCATATGTTATTATGGAATCCTTGGTTAATTTAAAATAAAATTGTGAGGTGAAAGTTATGAAAGAAATGCAAAAAGTACTTATTATTGATGATTCCCCGCTGTCTGCTACCGTCTTAAAGGACATATTGATTGATGAATATGAGGTTTTCACATCATATTCAGGGATTGAAGGATATGACATGGCTGTCGATATAAATCCGGATATCATATTATTGGACATTGTCATGCCTGATATCAATGGATATGAAATATGCAAAAAGTTGAAGAAAAATGTATTGACAAGCGGCATACCTGTCATTTTCATTTCGTCCCTGGACGAAATGGAGGACGAAATGAAAGGATTAAAACTTGGTGCAATTGACTACATAACAAAGCCTTTTAGAAATCCCATTGTAAAAATCCGCATAAGGAATCATCTGGAATTGAAAAAGACACATGATACATTGGATCATTTGTCAATGTATGATCCGGTAACAGACCTGTATAACAGAAGGTATTTTAATGAAATAGCCCAAAAGAAGTGGAAAATGGCTGTGGCTGAGGAGATGTCTGTTTCAATTATTTTAATAGATATTGACCAATTCGAAGTATATAACGGTGATTATGGGCATGTAATGGGGGATGAATGTCTTAAAACCATTGCGAATTGTATTAAGAATTCCATGAGGGATGAAAATGATATTGTTGCCGTTTTAGGTGCTTATAGATTTATCTGCTTTTTGACAAAAATGGACAATAACGAAGCAATCGATCTTGGCAATAAAATACGCAATAATATTCATGATAAAGGTATTCCATTTAAATATTCACCGATATCAAATATTGTAACTGTAAGCGGGTCGGTGGGGACAACTATTCCTAAAGAGGACATGCTTATTATTGACCTCATAAGAAAGCTTGACCGTTTGTTAGCTGAAATCAGGCGTGAGGGTGGAAACCGTTTTAGATTTCTTAACTATGAGTAAACTGAATTTGTGTTGAATAAATCTGGACAAGAGGGGCTTTATGTTTGCAAAACAAAGATGAAGTCCCATTTTCATGAGGTTGCCCCCCTGTCCATTATATATATTTAAAGCAGGCTGTTCGTCACCTGTTTAAACCTGATTAATAGTATCCCGCATTCTATTAACTTATCAAAAAAGCTTTCCGACCGATGAACTATCGTTTTAATTGAAAATCAAATCATTTGCATTAAAGTAACATCTATTGACATCAATTCAGTCATGCTGGAGTTTACCCGGCGGTATCTTATGGAATTAGGGTTAACAAAGTACAAAAAAAATCCTCAATTCGTCATACCGAACTGTGGATTTCTTGTAAAAAATGTAACAAAAATACATTCTCTATCCATCGTTCGGGAGCTGGCTACCATAAGAATTACCCTTAAGGCCCTCTAGCTTTGCGTCACAGCTTTTCAACTGCTTTGCCATTATCGTGATGAAATATTTAATTGTTATTAATTTAGCATGATTGAGTTAAGTTGTCAATCGAATTTACAAATTATGTTTATAAATTATGTTTATTTGTGTGACATGGGGTGACATGGGGGTGACATGGGGACGTTTCGTTTGCCATTCTTGTGTGACATGGGTGACATGGGGGGTGACATGGGGACGTTTCGTTTGCCATTCTTGTGTGACATGTGTGACATGTGTGACATGGGGACGTTTCGTTTGCCATTCTTGGGTGACATGGGGACGTTTCGTTTGCCATTCTTGTGTGACATGGGTGACATGGGGACGTTTCGTTTGCCATTCTTGTGTGACATGTGTGACATGGGGGTGACATGGGGGTGACGGGTTTTCGGTGACATGGGGACGTTTCGTTTGCCATTCTTGGGGTGTGACATGGGGACGTTTCGTTTGCCATTCTTGTGTGACATGGGTGACATGGGGGTGACATGGGGACGTTTCGTTTGCCATTCTTGGGTGACATGGGTGACATGGGGGTGACATGTGTGACATGGGGACGTTTCGTTTGCCATTCCTTGCCACCCGAAGTGCCTTTATTTTAATGTGTGCATTAACGCTATTACGTTTTCTTTACAATCGGCAGTTGCAGTTCAGTCAGCCAGTCGTCCTCATTTTCCTTGTTCCAGATTCCGTCAATATAACTTTCCCGCGGATTTCCATTCACGGCGTAGCCATTTTCCTCCACCCATTTGAAAGCGTACGCGTACACATTCCCCAATTTTGAATATGCACCCTTATGCAAAACCGAAAGGACAGTTATCGCGGGCATTTTTTTGAACCTGATGGTCTCGGTTTCGTTTCCGAAACTTTCTACAGCCTCGCAGTATTCCACGTCGATGTTTTTTTCCTTATACTCACCGTCGTGATAAATGATAAAGCAGTATTCCGGCACCGAACATTTCATGTTTGGGTTTGCCTTCGTCACCTCTTCGCCGATTTTGGGAATGACCTCAAAATATGAGTCGTAGCTTGGGATAACCATCCTTTTGGAATACACAATGCATTCCGGGGTTTGTTTAATGATTCCTTGATAATTCATAAAACTTTTTTCCTCCTGACCCGATAAAATAAATTCAATTCGGGATAACTGGTTTTGACCGTTTTCGAGTTCAGAAATGAGTTCATTCTTCCTTTTTTGCAGAATGATTTCCGAATCTCCACCGGATAAAATCATCCTGATCTCATCGATGGACAAGCCAATCTGTCTGTAGCACTGAATTCTATGAAGCTTTATCAGCTGTGAAGAGGTATAAAATCGATAATTCGTAAATTTATCAATGACCTCCGGCTTCAGCAGACCTATTTCATCATAATAATGCAACGTTTTGATAGTGGTTTTACTCATTTTCGAAAACTCTCCGATACGGTACAAAATCACATCACCTTCCTCGTACATTCATCTTACTTCCTCCCCTAAGGGGAGAGTCAACAGGTAAAAATCATATTTGATATTTTCTATTTTATCACGAGGGATGGTGTTTTGGCACTGGGATTTTTACGAGGGTGGCAGGGGGGTTACATGGGGGTCACATGGGGACGTTTCGTTTGGCACGTAAAGGGGTCACATGGGGACGTTTCGTTTGGCACGTAAAGGTGACATGGGTGGCAGGGGGACGTTTCGTTTGGCACGTAAATAGGTTATGCTGGTAACGAGGGGTAGGCAAAACTGCTGGTAACCGCTTTGTTCGTTTTTGTAGTGCTTTGTAGTATTTTGTAGATTTTTAGTGAAGTGATTTGCAGATGTATAAAGGTTAATATTATAGGAGCAAAGTCTTTTGCCATTTCATTAACGAACATAATACCTCCACACAAAATAAGATTAAGAACCTTAGCGGGCTAAAAATACATACCAAGAGACAGAGGCATGAAAGAGAGGCGTTTCTTTTACTAACATACCACTAGAATATTAACATGGCAAACGAAACGTCCCCCTGTCACATACCCCTGTCAAACATTATGAAAAGGAGATCTAAATGCCAAGAGAGAAGAGAGCGCAAAGCAAAACAGGTATATATCATACAGTAATTAGAGGGATTGACAAGAGATACATTTACGAAGAGGATTCGGATAAATACTTTTTCATATCTTGCATAAAAAAGGCCAAAGTTATCGGCAAATTTGAAATATATGCATATTGTTTTATGGACAATCATGCGCACTTAATTATAAAAGAGGGCAATGAGACAATCGGACAAACCATGAAAAGAATAACGGTCAGATATGTTCAATGGTATAACAAAAAATATGGATTGTCCGGACATCTTTTTCAAAACAGATATTCGAGCGAAACTGTCGAAACGGACAGATATTTACTCGCCGCGATAAGATATGTTCATCAAAATCCAATCAAGGCGAAAATCGCAAAAAATCTTTATAATTATCAATGGAGCAGCTATCAAGACTATATAAACTTAAATTCAAATATTATTGAAATATGTAAAATATTGGACTATTTTGCCGGAATCACACAGTTTAAAAAATTTATGACGGCTAGAAACCAAGATGAATGTTTGGATGAAAATATAAAAACAATATCTGATACAGACCTGAAAAAAGAAATAGGAAAAATCTATCCTTATACCAATTTTATCCATCGTTTGGATAAAGAAAAGAGGAATGAACTAATCAAGGCGATAAAAAGCAGTACAAACGCAAGCAATCGAAGAATCGGCAGAGTTTTGGGAATAGGAAGGGGCATTGTTGACAAAATAAAATAAAAACAAGCCAAACGAAACGTCCCCTTGCCATCGTGGCAAACGAAACGTCCCCTTGCCATCCCCTTGCCATCCCTTCGGAGTCTCTGCTTGCACATGCCGGAAAAAGGCATGCATGGCTGCAAGCCTTTGGTTTCTGGTGGCAATGCAGCATCTACGGTTTGTTTCAATCCAGTCCAGATATGACAAGATCATTCTGTCACTTATACTTGCCAAATAAAGCTTTTCTGTTTTTATACCTTCCTGCTCCTGGCAATAAATAAGGAACAGCAGGAAAGTGTCTCTGTACGATTTAATAGTGTTAGCGCTTAGATTTCTTTGCGACGGTAAAAATTTGGATAAATACATCAAAATTAATATTTTAGCATGCAACATAATAGAATGTATACGCAACAATGCAATCTTGATATATCCATCAAAAAAATGTTTAATATAAGCATAAGTATATAATTAACTAAATAATAGGTGTGATATAAATATTCTTAAGAATAATTAAGAATGGTATTTAAGCACTTAATAATTAAGGAGCTGTTAATATGACTTTTAAAAGAAAAGGGAGCAAATTTTTTTCAATTGTAATTGCATTCTGCTTTTTAGTAATGACTATGGCTAGTGGTTTAATTTTTTCCAGCGCAGAAGCAAGCCCTATTCAAACCAGGATGGATAATCGTGATTTTCCATCTGTTTTTCAGGCGTGGAACGCAGCCACAGCAGGGCCTGGAATAACTTCAGATATAGCTTCTAATGAAGCTAAACACGATCTGTATTGGGGAGGTATAGGTAGCTTTGGTCTGCAGTGGAACAGTAGTTATGAAGGTCTTGGAACAGCGTTTACTGAAGACAGCATAAAAAATGCCAGAACTTATGCGAACAACCTTCGTGAAAAGAATCCCAATATGGTACTTCTTGTTGAAATAAGATATTTTGTTGCATGGGAAGGATATTTTCCGGATGATAGCCCTTTCTGGATGAGAGATGAAAACGGCAACAAAATGATGGCATATAATATGTATATAGAGGACTTCAACAATCCAGATCTTAGAGCGCAAATAGCCACCCAGTGCGCCGCTGTTGCAAACCTTGACTTTTTGGATGGCGTTTTGATCGATTGCTTCGGGTGGGATCAGTTCGGCAACTGCGATACTGACCCTAACCGAATAGATTTGATAAAAGGAATAAGAACCGCTATAGGTAATGATAAGCTTTTAATAGTAAACAGCAATATGGACACAAGGCCAAATATTGCTCCCTATATAAACGGCCTATTTATGGAGTCCAATCGCAGTGCCAATAGCGCAGAATGGAAGAAAATCTCTAATACCCTACGCTGGGCTAATACCGAGCTTCGTGAACCAAGGGTTAATTGTATAGAAACTTGGCCAATTTCAAGCAGAAATGAATTAAATAGAATGAGAGCCACAACAACACTTAGCCTAACTCATGGTGACGGTTACTGCTTATTTGCTGATACATGGAGCCATGCTCATGACTGGTATTCGTTCTGGGATGCTCCCTTAGGAACACCAACAGCGGCAGGCTATAAACGGTCCGATAACGCATGGCAGAGAGAATTTACAAATGGTACAGCTATATATAATCCTATGAGCAACGGTACTAAAACAATAACCTTTGCTGAAAACAGAAAAAGCGTTGCCACAGGGCAGATAGGCACGTCTTTTACATTAAATGACGAAGACGGGGATATTTATTTAACAGATTTAACTTCGGATGCAAGCTCTGCTATTGCTTCATCTTCTAGCACTACGAGCGCTAACGGCTCTGCAAGCAGCAATGCAAATGGAAGCAATAACCCTGGAACAGGAGATACAGGCATATTAGTGGCATTAGTCGGCATAATTAGCTCAGCGGGGCTTCTTATGCGAATCAAAAGAAGAAAACGCAAAGCCTGAAAGCTATATTTTAACTAATAAAAATAGATACAATTAAAACAAAATAATTTGCGCCTTGAAAAGCCTTCATTGCTTTATCAAGGCGTATTTTTATTGTAGCTAATCTGGATAAACTGTGTAAAATTGTGTTATTTTGAGCAGCACAGAACATTGACAAAAGCTTAACTGCATTTGATACAGAAATAACAGAAGTGAAAATTTTTACAGATGAAAAAAACATAAATGATATTGTTTTAGAAATAGTAGAAAGATCCAGTATCTCATTATAATAGCATAATACAAAGTTAAGCTGGTTCACTATCTATATATTTTGTGTGCTTTACCAGTATATAAAATACGCAACTACGCGACCCCCATTGTACCATTATACAGACAATATTTAACCCAGCAGGATACCACACTTATTAAATTTGATGAGGACTTATTCCGCAGGCTAATAGAAAAGGTTAAGGTGCAGTCCATGGTGGAGGCAGTATTTGTTTTCAAAACAGGAGTTGAGGTAAAGGCGATTTATCTTAATGTGAATGCTCTTTTATAGGAAACGAGCTTTGAAAAAATCCGGAATCCTCATTTATATCAATATAATTTTGCTGCTGACGATATGCATTTGGTGAACAGGCATTTATTCTTGCAAACATGGTATAAAAATTTGAATAGCTATTGAATCCTACAGATTGTGAAATATAACTGATCGGGTACTGAGTCTCACTCATCAATTTTTTTGCTTGTTGAAGGCGGTAATCCACGATATACTCTTCGGGACTGATACCGGTACATTCACGGAAAATCCGATAAAAATGACTGCGGTTGATGTTCAAACGTTTGGCAATATCAGCAACTCTGATGGGTTGAGCATATTGGATTTGAATATAATGCTGCGCTTGTGCCACATATTGTTGAGCTTGAGACATATGTGGCTCATATAGTCCACTGTCGTCGACAATAAGAGCCATAAAGCGAAAAAACTGTTGAAGAGCATACAAATCTGCGGCGCGACTGCTTTCCATTCCTATTGTGGCTTCGATAATCATATCAGCAAGCTGGCCATCCTTCATTGAGAACCAGCAATGATTGTCGCGAAATGCGGTACGCTGAACGAGTTCAGGTGCAAAAACTCCGTTGAATGCAAAATAGTAATAGTGCCAGGGATTTTCCTGGCTTGCAGTATAAACTGCTTTTTCGCCAGGACGTATCAAGAATATGTCATTGGCTTGAAGTGAATAAGTATGACCATGAATTGAGAGGGTTCCTTCACCAGAGTGAATGAAATGCACCAAAAACAAATCTCTATAGTTTGTATATGAATATCCCGGGTGGCATTTTTCCCAACCAAGCTGTAACATACATATATGAGGGTTCGGGATATGTTCCAGAGAGTTGTGAAGTAACTGTAAACTACTACTATCCATTGTGTTGTCTCCTTATTTTATAATTGACGGGGTCCGCCTGAATTGTTTGCATCCGCTATCCATTCTGATCGTCACCACTTCATTATACATCAAAATCATTATTTTAGCATGCAACATTATAGAATGTATACGCAACAATACAATCTTGATATATCCCTTTGAAAAATGTTTAATATAACCATAATACATAGAAAATATATTTCATTTACAGATATTACGCACAATCGGATTGAACATCAATTTTTTAGAAACGTTAATGAAAAATCAAAAACGTTAATAAAAAAGCAAAAACGTTAATGAAAAATTGATATAGGAAATATTAATAGCACATTGACATATGAATAAAATATATACAATATAGGTAAAGGTCGATAAACGTATGTTATTATAACTAAATAGACAATGATAAACACAATTATCTTCATGCATCACAATTAATTTGTTTGACAAAATGTCACCGTGGAACAGGACTTTTTATACTGAGCCTTTCACCGCGACGTTTTAAACAGTATGGCATTGCAAGATCCCCTTTGTTGATAACCTAGGATTGACAAACAGTCTGCAATAACCACTGGAGAGCCAATCGATGGAAGGAATCGACCAACAATTGTTTTGAAGCATTGTTACAAAGTCTTTATAACCTTTATAACAGTGTGTAAAAAGTAATCAGACAGGAACATTGGAATATTCAACCGGGCTGGGAGATTAATAATGTTTTCCAGTCACATAGACAACAATCCAAGGAGGAAAAGGAATGAAAAAGCTCATATCAATTTATTTAACTATCACATTAGTAATGCTCAGCGTAATCTCACTATTCTCATTCAGTGTACTTGCGGAATCCACAGCTCCTTCAGTCAGTTTAGACTTCACGACAATGACTGTTTCAACTTCAATAACTGCAGAGATGCTAGGAGCTGTCGATGCAAGTACTAACTATCAGGTTGGATTACAGGACGGACAGAACACATTATACACAAAAAACGGCTACAACGTCACATGGATGACATGGAAACTGACTGCACCACAAGGAAAGCGATTCAGTGATGCAGATTTGAAGATTGTCGGAAAAATATGTGATTATAATGAAAATGAGAATCTTTTCGGAGTATTTGCGTATGATACACAACCTGTAGGGTCAGATCTAGGTGGTAAGAGTGCAGAAGCAATCCACTTTGAGAATGCATATGACAGCACTATGCCAAATTCAGGAAACTATGCGGATATTCACGATTTCGATTTATCTTCAGCTGCAGCAGGAAAAACAGAAATCTATGTCTCCGTTATGCAGATGACCACCGGTTCACCAGAGTGGATTGGATATCGCAGTCTTTCACTAACAACAGTGATTGAAGACATCCCAAGTCCTTCTCTTATAGTTTCCGAGGACGGACTATCAATTCAATTGGACTTCACAGCAATGCCTGTTTCAACTTCAATAACTGCAGAGATGCTAGGAGCTGTCGATGCAAGTACTAACTATCAAGTTGGATTACAGGATGGAAAGAACACGTTATACACAAAAAACGGCTACAACGTCACATGGACTACCTGGAAACTGACAGCACCTGAAGGAAAACAATTCAGCGATGCAGATTTGCAGATTGTCGGGAAAATATGCGATTATAATGAAAATGAGAATCTTTTCGGAGTATTTGTGTATGATACACAGCCTGTAGGGTCAGAACTAGGTGGCAAGAGTGCAGAAGCAATCCATTTTGAGAATGCATATGACAGCACTATGCCAAATTCAGGAAGCTACGTGGATATTCACGATTTTGATTTATCTTCAGCTGCAGCAGGAAAAACAGAAATCTATGTTTCCGTTATGCAGATGACCACCGGTTCGCCAGAGTGGATTGGATATCGCACCTTATCTTTGACGGCAGTTGCGACAGAAATAGCTGAGCCAACAGCTACACCAACAGTTACACCAACAACATCACCAACAGTAACTCCAACCCAAACAGCTGATGATGGCAACCCACATACCGGTGCCGCTCTTCCGATAGCGGAAATGATATTGGCTGCAACCAGCATTGGAGCCTTGATGATTGCTTCCAAAAAGCAAAAATGCTAAAATAGTGATTGGATGATCCGTCCCGGAGATGTTAATCACGGGACGGATATTGTTTAACTGCGAATCCTAAGGTATATTTTTAATAATCAAATGTACGGGGAACTTTCGCATTCTTTAAGAAGGGCGGGAATATGAATTTATGAGGAAATATCTAGCAATCATGATGACACTTATTATACTGTCAATGAGTGCAATAACAGTATCTGCAACAGGTAATGTGGTTTTCATCAATAAGGATTTCAGCGCATTGCGTTCAGGATTCGTAAAAGATCGGGGTGGCATTGAATCCATCGGTGCATATGAGGAAGATCATTGGAAATTTTCAGGTGGCGATGGACTTTTAGCTAATGGAGACGGATATTATGTTGGATATATAACTTATAAGGTATCCGCTCCCACAAACGAAAAAATACAATCATTGAAACTTGATCTTGTAGGTCGTATCGGTACTTATGAAGATGGTGGTTTTACTGCAGAACAATGGGCCCAAAAATACTGGATGAACATTTATGTATTCAAAGAAAATTATTCATTTGATCGAACAAAATGGACAGAATATGCTGATAAATTGGCAATCAGTCCGCCTGTCACACCGAATCCTCCAAGCGCAACCGAGGAATATTCTTTCGATTTAAGTAAATGGGCGTCAGGCGGTAAAGATGTTTATGTGACCATTGCAACTTATGCTGAATGGACACCTAACTGGATTGGGTTCTCACACCTGACATTAAGCGGCACTACTGCGGCTGCGGCATCCAGTCAGCCAACAACCGCAGTGACAAGCACACCGGTTAAAAGTGGTAGTACATCCTCTAAATCGTTATCGCAAAGTATTGTAATCAGTGAGGATTCTAATTCTTCATCATCATTATCGGAATCGTCAGTTTCATCGAATGATGATTCAATTGTCAGCAGTACAGTAACATCAGTAAACGAAAGCAGTGCAAGTTCAAATACTTCCACAGTACCAGACAAGCCTGGTAAAAACAACACCTGGTGGATTATAGTTATTGCTATTGTTGTGGTAGCTACTGCAATTACAGGAATAGTGATCATGCGCAGAAAGAAAAACACCCCGGGTGTCTAAGCAACAGAATATTGAATGCGAAACGAAAAGGAGCAGCTCTAATATGAAAAATAAATATTTATATAGAACAAGCATTGTGCTGACGTTATTGCTGACATTTTCATTTATAGCCTGTAATGGCGGAAACAAAGCCACTGGTTCGTCAAGTACAGTCAGTAATGAATCATCAGCGGATTTTAAAGGCGGCAAAATAACCATTTCATCCTGGGCTGACTCATCACAGCCCAAACTCGGTAATTCCACCGGAGAAGATGCATTATATAATGCATTTAAACAGGCTGGCACGAAATTTAATTGTGAAGTGGAATGGCTTGTTACTACTCAATCTGATCATTTCAGCAAAATCGTATCAAAAAGTCTGGCGGGAGTCGTTTATGCTGATATCATTTTATCGCACTCCTGGAATAATGTAGGATTAATCAACCAGGGTTTGCTGACACAGACTGACAAGTATCTGAATGCTATGAGTGAGGAGGAACGCAGTCACTGGATGACGAGTATGTGTCAATTCAATGGTCATTATTACGGACTTAATCCTAAAAGCCCCATTGTACTTCCGACTGGCAATTTGTTTTACAATCGAACAATGCTAAAAACTTTGAATTTGTCGGATCCCCAGGATCTGGCCCGTGCAGGCAAGTGGGATTGGAATGCTTTCTATGATTACTGTGTAGCAGCAACAGATGCAGCTAAGAAACGTTATGGTGCAGCAATCTATAATTTGGATACAGTACTGGGTTCGTCAAACGGAGTGCAGACAGTAGTACTCGATCCAACGGATGGCAAGTACTATAATGGGTTCACACACAAGGATTTCCAGAAGAACAACATTGCTGTACTGGAATTCATACAAAAACTGGCTAAGGAAAGTTCGCTTGTAGGTACATGGATTCAAGGTCCGGAAGCGATGGATGAAGCAGAGAATGCATTCCTGGATGGACAGGTACTGTTTACATATGCACAAAGCGGTGCTCGTCTGATCAAAATGGGGATGACAAATTTCGGAGTTGTCACTGCACCAATTGCGCCTTTTAACGATAAAAAAATTATTTATAACACGACCTCCTCTTTTGTTTACTGGGCGATACCAACAAAGACGAACTATCCTGCGGACGATATTGCACAATTCTGGATGTATGCACAGAGAACATGGGACAAATCACGCGGAGATGCGTACAACGAATTTGATTTGAACGAGTACAAAGAGAATTTGCTGGCACAGTCTTATACTGATATGAAGGATGTTGATTTTCTGGTTGATATGAAAAATGGTATTATTGAACAACCATCTCTCGATCTGGCTGTATCACTGGGATCCCTTGTCGCTCAGAATATTTTTGAAGAGGTTGTTGTCGGCAACCAGACACCGGCTTCTGCAATCGCAACAGTGAATAACCAGATACAGGCAAAAATTGATGAAGCATTAAATAAAAAGTAAATTTCATATTTAGAAAAAGTAAATTTTATAATTAGAATACGTGGCTTTATGATAGGAGATTGTAAGTATGATTCAACGGTGGGTATCTGTCTTGTTGTGTATACTTCTTGGTGGCTGTGTGCTTTTGTATACATGGACGGATACAACAGTTTATGCGAATTCTGTAACGACTACAGTCGAAACATCCGCAGAATCAACAGTCGTAACAGAGATACAGAATCATGCGCTTGGTGACGGTCTGACAACGATCAGTTATGATCAGTATTTGAAGGGCAGAAACAATGCACCGGAAGGTACAAAGATATCTATTGATATGACCCGTTTCACCGCCTCGGACGATATGCAGGCATCTGTAAAAATAGTAGAAAATACAAATGCTGTAATCACAGGTGACTCCGGTATCATTACATGGGAATTCACCGTCACACAGCCCGGATTATATGATGTCCTGGTTTCATATTATGCCATGGAAGGCAAAGGTGGAGCTATTGAACGTCAGTTGTATCTGGATGGTTCAATTCCTTATAAAGAAGCAAAAAACCTGCAGTTTAACCGTGTATGGGTAAACGAGGGACAGAATAAAATTTTTACAGAATCCGGGAATGAGTACCGAAGACCACAGGTTGAAAAATTTTGCTGGCAGGAGGAAATGCTTCATAGTTCTATTGGATACAGAGATGACAGCATGAAATTATATCTTGAGCCAGGAAACCACAAAATCGCACTTGAATCAATATCAGAACCGATGGCAATTGCCAATATCACCCTTATGGTAAATACTGATGCCTTATCATATGAAACAGTTCAGAAACAATATTCCGATAAAGGATATCAAAAAACGACCAAAGAGATTACTGTGGAAGGTGAGGATGTTGTACGAAAATCCGATTCAACACTTTATGCAATCGAGGATCGTACATCTCCAATCAATAGTCCGTACGATGAGTCAAAGATATTGCTGAATTCGATCGGTGGCAATTCATGGAGATATCGTCAGCAATGGTTGGAATGGGATGTGGATGTTCCGGAGGATGGATTGTATAATTTATCTCTTCGGACCAAGCAGGATTTTGTTTCTGGAGCTTATGCCAGCCGTTGTATTTATATTGATGGCAAGATCCCGTTTGAAGAAGCTTCAACAATTTCTGTGACGTTCAATCTGCGGTGGCAGATGCTGACACTCGGGGATAAGGACAATCCTTATGAATTTTATCTTTCAAAAGGACTTCACACCATCAGGCTGGAAGCAGTTATCGGAAACTTGACAGAAACATTAACCGAAATAAGTGATATCGTTCAACAGCTTAACACCTTATACCGCAGGATAAAAATGATTGTTGGCAGTTTCCCCGATCCACTTCGTGATTATGAGCTGGAAGCCAATATGCCGGAATTGTTCACTTTGTTAAAAGATTATTCGGACCGGCTGGAAAATGCTAATAAGGCAATGGTTGCTTTAAACAGAATAAAAGGTGAGCAATCACGTTTCATCGACCAGCTGGTGGTTCAGATTAAAAGTCTGATCAAGTACCCAGACACTCTACCGGAACGTCAGATTGACCTCAGTGACAATATCAACAATGTTTCATCCTGGCTGGCATCCGCCAGTGAAGTGCCACTTCTGATCGATTATATCATACTGACCCCTGGCACCTATCCGCTGCCTCCTGCAAACGCCGGATTCTTCGCAGAAACCTGGTCGTCATTCAAAGGATTCGTTTATTCATTTATATATGATTATTATGCAATTGAGAGCTTGAGCGGAGAATCTGAAATCCAAGATGAGATATCTCTGTGGCTGGGAATAGGCCGCGATCAATCGATGATTATTAAAGACATGGCGGACAGCAGCTTTACTTCCAGTAAAAAAATCGGATTGAACATAAAACTGGTGGATATGAGTATTTTGTTGCAAGCTGTATCAAGTGGCACCGGACCTGACGTAGCATTGTTCATGGACCAGGCACAACCACTTAACTACGGAGTCAGAGGCGCTTTATACGATCTGAGTAAATTCAAGGATCTGGATGAAGTACTTAAACGCTTTGCGGACAGTGCTGTCGAACCCTTCCGGCTGGGTGGTGCATTATACGGATTACCCGAACAACAGATGTTTCCAATGCTTTTCTACAGGACAGATGTTTTTGAGGAAATGGGTTTATCCGTTCCTCAGACATGGGAGGATTTGTACAAAATGATTCCCACACTCCAGGAACAGAATATGGAAATCGGGTTACCCTCGCCGTCTGCAACCACTTCCGGCAGCCAGGCGACAAGTTTGAACCCCGTTTATGCAGCTTTGCTTCTACAAAACGGAGCTACAGTCTATGACAAGGACAAAAGAATGTGCACATTGAACACTCTCCCGGCTGTCAATTGTTTTATTCAATGGTCTGAATTTTATAATAAATATAATTTTCCTAAGTTTTACAGTGAAATAAACCGGTTTCGGACAGGAGAAATGCCTCTTTTAATCAGTTCTTACACTTTTTACAACACATTGGCACTAGCTGCCCCGGAAATACAAAGTCTTTGGAGTATGGCTCCAATCCCCGGTACACGTAAAAACGACGGTACCATTGACCGCTCGGTTTCAAGTTCAGGAACGGCATGTGTCATCTTTGAAAATGCAAAAAACCCGAATGCTTCATGGGAGCTTATGAAATGGTGGACATCAACAGAAACCCAGGTAAGATATGGCCGTGAAATAGAGGCTCTACAAGGATCCTCCGCCCGATGGCCTACAGCCAACATGCAGGCAATGCAGGAACTTGGCTGGACGACAAACATTACTAAACAGATTAGCGAACAGTGGAAATATGTTATAGGAATTCCAGAGGTGCCCGGTGGATATTATGTAGGCCGCAGCGTGGATAATGCTATAAAATCAGTTATCAATTCCGGGGAAGATGCCAGAGAAATTATCTTGGACCAGGTAGATAAAATCAACAAGGAAATTCGCAACAAACGACAAGAATTCGGATTGGAGTGAAAACGTTATGATAGAACCAACCGGATGGGGCAGACGCTGGGCGTTGATGAAAAAATACAAGGCAGCCTACGGACTGATGGCTCCATTTATGCTGATATTTCTGACTTTTACTGTTATTCCTGTGGTTATTTCCATAGTGTTGAGTTTTACCAGGTATAGCGTGCTACAAGCGCCGGTATTTGTGGGGTTTGCAAACTATCGGAATCTCTTTGTCAACGACGAGGTTTTTGCGATAGCAGTAAAAAACACATTGATTTTTGCACTGATAACCGGGCCGATTGGTTATGCAATCTCCTTTTTTGCATCATGGGCAATAAATGACCTGAATAGATATCTCAAGGGCGTTCTGACATTCATTTTTTACGTACCCACTATTTCTGGAACGGTATATATCATCTGGAGTATCATCTTTTCAGGAGATATGTATGGTTTCGTGAACAGTATAATGATGAACGTCGGGTTGATTTCCGAACCGATTCAATGGTTTACCACAGATAAGTATGTACTTCCGCTGATTATCGCGGTGCAATTGTGGATGAGTATGGGAATCGGATTTCTGGCAATGCGCGCTGGCGCATCGACTGTGGATGTGCAATTCTATGAAGCCGCAGCAATTGATGGGGTAAAGAACCGGCTTCAGGAAGTTTTCTATATAACAATACCATTGATGGCACCACACCTTATGACAGCAGCGGTTCTTCAGATTACCGCCATGTTTGCGAATACTTCTGTTTCCATGAATTTAGCGGGATTCCCAAGCACAAATTACTCAGGACACCTGATTATGACACATATGCTGGATTACAGTGTCTATCGCGTGGAGCGTGGATATGCCTGCACAATCGCAGTTCTGTTGTTTACTTTCATGATTCTAATAAACCGTTTTGTGCTACGTAGCTTGCGGAAAGTGGGGGAATGATGAAAAACTCAAAAACTCAATCAGAAAAATATCGTTTCAAAATAAGTTTGACCGATGCCCCGAAACGAAACCGAAAAGCTTACGGGGATGTTTTCATGCTGGCTATTATCGGAGTGCTGGCCGCGTTTAGCTTTATTCCACTTCTTATGTCAATAAATATGTCATTGAAACCGATTAATGAACTATTCTATTATCCTCCACGTGTTTTTGCGGAACACCCGACCTTTGATAACTTCCGGATGTTGTTCAGTTTAATGAAGACAACCTGGGTACCATTTGAACGTTATGCATTCAATACCTTGTTCATCACTGTCGCAACCACTACCGGGCATGTCCTGCTTGCATCGATGGCAGCATATCCGATGGCGAAATTAAAGATTCCGCTTGTCAAACTCTTTAACTCAATGATCCTGCTGTCATTGATGTTCGTTGCTGCGATCAATGATATAGCCAATTATTTAACAATCTCTCTATTCGGATGGTTGAACACTTATTGGGCGGTAATCATACCTAGTATGGGAGCAGCACTCGGATTGTTTATTATGAAAAACTATATGACCACTATTCCTGACACGCTGATCGAATCAGCAAGGATAGACGGTTGCTCGGAAGGTGCGATATATTGGCGGATTATCATGCCAATGTCCAAACCTGCCTGGCTGACAGTGGTGATTCTAATGTTTCAACAGATCTGGTCCCAGAACAACTCACAATATGTATATGATGAACAGCTTAAAACGTTGCCGTATGCACTGACACAAATCACAAGCGGCGGTATGATACGCATTGGCGCTGCACAGGCGGTAGGCGTATTGATGTTGATAATACCCGCGGCGGTCTTTATGTTCAATCAGACACGGATTATCAATACCATGGCATTTTCCGGTATCAAGGAATAGCCATCAAATCTTGAAAAGATTGTAAAGAACACGAAACAAAACATATGAAAGGAATAAACAGTGCTATGAAAAAAACACAGGTGCTTCTGGCAATTATTTGCACACTAATCGTTGTAATACAATCATCAACTGTCTCGGCAGCCGGACAATCGTACCTGTATTCCTATACAAACCAGGGTATTGTCGATGTATCAGCTCCACAGGCTTATCTGACAGAAACTATTCATACCGCACAATCTCTTGGTGTTTCATTCAAACAAACAGAAGATATGACTCTTGACAACAAGGGTAATTTATACATCTGTGACTCCGGGGTTAATTGTATATATGAATTCGATGCCTTATTCAAATTGGTACGAACTATTGATGGTTTTAAAAATCCATTAAATGAAAATCCAGATACATTCAATGCACCGAAGGGAATATGTTTCGATTCCCTCAACAATCTGTATATTGCAGATTCTGGTAATAATCGCGTGGTTGTACTGAATGAAAAAGGGAATCTGTTGAAGACTATAGAAAATCCCAAAGAAACTTCGGATGTGCTTGAAGACACCTTTCAATTCATTCCTTTAAAGTTGATTGTGGATTCTTCCAACAGATTGTTTGTTCTTTGCAAGAATGTGTTCGAAGGAATTATACAATTTTCGGAATCCGGGATGTTCGTGGGATTCATCGGTAGCAATCGGGTAGTTCCTTCTGCAATTGAATTGCTGTGGAAAAGAATTATGAGTGAGGAACAGAAAGGAAAACTTTCATCCTTTGTTCCAGTTGAATACACAAATATTTCCCTGGACAGTCAAGGGTTCATATATGCCGTCACATCAGTGAGAAATGTCGAAAACCCGATCCGCCGCCTCAATCCCTCCGGCAATGATGTACTGGTACGTAAACCAATCAATGGTTCCAATAAAGTATCTGGAGATGCTTTGTATGTCGCATACAGTGATTACAACGAGGTAACGACCGGACCTTCCTCCTTTGTGGATATCACATCTGATGAATATGGAAACTTTTATGCATTGGACGGTAAAAGAGGAAGGGTATTCGCCTACGACTCTGATGGCAATATGCTGTTTGTATTCGGTGCACTGGGTACCAGACAGAAAGGGGCGGTAGAATCGCCGTCCGCTATTTTGTATAACGCTGGCAAATTATATATACTGGACCGTTCATTATGCCAGATTATCACATATGTTCCTACTGAATACGCTCAGCTGATTCAACGGGCCATGGAGGCATACTACCAACAGCGATATGAGGTCAGTGTGGATCTTTGGCAACAGGTAATACGTGAAAACAGCTATTTTGATCTGGCTTATGTCAAAGCAGGGTACGGATTATATCGTCTTGAACGTTACGACGAAGCTATGGCATATTTCAAAATTGCAAATGTTAAAACAGGATATTCAAAATCATTTGTTCAATATACTTCCGAGTGGCTTAACAAAAATTTCGATTTGGTTGCATTAACTGTGATCAGTGGCGTAATTTTGCTGGCAGGAATCATCTTCATGGCGCGTCGATACGCACGCAAGAGAAAGGTACGGTTTTGATATGAAATTTGCGATGTATATACTCCGTCACCCGCTGGATGGTTTCTGGGAAATGAAATTTGAGAAAAGAGGAAGCCTGAAAACAGGATTAATGTTGTTGTTTGCTGCTTTGATATCCATTATTTTCAATAGACAGACAAGAGGTTTTATTTATAACAACAATTATAATGTTCCGTTGGATATTCTTTATCAGATTCAAATTTTGATACTCCCTATACTACTGTTCTGTATTTCGAACTGGGCGATTACAACATTGCTTGATGGCAAGGGAACAATGACAGATATTTTTCTGGTAGTGTGCTATTCCTTGGTTCCACTAATCATGTTCAATTTTATCTCCCCGTTGCTATCAAACCTATTGTCATTGAATGATGTGGCTTATTTGACAATTTTTGACATGACTGGCGCTGTATGGACAGGGCTGATGATTTTCCTAGGCATTCAAGTCATTCATGAATACAATATAGGAAAAATGTTCGGAACACTTATACTAACCACAGCAAGTGCTGCCATTATTATATTTATCTGCCTGTTGTTTTTCAGCCTGATGCAAGAGCTTGGCAGTTTTGTTTATACAATATACAGGGAGCTTGCACTCCGTGTCTGAAATCAATAAGGTCAATCGTAATATTAGAATATTTTTCAATAAGGAGGAGTAACGTGAGTAAACATAGACTAGTATGTATAATAGCCCTTGTGGGGTCGTTTACTCTATTACTGTCTGGTTGTAACAACGCAGGCGGGTTGCAGGATAAATTATATGCAGGAGAAGAATGGACGAACGTCATTGAACCGGATAACAACACACCGACATTAAAAAACGACCAGTTTTCACTGTTTCTTGAGCCAGGAATGGCGGTTCGTGTCGAAGACCACAAGACAAACGTGACCTGGTCCACAAATGCGCAGACTGTTACTGATACCGCATCCACCAATAATCAGTTCACACTAAAATATTATGATGCATCCGGTACAGTACTGCAGATGAGCAGCCAAACTGACAGTGTGGACAAAAATCAGGCGCAGGCATATATCGTCGGCGAGAGCCTGTGTGTGAGATACCGGCTTGGTGATTATGAGAAAACTGTTGACGATGTCCCGTCTGTCCTCTCTGACAAACGATTCCAGGAACTGTTCATATCCAAACTTGATGCTAATGGTAAAGCAGAAATGGAAGATTATTATAAATATTATGAGAATGAAAAAGCCTGGAGAATCAAGTCCAAGGGAAAAAACAACTTTAAGAACATTCTTCGGATTATGATTGATGTCGGGTATACCGAAGAAAATCTGGCTGAGGACAATACTGAATACGGGCTTGCGACAGATGCGACATCCAAAGCATTCTTCACGATTGTATTAAAGTATGAGTTAGGAGCTGATGGATTAGTAGTGTCCGCTCCATCCGAGTTCATTGAATTCTCCAGTGATTATCCACCATATGAGATATCTCTTTTGGAAGGATTCGGGAAACAGAAACAAGGCAGCGAAGGGTATATTTTTGTACCTGATGGAAGTGGAGCATTAATGCACTTTGCCAGGTCATACCAGGACCGGACTGAATTAGCTCTACCGGTATATGGCCTTGATCTGACTCAGACATCAAATGTGCTGCAGAACAATAAACAGGATAATGAGAAAGTCCTGCTCCCGGTATTCGGAATGAAAGACGGCGATGGTGTTTTCATGGCAGTCATGGATGGTGCCGAGAGCAAGGCTACGATTCATGCACATAAGGCAGGTGAATACTTTTCGAGAAACGCTGTATATGCATCATTCCGATTGATTGATCGAGACAAGGTTTATTTAAGTGGAAATGATTCCCATAGTGCGAATGTGCTGGTATTTGAAAAACAACTGTTTGATAAAGATTGTCGTGTGGAGTATTGCTTCTTGAAACAGGATAGTGATTATGTGGATATGGCCATTACTTATCGGAACCGTCTTGCCAAAGCAGGCAAACTATCTCCCGGGGAATCATCTGTTTCAAATAATGTTCCTTTGCTTGTCGAGACATTGGATGGCTTGGTTGGATACAAGAATTTTCTAGGGGTTTCATATACAGGTGTGATAAGTATGACCAGTTATGCTGAAAATCGTGAAATTATGGCTGACTTGTTGAAAAGTGGTATTACCAATCTGGATTGGAAACTGACCGGTTGGTTCAATGAAGGATATTACCATGACTATATTTCAAAAATAAAATTACAAAAGGAACTAGGGGATAGGAAGCAATTGGATGAAACCATTGAATATGCAAAAGCAAACGGAATTAATGTTTATCCGGATGTTGAATTTCAGACTTTTGCCAAAAGCTCTCTGGGATTCATACCTTTGAGGGACGCATCCCGCGGACTGGATTTTTCTTCCGTACAGATACCTGTTTTGTCTTTAGCCCAGCAGGCGGAAAATTCAGGCAGTGGACTTGTACCTGCTAAATTACATGTCCGTTCACCTGGCAAAATACAGGAACTGACAGATCGCTTTCTCAAAAGTTATAAATCTCTTAATATAGATGGCATTTCACTCCGGTCTTCCGGCAGTGCACTATACTCGGACTTTAACGAAAAGAATACGATTGACCGGGTTGATTCCCAGGATATTATGATTCAGCATCTTGCAACCGTCAAGAACACAGTAAAAAACGTCATGCTTAGTGAAGCTTTCGCATATGCACTTCCATACGCAAGCGCAATTACAGAAATGCCATTGGGATCCAGTAATTTCAGCACAACTGATGAGGATGTTCCATTTGTTCAGATTGTTTTACACGGCAATACAACAATGTATGGCGACGCGATGAACCTGGTACCAAATTCATCGCAGTATCTGTTGAAATCCATCGAATACGGTGTTTTCCTTCACTACCAGCTGACTGCCTGCGAATCGAGCAATCTAAAGAATACAGAGTACACAACAAATTACTCATCAAATTATACAGATTGGAAAAAATCGCTCATATCATCATATACAAAAGTCAACAATGCACTGTCCAAAGTGGGAAATGCCCGGATTTCAGATCATCATTCAGTCATGGATAAGGTTTATTGTACAGAATATGATAACGGAGTACGTGTGTATGTGAACTATTCGTCTGTCGATAAGACTGTTGAAGATGGAATCGTGCCCGCATCTGGTTTTTTTGTAGCACAAAAAACTTAAATGCAATTATTATTGGGAAAGGATTGATTATCATGATAATAAAGAAAAGGCGCATATCACTTCGACAAAAAAAAGTTTTAGTCGGATATGCATTCTTATCACCTTGGATTGTGGGCTTGTTGCTGGTATTTATTATACCACTAGCCTCCTCCATTATTTTCAGCTTTTGTACACTGACTGTTGATAACGGTTATGTGATTAAGTTCACGGGTTTGGCGAATTATATCTACGCACTGACAGGTGATGCTAAATTTTTGCAATATTTGGCGGAAACTATGCTTGACTTGCTCTATAATGTACCAGTTCTGCTTGTATTCAGCTTTTTCGTCGCAGTATTGCTCAAACAGAAATTTCATGGGAATGCATTGGCAAAATTCATTTTCTTCATTCCTGTCATCATGTCTTCTGGTTTGTTTCTACAATTGCAAAGCAACTTCGGAAACGCCACTACCAGCAGTCTGGACGCTGCGCTTGACAATGCCGCTTCAGCAGTTCAGGTGCTTAAAAGTATGAATTTATCAAGCTATTTGTTGAAACTTGGAATGCCTGATAAAATCGTGGAATTGTTGACTGCCCCTGTGGACCGGGTATATGAGGTGGTTACTTCATCCGGCATTCAAATATTTATTTTTTTAGCGGCACTAAACGCAGTTCCAGCCTCGCTTTATGAGGCGGCTCATGTAGAAGGCGCGACAGGATGGGAAAGCTTCTGGAAAATCACTTTTCCAATGGTGACACCAATGATTCTGGTCAATATTGTTTACTCAATCGTTGATACTTTTACTTCGGTAAACAATTCAGTTATGGATTATGTCAAAACACTTGCATTCCAGAAGTTTGATTTCGGGCTTTCAAGTGCTATGGGCTGGTTGTATTGTCTGATGCTTTCCGTTGTACTGGTAATTACATTCTGGTATTTCTCGCGGCGAACATTTTATTATACATGATAAAGAGAAATTAAGGAGCAAAATGGATATGCTGAAAAAGGTTCTGAATAGAACAAATGCGCTGATGGAATCAGATACACAGAAAATACTCCGTAAAAAACAGCTGGAAAGAAGTACAAAAATAGTATGGACAATTTTACGTACGGTTTTTTTGTTGGGATTTTCCTTTGTCATTCTATATCCTGTACTTTCAATGGCTTCAAAATCATTAATGCAGTCGCGGGATCTTTATGATACCAGTGTGTTATGGATTCCAAAACATTGGACTCTTGAAAACATGGGATTTGCTTGGAAAGAAATGCATTTTACTTTTGCATTGAGCCGTTCCATGCTCATTTCGATTCTGGCAACTGTAATGCAGACATTTATATGTCTCATGGCCGGATATGCCTTTGCCCGTTATGAAATTCCATTCAGAAATCTGCTTTTTGTTTTTGTCATACTATCTATACTGGTGCCACCTCAGCAAATCTTGACACCATTATACCTGCATTTGATTGATTTCGACATTTTCGGGATTATAACGTCAATAAAGGGTAGTGGTCTCAACCTGACATCGACTTATGTACCATTTTTTCTAGTTTCTTTAACGGGATTTGGCTTGAGAAACGGTTTGTTCATATTTCTGTTCCGGCAGTTTTTTCGTGGAATCCCAAGGGAAACCGAAGAGGCGGCTCTGGTGGATGGTGCTGGATCCATTCGGATATTTCTCCGTATTATGATTCCCGGCGCGGTATCAATCATCGTTACTGTAATGCTTTTTTCATTCGTGTGGCAATGGAACGATATGGATTACGCATCAATCTTGTTACCAAATGAACGAATGCTACCGCAGTCATTTGAGATATTCAATACTTACATTAAAGAATTCAAGATGACAGGTTCAGACAATGCTGTCGGTGCTGTTTTGAATTTTGATCTGAGCGATTACAAGGTTCTTGCGATGCTCAGAAGTGCTGGCGTTCTACTGGTTATGGCTCCATTGATGATTGTATATCTTTTTGCCCAGAGATTTTTTGTCGAAAGCATAGATCGCAGCGGACTTGTAGGATAGATACATTTTAGTCACAACTAATAAACAATGAATAGATATGAGGTGTTTGGCTTATGATTAAATTATTTCCCACTATTTATCCTCCAGATACGGTTAAAAAAATTCATGAATGGAATATGGATGAAAAAACATATATTCAAAATAATCGTGGCAGCTTCACCTATGAAGGCAACAGCGGGCATCCTGAACCTTCTCTGGTAGTTTCTCCATATTTTCAACTTTCAATTAATGGGCAATCAATTCAAGTCTATGCCACAGTTGTTTATGTCGGCACCAAGGAAGTTTGTGCACTGCATTCTTATGCGATTGTGGAGGTGTATGAAACGCAAGGGTTGCAATTGGATATTGTTCTGACTTCATTGCAATCCGCAGTAAAAAAGGTAATCGTTTTACCAGCCAGTTTAAATACGATGCCTGCTTTAAACGGGAATCAGATAACTGCAACGATTAACGAATATGGGGATTATAGTTTCCTTATGAACGATGAGGATACTGATATCAGCCAGTTTAATGCTTTTACCTTGTTCGTTCGAAGATGGTCTGATGAAGAAACCGAAATTGCCCGATACAAAGCAAAATACGGAGAAAAAAATGTTGCAGTTTATGAACCTGGAACACATCCAATTGATTATATCAATATTGAAAAGAACGACTTTGTGCTTTATATCAAAAGAGGAGCACTTCTAACCGCCAAAGGGAACCCGTCATACGGAGAAAACACACCTTACACTGAAGCGGGCGCCAAAGAGAACGGATCTGGGCGGGGCCGTTATCCGCTGATTGGAATCAGTTATAAGCAAAATGTGCATATTGTCGGAAGAGGTGCTATCGACGGTGGACAACTAGGCTGGCATGAACGTAATGGTGTTGTGGTGACACATTGTTCAAAAATCGAAATTTCAGGTCTGACGCTTCTTAACATCCCGGAGTGGAATATAATTACCAGCTGTTGCTCGGATGTGGATATTCGTGATGTACAGATTTTCGGGTATAAGACAAACAGCGATGGTTTTGCTATCTGTAACAGTGTTGACACAACTGTATCTGGATGTTTTGCCCGTAGCGGAGATGATTTGTTCGAAATCAAGACTTTTAATGGAACTGGAAACGATTCTATCAGCAGGAATGTGACTTTCTCTAATTGTATCGCATGGGCGGGAAAAGCTCGTTGCTTCGGTGTCATTGCAGAACTGATCAGGGATGTATCCAACATTTTGTTCAAGGATTGTGCAGTTATCTACAGGGATGCCATATGGGATAATGATATTCTGGGAAGTCTGGTAATTATCTGTAGTGAGGGAGACGGAAGAATCTTTGATATCACTTTCGAAAATATCGAAATATTTTATGATTACGGCCACGCAATAAATATTGTCAACACTGACGGAAAGCAGAAAAATAGACAGGTAAAAAACATATTATTCCGTAATGTTGTTTACAATGCAGCCTTGCCGAATTTATTCAATACGCAAAATATTGGAACCAACCAGATTGATTTTATTTTTGACAATGTCACAGGCAATGGAGTATTACTGACAGAAGATACAATCCATGAAAATATCGAGATTGACAAACAATCCACTTATACAATAATAAACTCTAAATAATATCCAAATACATTCAATTATCTATTTCTTCGGATTTGTTTTGAAAAAACAGAAAGATTGGAAAATGAAAAATAAAATTAAAATAAAAATCAAAAAAACAAATACAACAATTTTTACGCTGGTAACACTAATTTTAGTCTCACAGTTTGCGTTTTTTACTACTGGATGCAACAGTAATGATAACGCTAGCAGCAACAGTAGCAGCATGGATTCATACGAATCTGATATTATTCCAATCGTCTATCCATCAGATTCTGTTAAAACAATCAAGGAATTGGGAATGGATGATGGTACTTATATCCGTAAAAACAGGGGGAGTTATTCCTATTTGGGAAACAGCGGACACAAGGAACCAACGCTGGTCATATCTCCAGATTATACATTGACAATAAATGGACAGGCAATCCCGGTCTATTCGACGGTTGTTTATTTGGGATCCTCCGAAGAATGTGCATTGCATTCTTATGCTATAGTGGATGTAAAAAAGAACGACATAATGAAACTGGATGTGATACTGACAGCACAACGCTACAAATTAAATAAAGCAACAATTCTACCTGCCAGTCTTAAAACAACCCCCATGGTAAATGGGAATAATGTAACTGCCACTATAAGCAAATATGGTGATTATAGCTTCCTGATGAATGATGAAGAAAGTGAAATCAGTCAGTTTAATGCATTTACTTTGTTTGTAAGGGAATATGCCGATGAAGAAACAGAAATCAAAAAATATAAGACAACATACGGAGAAGAAAATGTAAAGGTTTACGAGCCCGGAACTCACTACATTGATTATATTGATATAAAAGAAAGTAACACAGTGATATATATCCGTAGGGGTGCTCTGCTCATTGCCAAAGGCAAGGATGGGTATGGAGAGAATACACAATACACAGAAATAGGCGCAAAAGAAAGTAATGGATGGGGACTAGAAAGATATCCACTTATTACCCTTAATTATAAAGAAAATATAAAAATTACAGGAAATGGCACAATTGATGCAGGACAGCTTGGTTGGCACGAGCGCAGGGGGCTTATGGCTTCAAACAGCTCTAATATTGAAATTTCCGGTCTAACGTTACTAAATTTTCCAGAGTGGACATTGATAACATATTGCTGCTCAGATATCAACATTCATGATATTAATATTTTTGGTTATAAGACAAATAGTGATGGTATTGCAATCTGTAATACCATCAATGCATCTGTTTCCGACTGTTTTATACGCAGTGGGGATGATTTGTTCGAGGTCAAAACACTTGGCGGTCCTATAGACGCAGTCAGCAAAAACGTAACTTTTAGTAATTGCATCGCATGGGCTTCTAAAGCGCGATGCTTTGGTATTATTTCTGAAATGGAAAAAGATATTTCTGAGATTACATTCCGTAACTGTGCAGTAATTTATCGCGATGCTACCTGGGATAACAAAATTTTAGGAAGCCTTGTAGTCATTGCTGGAAGTGGAAGTGGCAATGTGTCAAATGTTACTTTTGAGAATATTGAGATCTTTTACGATTATGGACGTGCTATCAATTTAGCGATAACCGGCAAAAATCAGACAAGAACGAAAATTGAAAATATTGTTTTTAGAAACATTGTCTATAATTCAGCAATACCTAACAGTTTTAACACCAACCAAATCGGTACTAACAAGATAGAAGCAGTGTTTGATAATGTTGTAGGAAACGGCAAATTATTAACCAGTGAGAATATTAGTAATCAATTGATTATGGATAGCCAGTCTTCGCTGACAATATTGAATAAAACATCAGAAAACGTATCAAGTAAATAGGTTCATAGTAGCATTTTATATTCAAACTAATAAATAGTCGGAAGGAAAAATAAAATGATGAAAAATAAAAATCTTTTTGTTATTACTTTAACAGGTCTCATTGTATGCTCGATGTTAACATTGATTGTTTCGGGTTGTGACAAAAGCAAAAACAGCCCTAGTAGAAACAGTGAAACCATAAATTCTGACAATAGTCTGACATCTTCTACCGAAAATATTCAAAACAGCCATACCCTGACAGATGCGAGCCAGTCTTCTGTTAATAGTCAGTCTTCTGCTGGCAGTTCTAAATCTGACGGATATAGTTTTAACAGCCAATCGGTATCACAAAATAACCCTACAACAACTATCAAAAATAGTTCATCTTCCACTAATAGCACAGTACGATTTGTCGCTGGCAAGGTAACATCGGGTACGATGCCATCTGATAGAGTCAAAACTATTACCAACCTGGGTTATACTGAAGCAAATTATAAAGCTAAAGCTGCTCAACCTGCATCATATGCTGGAAATGCCGGATGGGATGTAAGCAGTATTGCCATTTCTCCTTATTATACGTTGAAAGTTAATAACACGGATGTACAGGTTTATGCATCTCCAGTATATGTTGCAACCGGTAACACCGGGGCTTTACAGTCTTTTGCCATGGTAGATGTACCAGCGGGGGATTTTTATCTGGATATTTCCTTGTCGGCTCAGAATATCAGTTTTCAAAATGCGATTGTGCTCCCTCAGAATCTAGGGATCAAAACGCAGGTGACACCTAACCGAACAATTACTGCAAGAGTGAATAATTATGGGATTTATACTTTCCTGACAACTAATGGAAGCGGATTGGCAAACCAGCAACATTCATTCGTTCTCATGGTACGGAAATTGCAGGATGAAGATGCGGAAATCGCGGCATACAAAGCGGAATACGGAGTTGATAATGTAACTGTGTATAATGCAGGTACACACTACATTGATTATATCAACATAACAAAAAGTAATACCGTAATATATTTGCGAAGAGGTTCTTTATTAGTTGCGAAACATTCAATGGATATAGATTCCGAAGCAGACAATCAGAATAAATCAGAAACCGGAGCCTCAGCCAGTAACGGATGGGGACTGAAACGTTACCCGTTTATTACTGCAAATGGCAAAACTAATATTAAAATTGTGGGAAGAGGTACAATGGACGGAGGGCAACTCGATTGGCATGAGCGACGAGGAATACTGTTTTCATCGTGTAGCAATGTTGTTTTGGATGGCATCAATATTATAAATTTTTCTGAGTGGGGATTCATCAGTTATTGTAGCAAAAATGTTTCAGTACGTAATGTGATGTTGCTTGGATGGAAAACAAACAGTGATGCATTCGCTTTGTGTAATACAACAGATTCTACAGTAGAGATGTGCTTTGCTCGTACAGGCGATGATATGTTCGAGGTTAAAACTCTTGGTGGTCCTGCCGGAGCAATCACAGAGAATGTGACTTTTACTAAATGTTATGCATGGGGAAGCAAGGCACGCGCATTTGGTGTAATCGGAGAAGTTGAAAAAAATATTAACAATGTTATTTTTAAAGAATGCGCAGTTCTCTTTAGAGATGCAATATGGGACAATAACCGATTAGGTAGTCTTGTTATCGTTGCCGAGGTAGGAAGTGGTAATATATCCAATATTACTTTTGAAAACATCGAAATCTACTATGATTATGGAAGAGCAATCAATACAACGGTTTTACGCACAGATTCACCAAACAATAAAATCAGTGGTGTGGTCTTCAAAAACATAACATACTCTGCAAATATGAAAGCTCTCATTAAAACACAGCCTACCGGCACCAATAGCATCGATCTGACTTTTCAGAATGTACAGGCGGATGGATACCCGATTACACAGGCGAACTATGCAGCCAGTGTTTTGATAAGCGGTCCTGGCGGTAAATTAACGGTAACCGATTAACAGTAGCCAATTATCATTAGTAAATTAACATTGGAAAACTGATTGTAGAAAATCAACAATAACGAAATAATGTTGCCAATTAACGGGCATGCAAATAAAATATTTGGAGGATTCAATTATGGTACAGCACACACCACCCTTAGGCTGGAATTCATGGAACACATTCGGAGAAAAGATTGATGAGAAATTGATTTTTGAAATGGCTGATGCAATTGTCAATAGCGGTTTGCTTGCTGCTGGATATAACTATCTGGTCATTGATGACAGCTGGCAGGAAAAACATCGCAATTCAAAACATCAACTGGTACCGAATGCGGAAAAGTTCCCGAACGGGATAAAAGCTGTAGCTGATTATGTGCATAGCAAAGGATTGAAATTCGGCATATATTCCTGTGTGGGGAATATGACTTGCGGGCAGTATCCTGGTAGCTATGAATATGAATTTATCGATGCAAAAACTTTTGCAGAGTGGGAGGTTGATTTTTTGAAATATGACTACTGTTTCAAACCTTCCACAGACAGCGGAGAAATTTTATATCGCCGTATGGGTACGGCATTGGCGACTTGTGGACGTGATATCCTTTTCAGCGCTTGCTCGTGGGGGGTTGATGATACATACAAATGGATTAAAACCACCGGAGCGCATATGTGGCGTTCAACTGTAGATATTTTTGACATATGGGAATCGGTGAGGAATCTCGCACCACAACAACGCTCACTCCAGCCTTATACTAGTTGCGGGTGCTTTAACGATATGGATATGTTGATTGTCGGTATGAATGGTGAAGGTAACTGTGGATTAAAAGGCTGTTCGTTCCTTCAATATCGTATTCATTATTCTCTGTGGGCGATATTGGGATCACCGCTTTTTATAGGTTGCGATGTTCGTGATATGGACAAGGAAACTCAGACAATATTAATGAATCCTGACATCCTTGCAATCAACCAGGACAAAGCGCAGTGGCAACCATTTATTGTCGGTGGCTGTGAGAACAATGCTTCCGGTGGGTCGGAGGATTGCTTCATCTGGGCAAAATTGCTGGAAAATGGTGACTATGCGATTGGATTGTTCAACTTTTCCGGACATAATAGCAACCTGTATTTTTGCATGGCGGAACTTGGATTGAACCGTTCTTGCAAAAAGAAATTGATGATGAAGGACCTTTGGACTGGAGAAACAGTCGAAACTATTGATGAACACTATGTTACAACCATTATGGCATTTGATTGTCAAATCTTTAGAGCAAAGGTTGTGGATATCAGTGATATATTGTGAAAAGTGTGGAATCGAATTGTCGAATGATGAAATTGCTATATACCGGAGGCTGATTACTCGTCGAGCGATTGTTTTTTTATGCAAACATTGTCTTGCGAAACAGCTTGAATGCGATGTTACAATCATTAATGAAAAAATCCAGTATTATCGTGAACAAGGATGTTTCCTCTTTCCACCTTGCTCGTGATGATCTGTCCTGTGGGATAGATAGAATCGTTCAGAGAAGGATGCAACTATTCCACAGCCTTTTATAAATTTATATTCATGTTACTGCTTATGATTAATGCATTAACCTTGTGTTAAAACACTTTTTTGCATGCGATTTCATTGATACATTTATTTTCTGGAGGGCATTTTTAACGTTCAGTAGATGTTTTGGTGGAGAACTCTCCACCACCTTGCTGGAAAACAAAAGACACCATACAGAAGGTGTCTTTTGTTTTCTGCTTACTATGTGGTGGAGAACTCTCCACCAATTGGCTGGAACAAAAAAGATGCCCAACAACGGCATCTTTTTTGTTCTGTTTACTTTTTGTGTCAGGCGATCGAAATAGATGCCAAATTAAACAGGTAAAACGAGTAACAGTGTTGATCGAAAAAGATGCTTTTAAGTTTTGAATGAAAGGATTTAAAGAGAAACAGCTTATATATTCAAATTAGGATCAACATATAATAAATCGATTTTATGCAAATTACTAATCCAATCCTCAAGATCAGGATGTCTATCAAAAATATTATTTATTGAGTCATTATGAAATGCTACATTTTGCATACTCTCTGATAGTAACATGTAATTAATATATTTTACGTTTTGTGCACATACATCCATAATAAGATATTTATTTAATGTTGTCTTTGTTACACTTTTAGTTAGAAATACACAAACATTAGGCATTATCGGTAAAAATATACCGCTGAAATGTTGATCAAAAGTTGATTCTAAACTAACATGAAGACACGGATTATCAGAAGTTAAAAATTCAAACCTTGAAACACTAATTAGAAAAATTATTTGCATTTGATCTTTAAATCTATTTATTACGCCAGTAATCGTATTATCTTTAAATAGGGGGTCACACGTTCTTTTATATTGAACATATCTATATAAAAGCATTAAACATAAATCATCTTTATATTGCTGACCAGATAGTTCAGCTTTTGCATTTGGTGGAAATTTAGAACTGTTTACAATGACGTCTAGTATGATGTCAATACCAAACTCTCTTAAATTTTTATATACTCTACAGAATTGTATTGCTATAAATTCTAAAAGGTAATCCTTGTTTTCAGCATAAACCATAAAACTTCTTTTACAAATTTTCTCATTTACATATTTTAGAAAATTGTTCCAATAATTTTCTGCCGATTTGGAAAAATATTTTTCTATCGGTGCTTGAATATAATTAGTCCATTGAGTATCTAGCAGTTTTTTAAAATCAGAGTTATTAAAACTTAAGCCATTTGAATCGATAATATTCCATTCTTCAATATGTGAAAAATTTCTTATAAACTCATTTAAAGTCGATATTTCCATATTGCTATAGAAACCTGTAAAGCCCTGATTTATCATGAAATCGAACAATTCGCTAAATTCATAATTTATATATGAAGCATAAATGCTGCTATAATTATTTAGTATATATAAATCATTACCGACAAATGAAGATTTACGAAGATTGCTTATATTGTGTATATCTCCTTTTTTTAGAGGCAAAGTATTATTAAAAATATATATTGAATTTTTTGTTCCATCTATTTTCCACGACTTTAAGTAGACTTGCGGAACGATATGACAATTCATTTATTTAACCTCCAAAGTCTTATATAAATAAATATCGCCGATTGTTTGTCGGGTTGTCCAATATATGCCTTGCAGTTCCGTTTTACTTTTCATGAGCAATCTACATGTTCCATATTGCATTGGATTCTCTTTACTATATTTACTTTTTGGATTTGTAATATATATATAATATAAAATATATTCACCATTTTCATAAACCATATTACTTACAATAGTGTTGCTTACTATTTCATTAGTCATGATTTTAACATTTGTAGAAAGCAGACTCTGCGAAATTTTTATAACCGCTTTTTTTCTATCAAGATTTCCGTTATAACAATATTCAATATATCCCGAATATTCACCTTTAATTTTCGGAATTTTCTCGAGAGGGTTATATTTCCATAATAATCGTTCGTACAACCCCATTAAAATTATGGCAATACCAATGGCTTCACCAGCAAAACCGAAATAATCATATAGCGATATGGGCTCACAGATAAAACATCGAATGACAAACAAAATGACGACAAGCCAAAAGCCTTTCATTAAGAATTTTAGTATATTATCTCCCATTATTTACTCCTATATATCATATTCATAAAAGCTCTTTAAATCTTTTATAAAAGCTTTAAAATTCTCAACATCCGACTGCAAAGGACATAGTGGTTTTATACCATTCGCTTCCTTATATGAAACCAGTAATTCCATATTGCTATAAACATAGTCAACGATATCTCCAAAAACAAAACGGTACATAGAGTAATGTGTAAAAATATCATTTGGTATATTCCAAAGAAGAGACTCAAGTCCAAATGATGATACGTTTTTTACTGATGAATAATAGTATTCATCCATCATATAACGCATTTTCTTTATGATACGAACCATTTTTTTATAATATCTGTTCGTTTCACTGTTTTTCTTTCGGCCATTTTCGATGTGCTGTTCAGGATAATTAATAATACGAGTTCCATCATCAGCTTTAATTACGATGCCGCCGATAAAGCAATCAGCATTGTTTCCATATTCTTGAGTATAGTTCCTATATCTGCGGCAAGGTACGGTATCCGTATCTTTTCGATACGCATTTCCATGAACCATTATTGACTTGTTTTTTCGTTCAACATCACTGCTGAATTTATACTCTAGGCACTCTTGTACTTCGTCTTTAAATGCCTTAGGCCCATCAGAAACAGTTGAAAAATGATAATTGGCATCAGTAACTCCATCACGATAAATTGTTTGAAAAACTTCTTCCTGAACAATGGAAATATCAACGTCGCTTTGAGTTCGTACATTGGTATTATTTGCATAGGAGCCTTGAATAAAGATCTTTATTTGACGATTGCCATATTGACTATACATTTGTAATGAATAAGCATATGTATCATCGTACATTTTTGCTATCGCCTTATTGTTGTCAGTAAATCCCAGCCTTTTTAAGGCATCTCTAACCATGCCTATGGCATTAAGGCAAAGTTGGTTCTCCGTTTCACTCAAAGGGGCGGCATATAGCTTCAATTGTTCCTCAGTAAACTTCATTAAAGTTCCCTCCCAAAAATAAACGACGATTTAGATCATAATGATTACGAGTTTTAACATTTTGTACAAAAGTATCGGCCATGCGTAATTTACTACAAAATTCGCTGTGCCATTCTCCTACATCCACCGAAATACCTCCTATAAATTTGCTTTAATAATTCAATTATCATTTTTCAACTTAACTATTTTACTATACTCTTTTTCCGCAGGTTTAAGAAAATCTGGATCTAAGTTAAGAAGTACTTCCACCTCTCTATGATTCATCGGTAAACCATAACTGGCTAACTCGCTAATGAATTCGTCAGCAGTAAAATAATTGTTGTTTATTAAAACTGCAACTGCATCTTTTAATAGAGAAGGTTTCACAGTTTTCAAAATGTCATCTAGTGGTTCATTTTTTCTATAACAATTGGATTGATAAATTTTAATTAGGTATTGGTATTGATTAGAAGTAATAATATCAAGAGTGCAAGCCCTATGCATCATTGCAGCAATTGATACTTTCCATTTTCTTTTTAACTGTATATAATAGTCTAATTTTGTTGGATAAAAGCTAATATCTTTGGAAAATTGAATTTCTGGAAGCAAGAAAGCAGCAGCAAATTGGTTTGCTTCTTTTTCTCGTTCTTTATATTGCTCTCTACTAAATGATTCCTCATCCTCACTCCATTCATGAAGAAGAATGTGCCCCAGTTCATGGGCAACATCAAAATGAGTCCTTGCTGCTGTATCCTTATTGCTTGAAAGCGCAATAAGATAAAATTCTTTTCCGCTACTATAAACTAATTGACTAAATGCATCTATATCATCTGTAGATGTTGGAAAAGTAGTAACTAATAATCCGTTTTCCTCTAAAATTCTAATAAGATCGGTTAATGGACCTTCCCCAAGTTCCCAAAATTCTCTTAGATGTTTTGCGGCATCTTCAGGGTTACTATAATTTCTTTGAGATGGCAGATTAATCACTGGAAATTCAACATACTCTTGTAAAAAAGTATATATAGCAGATAAGTGTTTCATTTTTGTTATTTGTTCAATTCTATATTTTTTACTGGTCTTCATAAGCGATCTAAAAAATGTTGTTCCTGTTGATATCTTTATATCATTACTTTGCATAAAATATTGAACAGGAAAGAATAAGTTATTCGATATAGAAATAATCTTATCAAATTCTGGTGTGATTTTATGGTTTTCATATTGAGATACAGTCTGCTTTGAGACCCCGATCAGTTCTGCGAGTTCTTCAACTGTGTATCCTTTGTATTGACGTGCACTCTTAAGTCTATCTCCATTAAATTTATTCAAGATTTGCTTGTCCATCCGATTTTCTCCTTCTAATCACTGTTATCTACGAAATGCTATTGGCTTTAATTTCTTCATCTCCTTTCAGTGCAATAATTTCTTCTTTTTTAATACGCATTTCGGCTTTTGGTTTAATTTTTATCATAACTTTTTGTTCATGCGATTTATCAGCTTGTTCCATTATGTTTGTCATTACTGGCTTAATTTCATTCATCCAATCATTCTTGCAATAAATCTCTAAATCACTGTCTAGTACGTATGCATTGAGAGATGCTAACCTTCCATAAGCAGCAGAAAACGCTACTAAAACATGTTGTTTAATTACGCTTTTTGTGTCGCAGGTAAACGCCAAACAAAGTTCATTTAATAAACCAACAAGTTTGTCTGACTTTTCTTGACATCCAACTTCCAGCAAAAGAGTTTGTTGTTTTGACACAACTTTAAATTCATGATTTAATTGAAGTAAAGCCGAAAGGTATTGCGGTGTTTTTCTATATCTGGATTTTTTTATTTCTTTAAATCTACTATCGCTCATGAATGATAGGACACATTCATTTTCAGCATCATATAATACTAAAATTTCCCACATTCCTCTTTTACGAGTTGAATAAAGAATATTCTCGGTTCTGGAAAATTTATTAATTAAGTTTCTATGTATGATATCCCATATCAAAAATGGTTTGCTAATATGTGTTTTTAATTCTAAATATCCTTCGGCTTCTTGATAATCTTCACCTACGGCTTCAGAAATACATTCGGATATTTTTTGTTTTGTTTCGTTGCTTATTTTATTAATTGAAGTCTGAATTTCCATGTCTACACCTCCAGAAAAATATTGATTAACTAAATATTACCATAAAATCAATATTTGTCAAGTGTGGACAAAAAAATATCAAAAAAAGTTTATTGCAACGCATATATTATAATCAAAAACAATGTCATAAATAATAAATGTTAAAATAAAATTTATTCAATATCGCAAAAAGATGATACTTTAAATTAAATGATTCATAATTTATAGTTAATTATATAATAACTTTAATTTAAAATAACAAGTTTCACTGGGTAAATATTAAGGTCGGCCGAAAAAACAAAGAATGGAATTGAAAGATCGATAAACTTATTTCATTCTGATTCCTTACCTAACCATTATATTCAACCGCCATTTTTTCAAGCATTATAAAATTACAGCATCTACTAGATAATTTATCATCTGGAAAATTCTTATAGTGTTCATAAAGATAAGCAGCATTGCTCTGTATCTTTGTTGCCATTATATTGATTATATTAAGTTCTTTACGTAATAAATCGACATATTGACTTTTAGCTGTTTCGTCTGAAAACATTCTATATAAATCAACCTCGCTATAATTCAATTCGCATATGTATTTTACTGGTATTGGTATCATATTATTAATATTAATAACAGCTATTAATTCTCCAGAATTCAAGTCTTGAATTTTAGCGAAATCTCTACTGTTACTCATTTTTTTATGTTTCTCTTTTGGGGAAGAAACAGGAATATAAAATTTGGTATCATTGATGTTTAACACTATCCCAAAGTAAGGCTTGAATTTGTCTGCATAATCTATTTGTTCAACTTTATTATCTAGACTATGTAAATAATTAACGAACCCTTTATCTGCAACATACCATCTCATCAATCACGTTTCTCCTTGCTTTTTTGGTTTAATCTAACTGCTAAAAATATAAAAAATTGGTGAGTATAAAACTCACCAATTCACTTTTAAAGTTCTCGTTTTGGTTGGACGAGCAAACCGCTTTTAAAGTTCTCGTTTTAATTGGACGAACAAACCGCTTTTAAAGTTCTCATTTTGGTTGGATGAGCAAACCGCTTTTAGAAAAGTTACCTTATCTACAATTTGATTGTAAGACATATTGCAGATAATGTCAATATAGAATTTACATTGCGATGAAAATTTACATAATTTACATAATTGCGATGAATAAATGTCATGCAGTATTAATAGCATATGGATGAAATATTATTCGCAAGTTGCTTTTATTATGCCAGAAAAAATTTTAAAAATCAATGCAAACATCACTTATTGCTATATTGTTATATACTTATTCCATCGAATTATAAAGGCAGGAAGAATTCAAGGGATATTGACTATTTTACTTCCATCCTTTCCTCAAGCTCAAATCCGCCATTGAAAATTATCAAGATTTTGTCTTTGGATCGCACTTTGATGGTGTCAACAATCTGCCTTACGAGGATGTCATCAAATGTATTAAGCGTAAGAGATTCCGATTCGAGGATATGGAAGAGGTCTTTTAGCCGGGAATTGGATTTGTTTTCGGCAGTTTCCTGTTCTTTTTGAGCATTGAGGATTAATTGCAACCGTTTGATTTCACCTGAGATGGATTTGAATTGGTCGTCAAAACGGTCTTCATCACCGTCGGATTTGGAAACAACCTGTACCAGGGCGAGCATGGTATCATTCAGTTCCTGGATTTTGTTTTCTATCATAAAAGTGTTGGATTTTTCATCAGATCCTTGAATGGCGATGCTCAAGCTTTCTTTTATTGTTGAAATCAAATCGTCCTTGTTTTCTGCCAGGCGGTTGATTCCGTTAAGGATTGCTTGATGAAGAGCAGGTTCTTCGAGTGAAGGGGAGTCGGTGCAGTATTTGGTTCCATACTCGAGCCGGTTAATGCAGCGCCATAAAG
>CAZZCN010000012.1:44688-50743 GCA_964652975.1 uncultured Oscillospiraceae bacterium | reverse complement strand
TTGTCTGGAAAATGGCTCCGGTAGCTTCGAGCTCTTTCTTAAGCTTCATGGTGTTGGTAAGGTTTCCGTTGTGGACAATCGATAACGAGCCCTTTACATACTTAGTAACCAATGGCTGTGCATTCTCTCTGACGCTGGATCCTGTTGTAGAGTACCTTACATGGCCTACCGCGATCTGGCCTTTGAGCCTATCAAGGATACTTTCGGTAAAAACCTCGCTGACAAGCCCCATGTCCTTATGAAAGGATACATCCCCGTTCTTGCTTACTGAAATCCCACAACTTTCCTGCCCTCTATGTTGTAATGCAAAAAGGCCAAAATATGTCAGTCTGGAAACGTCAAGATTAAGACTTTTTATGCCTTTCGAATTTCCTGTTCCAGGAAGCATTCCATAGTCATAAACGCCAAAAACACCACACTCTTCAGACGGCTTATCTAATTTATCTTGAAAATATTCCATTTTTCCTCCAATGTTTACTTAAAACGAAAGTAGAAACAGTGTTTATACAGTAATAATAATTTCAATGTAATTTTTATGTAATTCTTATATCGCATTTTCATATTACTGACTATATTATGTGCTAACAGCTAAGGCAAAATATAAGTGCAAAATATCATAAATCCAATATTATAATTTATCTCTCATCCGTTGAATAGCCGCCTTGGTGTTCTCAACACTACCAAAAGCGGTAAGTCTGAAGTACCCTTCTCCACAAGGACCAAATCCGCTACCCGGTGTGCCGACTATCTGCACTTTTTCGAGAAGATACGAGAAAAAGTCCCATGAGCTCATGTTATTAGGAGTCTTAAGCCATATATACGGCGCATTCACTCCGCCGAAGACCTCGTACCCGATTGCAGTAAGCCCTTCTCGGATGATCCTGGCATTCTCCATATAATATGCGATATTCTCTTTGATCTCTTTCTGTCCCTGTTCTGAATAAACAGCTTCAGCTGCACGCTGTGTCACATAAGGAGCACCGTTGAATTTCGTCGTCTGGCGTCTGTTCCACATGGAATTGATAGAAGCACCATTCCTTATAAGTTCCTTGGGAATTACTGTATAAGCGCATCTAACTCCTGTGAAACCGGCTGTCTTTGAAAAGCTGCGGAATTCGATGGCGCATTTCTTTGCATTTGGAATTTCATATATGCTATGTGGCAAGTCTTCCGTAATATATGCTTCATAGGCACTGTCATAAAGAATAATACTGCCGTTTTCGTTGGCATAATCGACCCACTTGGCGAGGTCTTCATATCCAATCGCTCCACCTGTCGGGTTGTTAGGAAAGCAAAGATAAATTATGCCCGGAACTTCGGCTCCTGCTGCAGAAGGCAGTTCGGGCAAAAAATTATTCTCGGCTGTACAAGGCATGTACAAAAGATTAGACCATCTCCCGGTTTTGGAATCGTAATCCCCTGCTCTTCCCATCATGGCGTTCGTGTCGACATAAACCGGATAAACCGGGTCACAGACTGCCACTTTGATATCATTAGAAAAAAGTTCGGTTATATTCGCACAGTCACACTTGGAACCATCGCTCACAAAAATCTCGTCCGCTTCGATTTTGACGCCTCTGCCCTCATAATCGAACTTTGTTATTGCATTGCGCAGAAAATCGTAGCCCTGCTCAGGACCGTATCCATGGAACGTCTTCTCGTTTCCCATTTCATCAACAGCCTTGTGCATTGCCTCGATAATCGTCGGGCAGATCGGTCTTGTCACATCGCCAATTCCAAGCCTTATGATCTTGCTTTCAGGATTGGCCTGTGAGTAGTCCTTTACTCTTCGCGCTATTTCAGAAAAAAGATAACTTCCGGGCATTTTACCGTAGTTATCATTTAAAATACCTGCCTGCTCTTTGTCATTGTTTGATTCTGTCATATTGATTTTCTCCTTTGAAAAATAAAAAATCCAACACTTGCATTCTGGAAAATTCAAAGTGTCGATTACAATTAATTATATATTGTCATATTTATTCGCTTTTGTCTATTTTTGAATGCCTGTTTTCCGCTGTTTTTAAATTTTTATACTTTTCACATAAATAGAATTATAAAATTTTACTTTGGGTTGTTTACTTTCATATCAGAGCGATTCCGGATCGATATACCCCCAGAATACTTCCTTTGCAGGTCCTGTCATAAAAACGCTGCTGTCTCCCCCGTCCCAGACTATGTCAAGGTCTCCGCCAATAAGCTTGACGCGTACAGACGATGATGTTTTGCCATTAAGTATGCATGCTACCACAGTGGCACACGAACCTGTGCCACAGGCCAAAGTCTCACCGCTTCCCCGCTCCCATACACGCATTCTGACAGTCTTGTCGTCGATTATCTCTACAAACTCAACGTTGGTCTTATTGGGAAAAATACTATGCTTTTCTATAATTCTTCCATATTTGTGCACGTCGAAATTCATTACATCGTCAACGAAAATCACAGCATGGGGATTGCCCATTGATACAAAAGTCATATCGAACACCTTGTCTTCAACGGATATTCTAGCCTTATGAAAATCATTAACTGCATTGTTAATATTGCTTTCATTTCCTGTTCCATCGAATGCAGCTGATTCGCTGCTGGCATCTTCGTTAGCATTTTCTTTTGCTATTGCTGTTTTTTCGTCTTCTGAATCGTTCTTCTTAGAATCTACTTTTCTTTCATTCTCGCTTGCAATACTAGACAGATCAACAGGAATAAGTCCCGGAGACAATTCCGGAGCGCCCATGTCTACTGTAATATCCTTGATTATTCCCTTGGAAAAATTAAGCTTCAATTTCTTGATTCCACACTTAGTTTCCACAGTAACCTTGGTATCATCAATCATTCTCTGGTCATAAAGATACTTGCCGACGCACCGTATGGCGTTGCCGCACATCTCAGCCTGTGAACCATCGGCATTATACATGTCCATTTTGCAATCCGCGACGTCAGACGGGAGAATAAGGACGAGCCCATCAGAACCTATCCCGAAATGTCTGTCGCTAAGCTTGATCGAAAGCTGCGAAGGATTGTCAATCCCCTTTGAAAACCCATCAATAAAAATATAATCGTTTCCAATACCGTGCATTTTATAAAACTTGATCATGATATTTTACCATCTCTCTAGTATTAATTTTGCAGTGTCAGTCAATTTGCTCCCGTTATCCATGCTTCGTTTCTGCAAAAAACGGTGAGCCTGTTCTTCTGTCAGGTTGTTTCGCTCCATCAGCACGCTTTTCGCATCATCAATAAGCTTGATTTCCTCTGCTGAACGAACCTTTTTCTCTTTCGTATCGGTTTTGTCATTTTCCTTCTTGGATCCAGATTGTTCATTATAACAAATCTGACCTGATGAAATCAACATTTTAACCGAATCTATGAGGTCGTTTTTCTTTAGCGGTAAAGAAAGGGTGCTTATTGTCCTGTTACTTATGATTCCTTCCTGTTTTCCATGAACCAGCATCAGTATTTCATAATCAGGGGAGAATTCGTCGGCAAAAATTGCTGTCATGCCATCGCTATAACGGTTTTGACATATAATTATCCCTCTTCCCTGTAAACGCTTTGTCAGCAAAACTATCTGCGACAGACACGTAGCCACTCCGGCTACGGGCACTCCGTTGCTTGTAAGGATAGTGCGGATTTTTTGCGCAGTGGAATGGTCACTGAAAGCTACGATTACATTAATCATCAGCACACCTCCTCGCCATATCTCTGATGCCATATTCAAGCATCAGGATTCACGAATCACAGCAATAGTATGAGTTAAAACTCCGCAAACGTCAATGAACCGTTCAAGATAATCTGCATGAAGCAGATTATCAAACGCGAAAAACCAAAGTTTTTCGATCATATTATATTATTGAAAATCTAACGATGTCTATTTTCAATAAACACTTCGTTGCAGAAATCTAAACTATTGCTGTAATTCTCATTATACATTAATTTTAACTAGAATTTCTATTTTTTAGAATTTTGCCAGATATTCAGAGATTTCCCACTCGGTTACAGCGGTTCTGTATCTGTCCCATTCTTTTGTTTTGGCTTCGATATATTTTGTGAAAATATGGTCGCCCAGTACTGATTTGACAAGTTCATCTTTTTCCATTTCAGAAATCGCTTCCATAAGGCTGCCGGGCAGGCTGTCTATTGAAAGTTCTTTTCTCTCTTCCGGGGTAAGGTGGAAAATATTCACATCAGTGCTAACGGGTGGTTTCAATCCTTTTTTTATTCCATCAAGCCCTGCTGCCAGCAAAACTGCCAGCTCAAGATAAGGGTTGCATGCAGGGTCCGGACAGCGAAGTTCGACTCTGGTCCCTGCTCCACGGGTTGCAGGAACTCTGATCAGCGGGCTTCTGTTTCTTGCGGACCATGCAATGTAGCAAGGTGCTTCATACCCTGGGACAAGCCGCTTGTATGAATTGACAAGTGGATTTGTAATTGCTGCCATGCCTTTAATGTGAGCCATGATACCTGCTATAAAAGAATACGCTTCCTTGCTTAAGGCAAGCGGGTCGGATTCATCATAGAATGCATTCTTACCGTTTTTCGTAAGTGACATATTGGTATGCATTCCAGAGCCGTTAACTCCGAACAAGGGTTTTGGCATAAATGATGCATAAAGTCCGTGACGGTTTGCTATTGCTTTAACAGCAAGCTTGAATGTCATAATCTTGTCAGCGGTCATTAGTGCAGAGTCATATTTAAAATCTATTTCGTGCTGTGCTATTGCAACTTCGTGATGGGATGCCTCGATTTCAAATCCCATGTCCTCAAGAGCAAAGCAGATGTCTCTTCTGGCATCTTCTCCGGCATCAGTAGGGCCGAGGTCGAAATATCCTGCCTCATCGGTTGTATTAGTTGTAGGCTTGCCGAATTCATCTGTATTGAACAGGAAAAATTCAAGCTCAGGTCCGACATTGAATGAATATCCCATATCAGCAGCTTCCGCCAGCACTTTCTTCAATATATATCTTGGGTCACCGTCGAAAGCATTGCCCTCCGGTGTGTAAATATCGCATATAAGTCTTGCAACTTTTCCTTGCTGCGGTCTCCAAGGAAAAACAACAAAAGAATCCAGATCCGGTCTCAGATACTGGTCAGACTCTTCTATTCTGACAAATCCCTCAATTGATGAACCGTCAAACATACATTCATTGTTCAGCGCCTTCTCCAACTGGCTTGATGTAATTGCCACATTCTTCAGCGTGCCAAAAATATCCGTGAATTGAAGGCGGATAAACTTCACATCCTTTTCCTTGACGATTCTGATGATGTCCTCTTTCGTGTACTTATTCATAATATTACCCCTTTCCGACATTGGAAAAAATATTAAAAGCGTTCCACATCATTGCGGAACGCCTTTGTTCAACTTTAAGTGAATAATAACATAATGTTACTTGCTCGTCAATCACTTTTTGCAAGTTTGTACATGTAATCTTGCATTTGTTTCGAATTCGTCATCTATATGTTCAAGTTGAATAAAATCGCCCGTTCTCCTTTTTATCGCTACTTGTATAAGCTCATCAGCCATTTGTGGGTTCTTCGGCAAAAAGCTGCCATGCATATAAGTGCAATATGTATTTTTGTATCTTGCACCTTCGGCCCCGTCAACGCCGTTGTTTCCATATCCTGAAATTATCCTTGCCAAAGGTCTGACACCGTTCTTAAGTGTAGTTTTACCCGAATGATTTTCGAATCCAACAAGAACAGGATCCTTTCCGGAGCTCAGAAGCTCATCACTATGACATATTATATTTCCTATAAGCCTTTTCTCTCCGGCAGTAGTACTAAGTGGCACGGCATTAAGACAATCGAGTTTTCTGCCATCGCTATCGATGTAAAACTCGCCCATCATCTGATATCCGCCGCATATACAAAGGAATACTTTGTCGTCTTCAACCGCCTTCCTTATGGCATCCCCTTTGTCATTTATCAGGTCGTCCAAAATAAGCCCCTGCTCGAAATCCTGTCCCCCGCCGAAAAATATGATATCATACAATTCAGGTTCAAATTTCTGTCCTATGCCAACAGGTATAACTTCAACTTCAATCCCGCGCCATTCACATCTTTT
>CAZZCN010000012.1:0-44588 GCA_964652975.1 uncultured Oscillospiraceae bacterium | reverse complement strand
TCTCCAAATTGCTTTTAAATCATACGCTTTTTCCAGGTATGCCCGTAGTTCAAGAAGCGATGTGTAATTCGGGAGCAAATAGAAGCATTCGTTTTCTTTGCAGTTCATAAGCGCCTCCTTGAACATGGCTATATAATCTTCGGATACTGTTATGGATTCCTTGCTGACACCTGCATACTTAAGCCGCAGCGCCATATCGTAGCACCTGCCACCTGACACATAGCATCTCTCTGGCAAATCCCTGCTTTCAAAATCAACGTCCCATATCCATGACACGTCTGTTCCATCAGCAATGTTGTCATTTAGCAAAAACAGCACCGGTCCTATGTCATCGGCAAAATCCAGAAAGCTGAGCGCACGGTCCAGTCCGACCGGGTTTTTGACTAATACTATGCAAATCTCACGGCCTTCAACAACAAATCTTTCCATTCTTCCAAACCCGGCCTTGGCGCTCAGGAGTCCGTCCTTGCATTTTGCCAGACTGATTCCGTTAGCCGTTGCTAGTGCGGTCGCGCAAAGTGCATTATATATGTTGTGCTCACCTGGTATTGGTATAATCAGGTCGATTGAATTAACCATTGGCTTCTTTTCTTGCGTACCACCGACTATTAAATCAGTAGGTATGATATGGTCGTTTTTGTCATCATCACGAATTTTTGTATTGAAAAAATTGTTTTTATAATGAGTATATGTCGCTGTCAAGTCCGTATGAGGCCTCGCAAAATTGCAATCCGGGCAGCTATAATCCCCCAAATGTCCAAAAGACCTGTGTAAGTATTTATATGAAGCCCCACAAAAGACACAGTTGCCCGCCTCGGTTATATTGCCCTTATACTCATCGGCATCATGCATACTGACAGGGTCAACCCCGAAAAACAGGACTTCATTGTCTAGTCCTGTTGCCAATGAAGCGCAAAGCGAATCATCTGCACAGAGAATAACCTTCGCTGCAGGCGAGTGCTTCATTCCCTTTCTTATGAGTTCGCGCGTCTTGGATAGTTCACCGTATCTGTCAAGCTGGTCGCGAAAAAGATTGGTGACACCTATTACAATTGGGTTTAGCTGGCAGGAATATCTTCCGAAAGCCGCCTCGTCGATTTCGAGGATAAGGCGTAAAGGTTTGTTTCTTGAATTTTTTTGTTTTCGTGCACTTGAGATTTCAGAAAAAGACAGGCCTTCAATAAGTGATGTCATAATGCCGGATATCAGATTGGCTCCGGAAACATTGGTTACTACCTTGTATCCCTGTGCTTCGTATATGGAACAAAGCATTCTCGTCGCAGTAGTCTTGCCATTTGTCCCGGTTATCAGAGTTACGTTTTGTCCTTGAGTAATAAAATCGGGAAGTTTCTTGCGCATTTTCACTGCAATCTTGCCGGGCAGAGTCGTTGCATTCCGCCCAAGGAGGCGCATAAGAATTATTATTATTTTACCCGTAAAAATTGAAAAATATGCGAAAATTTGGTTTTCCCCCTTTAGCTTCTGATAAGAAGGTAACTCCTATATATTGATTAATACTGGCCTCTATTGGTGATATACTCTCTCAACTTGTAGAGAAAAGCACTTTTAAGTATGCACAGACTAACGCAAGTATTATTACCAAGAAATCCCATTAACCCAATTGTTCTTTACGTTTAACAAGTGTACAGAAGGCTGATAATTAAGTTGTTCTCAGAATTCTCATAATCCTGGCAGCATTATAGACTTTACGATATTCGGGCTTCTGTGTTTTTCGTCTCTAATCTTCGTGCCATCATATCTGTGAACCTTTCAAACAAGAAGACTGTGTCCATAGGTCCGGGAGCGCCTTCAGGATGAAACTGTACCGTGAAAATGTCCTTGTCGCAATATGTGAGACCTTCAATGGAAGAGTCGTTTATATTAATGTGGCTGACTCTTGCTATCGCAGGGTCAATTGATGATTCCGTCACGCAGTAGCTGTGATTCTGGGATGTAATAAAACAACGGTCTATGTCCAGGTCCTTGACAGGGTGGTTGACTCCTCTGTGGCCGTACTTGAGCTTGTGTGTATCAAATCCTGTCGCTAGAGCCATCAACTGATGCCCAAGACAGATTCCAAAAATTGGAATATCGGTTTTGTATAAAATCTTTAACTGCTCTATCACCCCGGCACAGTCCTTCGGATCTCCGGGACCGTTTGAAAGCATTATCCCGTCAGGATCATCCCTTATGATATCGCTTGCCGGTGTGTCATATGGGTATACTGTTACATCACAATTATGAGTCAACAGCAGTCTTCTAATATTGGCTTTGGCGCCAAAGTCCATAAGGGCAACCTTGAACCTGCCGTCCTTGCCGGATCCCTTTGTAATGTTCTTAGGCTCGAATGCTGCATTTCTAAGATTTGAAGACAAACTCTCATGATTATATAAGCGCTTCTCTGGTGTGCTTACATTAGGTACTTCGCTTGTATATTTGAACTCTTTGATTTTCGCAAGGCAATCCTCAAGGTTGAAATTCTCTTCACCGGTTATCATTCCCATCATTGTGCCTTCTTCGCGAATGGTAAGCGTCAACAGTCTGGTATCTGCACCTAAAACGCCCGGGATATCATATTGTTTCAAAAACGCATCCAGGTCCTGTGCATTCCTCGGGTCATTCATAAGTGGTGTAAGATACCTTACTATAAAAGCACTCAGCCATGGTCTTGAAGACTCGAAGTCCTTCTCTAAAACACCGTAATTACCTATTATAGGCGAGGACATAACCACACCCTGTCCTGCGTATGACGGGTCGGTCATCAGTTCAACATATCCTGTAACTGCTGTATTGAAAACCATTTCGCAAATTACATCCCTTTGAGATCCGATTCTCTCTCCCTCAAACACCTGGCCGTCTTCTAAAACTATTTTTGCCTTCATCAATTTCCTCACATTCACAATTTTGCTCTGAAACCCTTATTCTCGGAGCGCAATTTTTACACTCAAGTTTATCATGCAAGGATGCTTTTTGCAAGATGTGAAATTGGCAGTATATACTTAATGTACTTAATATACTTTATTGCCAATCTTGTCGAATAAGTGATAGAATGGTTACAGTTAGTTACAGCTGATTACAGCTAGTGAGACAGCCGTCAGTTGACTTGCTTTTTGCCGCAAGCAAAATTTAGGACCGCATTTACTTTAATCTTTCGACATTAATGAGCAAATTGCGGTAGCATCTGGAGGAACACATGACACATTTTGAAAATTCACTGGATAAATACGCACAGCTTTGCGTTGAAGCTGGTATCAACCTCAAAGAGAACGAGGGGCTTATCATCAGTACGAACATTCATGGGCTTGCTCTTGCTAGGCTTGTTCTGGCAAAAGCCTATAAGGCGGGTGCGAAACACGTTGAAATCATGTTCAGCGACGACGAGATGATTCTGGCACGATATGGAAATGCGAGGGATTTCGTTTTCGATAATTATCCGAAATGGAAAGTTGACGCCTTGGTTGCAATGTACGAAGATAATTACCATCACCTTTTCATCTCCGCGCTCGATCCCGAGCTTCTTGCAGGTATTTCCGGCGATATAGTCGCAAGGGATCAAAAGACATTAGCAACAGCCACCGCTCCCGCAATGAAATACAGAATGTCCGGCAACACAAAGTGGTGTATTGTTGCGGTACCGGCACCTGCATGGGCAGTTTCGGTTTTCCCTGAAATGACCGAGCGCGCGGCTACAGAACTTCTTTGGAGTAAAATTTTCGATGCAACGAGGGTAAATACCCCTGACCCTGTAGCTTCCTGGAAAACACATGATGCAAACTTACGAAAATACAAAGAATTTCTAAATTCCAAGCAATTTGAGAAGCTTCATTTTGAAGCTCCGGGAACAGACTTGGAAGTTTTTCTTGCTGATGGCCATTTCTGGATGGGCGGGTCAAAGGATTCGCAGACAGGTGACCCATATTTTGCAAATATGCCTACCGAGGAGGTTTTTACAACGCCTCATAAGACCAAGGTCAACGGAACGCTCAAAGCAACGAAGGTATTGAGTGTCCACGGGAAACTTGTAGATGACTTTGGATTTGTATTCAAGGACGGCAAGGTCGTAGATTATTTTGCCGCAAAAGGCAAGGATGTGTTGGAGCATTTGCTCGAAACCGACGAAGGCGCAAAATTTTTGGGGGAAGTCGCACTTGTCCCTTTTGATTCACCTATTTCAAACACAGGCATCCTTTTTAACCATACACTTTTTGACGAAAACGCTTCAATCCACTTTGCGCTCGGACGCGCGTTCCCGTATGCAATGGTTGATGGACCGAACCTGTCAGAAGAAGAGCTTTTGCAAAGAGGCGCGAACTACAGTATTGTCCATACAGATTTCATGGTAGGGTCTGATAAAATGTCCGTTACCGGGTATGAGAAGGATGGTAAAAAAACGGAGATATTCAGAAATGGAAATTGGAGTATCACTTAAAATGTTTCCTGAAATATCACTACTTTGTAGTCCCTAACGGGTATATTTTATTGTATTTTGCATCTTTTATACCTTATAGGGTATATTTAAAGAATTAATAGTTCAAAGAACAGAAATTATTAATGAAGGTGGTTATAAAAATGAATGACACAAATGCAAACAGCAGCAAGAAAATATTTATAATCGGTAGCGGTATCGCAGGTCTATCGGCGGCAAAGTCCGCACGAAGCAGTGACTTGAAAGCCGACATAACCATCATAACAATGGATAGTCACCCTCCGTATTACCGTCTTCGTCTTTGTGAGCTTATCGGCAGGGAGTTTACACCCGATAGTTTTTATATCCATCCGGTCTCCTGGTATGCAGAAAACAACATTACTCTTCTCTTGTCTCATTTGGTTAAGTCAATAGACCCAAAGTTGAAAGTAATCGTAACTGATAAAGGAATTTTTGATTTTGATACACTTATCGTTGCAAGTGGGAGCAAGCCAGTCATACCACCTTGCTCAGGAGTCAACTCTTCGGCTGTTCATTCAATCTGGAATGTTGATGATATAACGAAAATCAACGCTGACCTTAAAGACAGCAAAAGTGCCTGTGTAATCGGCGGAGGCCTTTTAGGGCTCGAGACTGCTTATATGATCAATAAAATGGGAATATCTACTACTCTAATTGAAGGCATGCCATGGCTTTTACCAAAGCAGCTTGACAAAGACGGTGCCGATGTTTTTGAGGGTAAAGTCAAAAGTCTGGGGCTTCATGTTATCACCGGTAAAAGTGTCAAGGAGTTCAGATGCGATGAGACCGGTCATGTCCGGGAGACAGTGTTTGAGGATGGACAGAGTGTGAAGTCTGACATAGTAATAGTCTCTGTCGGGGTTCGTCCTAACACAGAGCTTTGTGCCGATAGTGGAGTTTTAGTTGACAGGTTCATCCCGGTTAATGAGAAAATGCAGACTAATTACGATTTTATCTATGCAGCTGGAGATGTGTCTTCATATGACAAGAAATGGTCCGGCCAATGGATAGTTGCCAGCCAGCAAGGTCAGGTGGCAGGAGTTAATTCTGCAGGAATCACTAAAAATTACGAGGTCCAAAGCAGTCCATATACTTTAACAACCATGGAGAGCAAGATTGTCGTTGCAGGTGATGTCGATGTACCGTTAGAAATCGGCGCTCAGAATTTCGACGATATTGGAATTATTAAAAAATCGAATCCCGATACTTTTTCATACGTGAAACTGATCTTCAAGCATCACATTCTTTCAGGTGGAATTCTGGTGGGTGATGCTGCAAAAAATTCATCCAAGCTGCAGACATTTATTAAAAATGCCGCACCTTTGGAATCTGTATCGATTTCTGAATTTTTATAGAACCATCACTTTGATTTCGATTTTGTTGAATCTGATGATGAAGCGGCAGTTGTCGGATTTACTGTAGGTGTCGCACCTGAAATTGAGGATGATCCCGAAGCTGATGATGATGAGTCAATAGAAGATGAGTCATCCGATGATGAGGATTCATTGGAGCTTGATGAAGATTCACCTGAGTAATAGGACTCTCCAGATGAAGAATCCTGCGAGCTTTCCACCGGAGTTACAGTTGGAGCATCGCTTGGCAATAACAGTGGGTTGCCACCCACATTGCCCCATATAAAATTATGCAGGGCGGGGTTTTGAACTTCGTGATTGATAATAATGTTCCAATTGGTAGTGTTGGTAGTGTACATATTGTCTGCCGGCACTCTATACTGCTTGATATTTTTCATCGATGATAAAACATCAAACGCCAATAGCATCATATCGCTTTTCGAAATGTTAGATTCAAATGACTTTGAGAGTTCTTCAAATACACTCAGTTTTTGGCTTATTGGCGATGACTTGAACTGCATTATAGCCTGCGACATAATAGTCCTTTGTCGCAGTGTGCGTCCTTGATCGTTACCTATTTTTCTGATTCTGCCATACGAAACTGCCTGTCTTCCGTCCAATAAAATATTCCCGGATTTTGTAACAAGCGGTGACGGTTTGGAAATATTTTTGAATCTTCTATTAGAGCCACCGACTTCTTCATTAATATACTTGATTTCCGCTGAAGTAATATTGATGTTTACTCCGCCCATTGCATTTATAACATTCTCGGCCGACCACATGTCAACCATGGCAAACTTTTGGATGTCCAAATCGAAATTTTGATTGATGGTGTTGATTAAAAGTCCTATTCCGCCAAAAGCATAAGCTGAATTGATTTTCGACGGATTGGTTCTGCCGGGTATCTTGACCTGCGTATCCCTCATTATTGAGGTGAGTTTTATAGAATTGTTCTTTTTGTCAATGGTCGCAACAAGCAAACTGTCAGTTCGAGACTGCGTTTCGTAGGCTGAACGTGCATCGACGCCAAAAATCAGATAGTTCTCTACGTCAGTGCTCTTGGGCTCTACTTTCTCGATTGGAAATCTAGAATCTACATAGACTCTCACCCTGCCAATTCCCCACAATACAGCTTTAACCGAACCACTTCCAGTTTTAGAACCAGATCCTGCCTCGTTATCTTCATCATTGGGATCGGCAACATCGTCAAGCATTCCTTCGGATATTGCCAGACTGTTAACTATTGGGATGTTTGTGTGCTCAGACAAGGAAAGAAGCTTGTAGAAATAAGCTGAAATTCCGATTCCGAATATAATCACAATGGATATAAAACTTAGTGCAATATATTTGAACCTTTTTTTGCTTTTACCTATCCCTATTCTTTTTATTTCCATTTTGTCGTTATTAACATTGATTACTGATTTTCTTGTTTTTTTCATTTTCCTCATCTTAACCCTATTGTTTATGTGTTAATTTAATATTATTTCTGAGTTCATAAGTTATGATTTTACCACAAAATGAAGTTTTTTTCATGCATTTACAATTTTTAAACGCTTTTCGGCACAGAATACATAGTAGCCGTCTGATTCAACAATTTTGACACCCCCGAATACGGATATAAATTTGTTCTTGTACCATTCCTTGCGCTTTGTGACCATGAACATTTTACCCCCAATTGCAAGCTTTCTGAAGCCCTTCTCTATGAAGCTTTTCGGTACCGAAAAATCCACATGGTACGGAGGATTTGATAATATCAAGGTAAAATCCCTGTCGTTTATTCCGTCAAGGCCATTGCTCTTGACTATTTGTATTTCATGAGCATCGTTTTGCATGGCATTTGCTCTGGCAAGAGAAAGTGCTTCATCGGATATGTCGCTCATCACCACATTACATGCACCGGTGAATTTGCTGGCCAAAATGCCGACTAATCCATATCCGCATCCAAGGTCCAGAACCTTGTCCGTCGAAGAGAAATCGACCTGTTCCAGCATTGCCAGAGTTCCTCGGTCGGCACCGCCGGGAGAGAAAACACCTTTGTCTGTCTCGAACTCGAGGTCACTGCCTTTTATATTAATATGAAATATATTTCGCTTTTCCAAATTTCTACTTTTTTATCCTTTCCGAATTTCTTATATTTTAAATTATTTCTTTGATAAAAACTTCATTCCCGCCTTCTGTTTTCTTGGCAAATCCCATTTTCAGCAAGTATTCCGCGTGCTTGTCATTATGCGAGTAACTCGCCAGTCTGGTATATCCCGATTCGAGAAAAATGTCCTTCTTGCTATCGAAAAGATACTTTCCTATCTTGAAATCCCTGTATTCTGGTATTACAAAATCCAAAGCCACAAGCAATGTCTTGTCGTCCTGCCTGGATGCGAGGAATATTCCGGCGGGAACCATGTTCCTCAAAATATAAAATCCTACATTATAGTCGGTTATTTTAAAATCGTTTTGAGAAAAATATTTCTTGATCTCGGCGTCGTAAAACTTCAGAAAATATTCTGTATATCTGGAATTCTCTTCTACTGGCAATATTTTGAAATAGTCCTTGGCGGAGTACATTTTTATAAGATAATATATATTGATGGCAACTATTACCAGATTCATTATTCCGACAGGCAGTGCGCCAATCGAGAATCCATAGAACGAAAAGACAGCGGAACCCACAAGGTTGATCCATCTGAGTTTTACGATTGAGCTCATCAATAAAGATATCAAGACCAGAACCGAAGCTAAATATCCAATCCATTCCATCAAACTTATTCCAAACATAGCGAAAACCTCCCTTTCAGTTTCTGATAATTATTTGTATCAATTTTTCTTATATGATACCATTTTATATAGAAAAAGTGAAAGCTTGGCAAAATCATGGCTTTGATTAATTATCAAAAACTATATCAAACCTGCTGCCTTTACCAGGCTGGCTTTCAGCGGTGATTGTTCCTCCGTTGATTTCAATTATTTTCCTGGCAATGGAAAGTCCAAGTCCGGTTCCGGAGCTGCTACGGGATTTGTCTGCTTTATAGAAACGTGTGAAAATTTTATCCAGATCTTCCTTTGCCATACCGATTCCGTTGTCAATTATGGAGACTCTTATCTTGTCATCATTTTTTAGTGATATTTTCAAAATGCCTCCGTCATTGGAATAAGTAATGGCATTTGAAATAATATTCACCCATACCTGATAAAGCAAGTCCTTGTCTCCATAAAATGAGACTTCATCCATATCAATATCAAGTTCCATGTGCTTGTTTTCCCATTGATTCTGTAAAAGGACAATAGTGCCTCTGATTTGCTCGGAAAGTGAGAATTGCTCTTTTTTGTGGTGGATTACTTCGCTCTCAAGTTCGGATAATTTTAACAGATTCGTCGACAGGTTTGACAATCTAAGGCTTTCTGAAATTATTATATCAGCGTATTCATCCCGCTGTTCCTTGGTAATGTCGTTGTTTTTTATAAGCTTTGCATAACCGATAAGCGATGTTATCGGAGTTTTGAATTCATGAGAGACATCACTTACAAAATTCTTGTGAAGATATTCATTCGAAGAAAGTTCCTTGACCATCAGATTGAAGTTTCTTGACAGGTCTGCTATTTCGTGGTTGCCACGAACCTTGACTTTAATGTCAAAATTTCCTGCAGCGACTTGCTTCGAGGCCGCGGAGATATCTTTTATAGGTTTAGTAACCATGGTAACCGCCAGGACAATCAATAGAGTTCCTAAAAATGCGGGTATCGTCAAAGTAAGCCTTTGTAGCACCAGAATCTGATTGATCGGACTGTTTTGCAGATCAGGGGTTATGACAATATATCTACCCTGAACTTTTGAAAAAGCCTTTATTAGAGCTTTGTCATGTGGCAGAAAAAGGATTATAGTCTCACCGTTTTCAATATCGGTAATCTGTTGTTCCGTTAAAACATTATTGGAATTGTCAATTTGATTGACTACGAAAATGTTGACATCCTCTGTGGACAAGTAATTGACGGCTTCATCAAGGGTGACACTTTTTTCGTCAACCAGCGCCCTTACATTCTTCGCCCTGTTTTCTATTGCGTCATACACTGTGTTCTGAATGCTTTTTACCTGTGTGACAGAGACCAGGATGAAGGCAGCTATAATCGATAAAAAGAATGCTCCGAGGAACATCGCTATAAACCGTGTATACATTGAATTCAGCAATCTCTTAATCATTTTATCATCCTTCTTTTTACAATAGATGGATGTTTTGTCCGATTCGTACAGCCGATCATTCATATCATAACAGAATCGGCAGGGCTGAATTTGCACCTCTCATAGGTACAAAAGGACAAAACTCTCTACCATAATGTAATTTTGCTTTATATGTCTATTTTTCAATCAATTGTGCCTTGTAGCCCAACCCTCTTACTGTAATCACTTCAAAATCCCGGTTATCCGCGAATTTCTCCCTTAGCCTTTTAATATGGACATCCACAGTTCTCTCTTCGCTTTCAATGTCGAATCCCCAGATTTCGTCCATAAGCTGCGTTCTGGTAAAAATCCTGTTTGGCTGCGACAGAAGTTTAAAGAGCAATTGGAATTCTTTCTTCGGTAAATTAATGACATCATTGTTCACGCGGATCATAAAATCAGTATAATCGATTGTTGTGCTGCCAATGACAATTTTTTTGTCACTGCTGATTCCGGATCTTCGCAAAAGTGCAGAAACCCTCATAAGCATTTCGTCCATATCGATGGGCTTTACCATATAGTCGTCTGCACCGGAAGAGAATCCGGTCTTCTTATCCTCGATGGACTCCCTCGCAGTTATTATTAAAATCGGCAATTTATAACCAGCTTCACGAAGTTCCAACGAAAGTTGAATACCATCTTTTACAGGCATCATTACGTCCGTTATAAGCAGATCAATATGCGAAGAATCCAGGACATCCAGTGCCTGCGCACCATTTTCGCTCTCAAAAACCTCATAGCCATCTTTTTTGAGAAATTTGATCATCAGATTCCTGATGTTCCTGTCATCTTCACATACCAGAATGTTAAACATATTTTTACCTCTTCGGTCTATGCATTTCTCAGGGCGTCAATCGGGTTCAGGCGACTAGCCTTTTGGGCTGGTGCGACACCGAAAATCAAGCCGATTGCAACAGAAAATCCAACAGCAAGCACTACTGAGAAAAGCGACAGGTTGAAGCTGCTCCCAATGGCGAGGCATCCCAGAAATGCGAGAAGCGCGCCTATTATAAAACCTACCACACCCCCTATAAACGAAAGGAAAATCGATTCTATAAGGAACTGTTGCTGGATTTTGCGCGGCTTGGCGCCCAATGCTTTTCGGAGGCCTATCTCTGCTGTGCGTTCGGTCACTGTAACGAGCATCATATTCATTATGCCGATTCCACCAACTATTAGAGATATTGATGCTATGCCTACAAGCATCAGAGTCATCATTCCTGTCATTTCTGCAACAGTATCAAGAATGCCCTGCATGTTTGTTATGGAAAATCCGTCGTCGTTATAATTGAATGCAGTGTTTAAAACAGTTTTAATGTCTGTAGTTGTATCTTTGGAAAGGTCGCCGTTTTTGATGTAGACATCTGCGGAACGAATATTTTTGACCCCAAGAATGCTCATTGCCGTGGTAAAAGGTATAATTACAACATTGTCATTGCTGCCGAACGAGTACCTGTCGGATTTTTGCAGTGTGCCGATTATTGTGTGTTCGATGCCGTTAATGACGATTTTCTTGTCTATGGGGTTTTGAAGTGCAAAAAATTTATCCTTGATGTCCTGTCCTATAAGACAGACACGGTTTTTAGAGTCGCAGTCCAGAATATTGATGCCTCTTCCTGTATCAAGCAGGTCTTCGGTATTGGCAAAATGCACCTGGTTCTTGCCTTGTATGGATATGTCTTCCATAACATTCTTATCATATACAATGTTTGACGTTCCGTTTATTGTAGGTGAAACTCCTTTTACATTATCAATTGCAGCAATTGACTCTATGTCATTAACCGACAAGCCTTGTTTCAAAGGCGTCCCCATGGCCTGAATACTGATTTTGTTGGCACCCATATTCGCAACTTTCGATGTAACACTTTCCGTCACTCCGCTTACTATAGTAATTAATGCGATTATCGATGCCACGCCGATCACGATTCCCAGAATAGTAAGAAATGACCTCATTTTGTTGTGGATTATGTTATTCCATGACATTATTATGCTTTCTTTAAACAATTCGGTTCACCTCGCTTAGCTCGCCATCCAGAATTCTTACGGTTCTGCTTGCATATTGTGCTATTTTCTCATCATGGGTGATCATGATAATTGTTCGGCCTTCCTTATGAAGCTGTGTAAAAAGCTCCATTATCTGATGTCCGGTTTTCTGGTCAAGAGCACCTGTCGGCTCATCAGCCAGCAAAATCGAAGGCTCTGTCACAATCGCCCTGGCTATCGCCACACGCTGCTGTTGTCCTCCGGATAACTGTGTCGGCTTGTTTTTTAACTTGTCTGAAAGGCCAAGACGGGCAAGTATGTCTTTTGCTTTCTCGCGTCTGACTTTCTCAGGCAAACCTGCGTATATCAGTGGCAGTTCAACATTTTCGAGTGCACTGAAGCGAGGCAGAAGCTGGAACTGCTGAAAAATAAATCCGATTTCCTTGTTTCTTATCTGTGCCAGATCGGTCTCGTCGAGACCTGATATCTCATTGCCGTTTAATATGTATTCCCCGCTTGTTGCAACATCGAGGCATCCTATAATGTTCATAAGAGTGGTTTTGCCCGACCCTGAAGGGCCAAAAATTGCAACAAACTCTCCCTTTTGAACGCTAAAACACACGTTCTTCAGAACGGTCTGCTCTTCCTGCCCCATTGTATAGGTTTTAATTATGTTATTCATGTTTAAAATTTCCATGCTTGTATCCACCTTTTTCATTTTCCGGGAACAGGAGGAACAATTCCCCCCATTGCTCTGCTTGTCGTAACACCTGCCTCAGTATAAAGGATTTCCTGACCGGTAGTCAGACCGCTTTTTACTTCTACAATTTTACCGTCGTTGATTCCAAGTGTCAAAAATGTCTTGGCAGGTGGTGCCTTATCGTCGGATTTTATAAGGACATATGGCTTGTCATCTTCATCAAAAAGCAACGTTTTCATAGGAATTGTCACCACATCGGTTACCTTTTTGTTAAGTATTCGAGCTTCGGCCGTCATGCCTACCTTTACTGCTTCGTCTTTTTTCAGGTCGACGTTTGCTGTAAAATACGCAACCCCGTTCTGATTAGCCGCTGTATATGACACAGAAGCAATTTTGCCTGTGATTGTCTTGTCAATCGCACCGATGTTTACAGATACTTCCTTGTCCTTTTTGATGCTCGAAAGGTCATATTCGTCTACTTTTATAACAATCTGAAGATTGTCCAAATCCACTATATCACAAAGCTTGGTTCCTGCCATCACTGAATCGTCATCAGCTACATAAACTTTCAGTACAGTTCCTGCAGTTTTTGCTTTGATTTTCTCATCCTGTGTCGTGACAAAAAGAACATCATCCACCTTGACCTTGTCGCCTTCTTTTACCTTAACAGAAGATATCTGATACATCTTCTCCGACATTACAAACTGAGAATTCTTGCTTTCGACATTCCCTGTGAATGTGTAGTTTGTCTCTATATCGCCGTTAGCGGCAGCCACAGTCAGGTAATTGCCCTTGCCTCCGATAATCAGAGGCGCCGCCACTGCTGCGGCAGCCAATGCCACTATTATTATTCCGATAATCCATCCTGCCTTGCTTTTCTTCTTCGCCTTGATAGCCATGTTGATTTTCCTCCAAATTTTGTCTTACTTATAACCCCATAAAAGATTATAGCACGTAAATAATGTTACCGTTGCATTTTAGTCATTCAATATGAACTTTTGATGAACTATTTGGGTGTATTTTGGAAAAACATGTCACGCGGTTGACAGTATATCAGTAATGATATAATATTTATTCAATTCCTTTCAAACAAAAAATGCGGGGTTTACAGTCTATGAGTCTTTTTGATGAACAGTACCTTAAAATAATTGATAATGTCATCCGAAACGGTTATTACGACCAGAATCGGACAGGCGTGGCCACATATAAACTGCCTCATCAGATGCTGCAGTTTGATCTTGAGAAGGAGTTTCCTATACTGACCACTAAGAGAGTGGCCTTTAAGACAGCTGTCAAGGAGATTTTGTGGATATACCGCGACCAGTCGAATGATGTGTCCAAGCTTCAAGAACAGAATGTTCACATCTGGGACGAATGGGTTGACGATAACAACACTATTGGCAAGGGTTATGGCTATCAGATTGCCCAGTTCAAGCAAATAGATAAACTCATTGAATCCCTTAAGACCAACCCACAGAGCCGCAGGATGATAATGAGCATGTGGAATATTGCAGAGCTTCCTGAGATGACACTTGAACCATGCTGTTTTATGACTCTCTGGGATGTTTCCTTTGGCCGTCTTAACTGCATGCTTATCCAGCGCTCAGGCGATCTGGGGCTAGGCGTTCCTTTCAATACAAGCCAGTATGCCGTTCTTGTTTATCTTATTGCACAGGTTACCGGATTGAAGCCAGGTCTTTTTACACATATGATTAATAATGCACATGTCTACGAAAATCACATCGAAGCATTGAAAGGTCAGATTGCAAAGTTGCCTGAGGCATATCCTGCACCTGAGCTTGTTATAAATCCTGCAATTGAATCCTTCTATGATTTTAGGGCAGAAGATATCAATCTCGTCGATTACAAGTCACATGATACTATCAAAATGGAGGTCGCTGTATGATCTTATCAGTAGTTGTGGCAAAGGAGGTCGCTGTATGATTGTCTCGATTGTTGTAGCGATGGCTAATAATCGCGTGATAGGAACGAAAAATGCACTTCCATGGTATATACCTGAAGACCTCAAGAAATTCAGACAGATTACAACAGGTCACGCCCTTATCATGGGCCGCAAGACATTCGAAAGTCTGCCGCATGTTCTGCCTAATCGTTTGCATTATGTTATAACCCGTTCCGTGGATTTCAAGCGGACCAACCCTGTAGCAGCAGAAAGCGAAAGTGTGTTCACGGCATCAACACCGGAGCAGGCACTTGGGATGATTCTTAACAGGATTGATGCGGTTGGTGATGTGCCCGAAGAGGTTTTTGTAATAGGTGGCGGTGAAATTTACAACCAGACAATCTCACTTGCCGACCGGCTATATATAACTTATGTCAAAAGACAAGTCGACGGCGATACTTTTTTCCCTGAAATAGAGTACTCAGAATGGGTTGAGACATCACGTGAAGTCCATGATGAATTTGATTTTGTAGTATATGACAGGAAAAATACAGGCATATTGTCAAACTGAACTTTTCAATAAATAGTGTAATATAATTTCTGTTTGAGTAATTGAAATTTAATTTTTTGTTTCTTCTTTATAATGACTTCAATTCTACAAATTTATTTAAGAGGTTGATGAACATGACTATAAATCAAAATAAAGATGCACCTATTGATATCAATCCCCAAAACGTCAATCCCAAAACACAGAATCAAGTTGCAAATAATCCCGAAGCACAGAATCAAAGCATCAAAATGCCTGAATCCACCCCGCAAAAAGTCCAGAAAAATCCGATTCCCCTGGCTGTAAACATTGCTGGAATAGTAATTTTCTTATTGATTTGTGCCGCAATTACTTTTTTTGCATGGCCTCAAATCAAGGATTTTGTAAGCACTCCGACCGCATTCCCTGAATATGTCAAGGATCACAGGGTAATGAGCGTATTTCTATATCTCGCAATGCAAGTCCTGCAGGTCGTTGTAGCAGTTATCCCCGGAGAATTTTTAGAGATCGGTGCCGGTCTTGCATTTGGATGGTTTGGCGGTCTTTTGGTGGCGCTGCTTGGTGTTGCACTCGGAACAGCTGTTATTTTTGTCGTATTCCGAAAACTCGGCAAGCCTTTGATCATGTCATTCCTCGGAGATAAAGGACTTGACAAGCTTGAACATCTTAACAACAATAAGCGCCGAGATTCTATAATTTTCTTTGTGTATTTTATTCCAGGATTGCCCAAAGACCTGTTGACTTACGCTGCGGCGTTTTTCGACATCTCTCTCTGGAGATTTTTACTTCTGACACTGATTGCGAGAATTCCATCGGTTTTAACTTCAACTATCGCCGGTCAGTCTATAATCGCAAAGGATTACAAGACTGCCATAATAATATTCGCTGTTACCGGTGTTGTCGCAGTCTTAGGTTTTGTATTTTCCGAGAAAATCATGAGTATTATCGAGAAAAAGAAACGTGACTAAAGTGTATCATTTCCCGGGAAGATAGGCACCGTTTTTCTTTAATACCTTCCTTAATTCTTTTATGTTTACCAGTCTTACATCCGTAATGCCTTTCTGGAAAGCAATGCCGGCCGCCGTTCCTGCAGCTTCTCCTGTTACAAGACATACAGGCATTACACGAATGCTTCCCATTGTTTCTCTATCGCAAGAAATCGCACGACCTGCTACAAGAAGATTTTTTATCCCCTGCGGAATTAGGCAGCGATATGGAATACCGTGTGATTCACCTGATTTAAATGGCTTTTTGTCCTCATGGAATTTGCGGTTATCAATTCCTTTTGCTATCTCATCCATCACTTTTTTGGAAGGGTGTACGTCAATATAATAGCAGTTTCGAGCAATTTCATCCTCAAATGAAGCACGGCTAAAATAATCCTCGCTAGTTAAAACATATTCACCAATAATTCTTCTGCTTTCTCTGATACCCATAAGTGAGGCAGTTTGGGTTAAATTTGCATTTGCAAAAGCCGCAGGATAGTATTCACGAAGACCATTACAAAATTCACGGGCATGTTTCCTTCCGTCAATATATGCTTGTGTTCTACTTTCAGGATCGGTTGAATCAACCGCCCATAAATGTCCGGCATTGAAACCTACTATACTGTTTCCAACAAAATTATTACAACAATGCTCACTATTGACATGGGGATATTTTTTATCAAAAACAATCTTTTTGTGAGGACTTTCCAACTCATCAAGATGCATCCGTTGTCCGAAATAATACTCATAAGAATCAACATTCCCTAGATTTATACAAAGAGTTGCAGGCTGAACTTCACTTGTTTGGCTTTCACCCATTTCGTATTTTGCTCCCGCTCGATATGCCAAATCACCATCCCCTGTGCAATCGATAAATATTTTTGCACTATATGCTGTTAGCCCTGCTTTATTGGACACAATAATCCTCTCAATGCTTTTATTCTTAATTTCTACCTCTACAACAAAGCTTTCAAGTAAAATTTCAGAACCGCTATTAATTACTTCCTCATCATATACCGATTTTAATCTTTCTGAATCTATTGGAACCCAATTTACATCATTAGTCTTTATGTGGCAAACTCCCTCTTTAGAAAGCTTAAATATATGTTCTGCAATTCCTCTATAAATAATACTTTCTCCGTCAGAAAAAGGACACCAGGCAGGAACAAGTCCGGCCGTCCCCATTCCTCCTAACATTGATGTGGCCTCAATCAACAGGGTTTTTGCACCTTCTCTTGCTGATGCTATGGCTGAAGCACACCCTGAAGGTCCTCCACCCGCAATAATGACGTCATACTTTTCTATCAAAGGAATTTTCTTTTTAAAAGTAATATTCACCGCATTACACCTCTTATTATAATTTTTGAAGAAAACTGCTACATAATGCCGTTTAACCAGATAATGGCAGTCTCCTACCCGGTTCTAAACATTTGCAGAAAATCTTTCTATAAAATACGAGAATCCAATTTCACCAATTAACCTGTTCTTCCAATCCATTGTTTCAAATTGTTTTTCAGCTCATTTTTGATTGATCCGTGTTGTTCATCCGCTGCCAGGTTGGTAGTCTCATATGGATCGTTTTTGATGTCGAATAAAAACTCAGTGCCGTCCTCGTCATAATAGAAATATTTAAACGCATTGGATTTAATCATAAACGCGTCAAACTCTCCATAATCCGACAATCTCTCGCTATATGCGTATTCGGTTCGGGTCAAATCTGTTTCGGTACATATCAAATCTGTTTCCTTGCCGGTTTCTGTTTTGGTACGGATCAAATCTGTTCCCTTGCCGGTTTCTGTTTCGGCACGGATCAAATCTGTTTCCTTGCCGGTTAAAGTTTTAACAAGACTGATGCCATGGATATTGTCGGGTGCTGTCATGCCTGCTAATTCACATATGGTTGGCATAAGGTCGACGAGACTTGCCATCTGGTCGGAAACTCCGCTTTTGATTATGTTTTTATTATAGAAGCACATTGGTATTTTTACAGTGCCGTCATAGAAAGCCTTCGTGCTTTTCCAGAACATGCCGTGTTCACCTGCCATGTCTCCATGATCGGCAGTGAAAATAATAACTGTGTCATCGATACATCCGGTCTCCTCCAGAGTTTTTAGAAGCACTCCTACCAAATCATCTATAAGCATTACCTGTCCGTAATATATGCCTATAAGCTCTTTGACGTTTTCAGGCCCTAAATCTCTGCAAATCATGCTGGACAGATCATCAGTAAAATAATCGGGCGTGTTATTATAATTTGCCGGTAACTTGATTTCATCCCTGTTGAACATTTCATAGTAAGGAGAAGGCAGTATGTTCGGGTTATGAGGATATTCAATGGAGCAGGTGACTGCAAAAGAGGAATCCGTATTCTCTTTAATGAAATCTGCTGTCTGCATCGTGGCAGTATGGTCCATGAACCAGTCAAGCTCGCACTCCACTTTTCCCGAATACTTGACCAGATATCCGTATTGCCTCCCTAAACGGTCATTTTGCCACTTTTCAATAACCTTTTCGGCAGCAGCTTGAAATTCAGAATTAATACGAAGTTTCCCTGTAAATTTTTCCTCATTGGCATATGATGCATATACACCGGTCTTATCCTCATTCCCATATATGTCTCGAAGCATTGAGAAAAACCTAGGATATTTAAATATATGGCTTTTATAATAGGGCATTATGTTTTCACCCATATGCCACTTTCCAAAGTATCCGCAGGTATATCCATCCTCATGCAATAGCTTGTCTATCGTAGTATGTTCAGGTTTCAGATTGGAGAGCGTTCCTCTGCTCGTATGGCTGTGAGGATATGTACCTGTCACAAGGGCTATACGGCTCGGTGTGCACACCGGATAAGGACACACAGCGTTGTTAAAGCGCGTTCCACCGGTCAACAAGCGTTCTATATTAGGAGCATGAACAGGTCCACCATTTAGACTTAATACTTTTGGATTAAACTGGTCGCAGATAATTGTAACAAAATTAGGTCTGCCATCCATGAATATTGTCTCCCTCGCAATAAATTATGCACATACCAGGCTAGAATTGCAACCTGATATATGCATAATCAATTTAATGGTTTTTAGTTTTGTTTTATACTATGCTTGAGTTATTAAATAAATACCAAGCAAATGCTTTTTAATCCACATAAGATCTATGATAGTGACATTGGTTCCATTGTGTAATGAGCCTGCTGTCTTATAAATTCCGGTTAGCTGGGTCGATTGCAAAAGGTGAAGCTTCATACTTGCAAGATCGGCGAGGGCTATTGTTCCATTTCCGTCAACATCGCCTTTAAGGAATACCGTATAGTTAACTGTTTCGGTTCCAGTGAAAACCTCTGCTACCACACCGGTTCCTACCAGATCACTTGCTCCAAGTGTAATACCGTTTTTCTTAAGGGTCAATGTTACGCCTTCTGCTTTATAGGCGTCTGCTGCAAATGCTGTTGATGTGGTGCTCTCTGCAACTTTGGAAATAATGTTGGACACTGACATATCATATGAGTAGAAGGCTATCGGTAATAATGTTGAAGACACTATGTCTACATCTACAAGAATCGAGTCCCATACCTGTGCTGACCTGTCATAAACGAGTTTTACGTACTCGGCATCGGCAGGTAATGGATTGGATACAATATTCATTCTCTTCCAACCATTGGCATGCTGGTTTATAAGGTTTGACTTGCAGGTTATCGCCTTATAGGTCACATTGTCAACTGAATAATAAAGCTTCATCTTGTTTAATGCGAAGATCTCATCTCCGCTGTTCATAAGATATTCAGCTGTAACTTGAACGCATCCACTCACCTTATAGGTTATGAAACGATCCGCGTCATGATTTGCCTTTATGTATCCGGTGATATCACCTGCTGGATAATCTACAAGGTTGCCAGCCCATGGATTAAGTGTAGAAGAACCTGATGTTGCAAAAGTTTTTGACAAATCCGCTAAGTCATCATTGATGTTAACAAACGGAGGTATTGCAGCAGCCTCTATTTTAACATTAACAAGTATGGAATCCCATACCTGAGCTGATCTATCCAGAACAATTTTGATATACTCGACATTTGCCGGAAGTGCTGAAGATACAACATTCATTCTATCCCATCCAGCAGCACTCGAGTTAATATTGTTAGAGGCGCATGAAGCTTCTGTGAATGTCACATTGTCTACCGAATAAAACACTCCGACTTTATTTTTAGAAAAGTTAACATCACCGCTGTTCATAAAATATTCTGCCGTGACTACTACCGATCCGCTGACTTTATAAGTTACGAAACGCTCTGCATCATGGTTTGCCTTAATATATCCTGTAATATCGCCTGCAGGAAAGTTTACAGTATCACCAGTCCAGGCGTTTAATGTTCCTGTTCCTGAAGTGGCGATTGTCTTGGAAAGGTCAGTCAAGTCATCAGTCCCGGTAAACGGTAGTATTGGGGCATGTACAATTACAACACTGGTCATCATTGGTGTCCAGCTTTCTGGGTATGAATTATCATATACTACTTTAATATATTGTGTATTGCTTGCAGTGGCATTTGAGACAACATTCATTCTGTGCCATCCGCTTTCTGATGCAATCCAGTTGGATGCACATGTAACCTCGCTAAAATTTACATTGTCACTCGACTGGTAAACATACATTTTGTTTTTGGCATAATTAATGTCACCACCGTAGTTTACATATTCTACAGTTACATTAACACTGCCGTACACTCTATAAGTCACATATCTTTGAGCACTATTGTTGGTCTTCAGCAATGCGGTCGCATCACCATCCGGCAGGGCGGCATCCAGTGTATGAAGAACCAGATCGGTTCCTAATCCTGAACCTTCGTAAATCTTGGAAAAATCAACCAGATCATCATTGATGTCATTTGGATTGGCCGCGACCATTACGCCAAATGCGGAAATAGAGACAACCACTAAAATTAAAGACAGGGACATTGCTAAGAATTTTTTCATACAACACACTCCTCTTTTTGTTTATAATCCTATAATAACGAATTGTTTTTATTACCACTTTCATGATATCACGGTGTAATTCTCAAAAAAATGGATTGAATTAAGATTAATTTTAATTTTTTATAGATATTATCAACTTTGCATATGTATTTACATTATTGTATGTCAGTTTTATACAAACGAGTTGAATTTATACACTTTTCATTATCTCAATCATTTGCCTGCAGACAAATGCTCTCACTGTATACACTATTTGATAAAAATCACTTTTCTCAAGAGCGGATCCCAGATATTGGGCGATCCTTCGTTTGTCAGGAAAATTCTTGCATACTTTGTATCCGGCTTAAGCTCTGCTGTTACCAGGACATCCGCCCATTCGTTTTTACGCGTCTCCTGAAACACCACCTTGACATCCTCGAACTTGATACCGTCCTTTGACTCCTGAAGTTTGGTGTGAGTTCTTGCCGGTGGCGAGTACACATAGATATAGTATGCCATTTTTGTAGATTTTACTTCGTAGGTCACGTACTGTGAAGGTTCGGCTATTTTGGCAAGGATGCTGTAATCCCCGCCGTAAGGTGCAAAATATTTTTCATTAATAGCTTCTATAAGAGACATTTGCAGTTTATCACTGTGGTCCTTTATTTGACTGAAATCAGTCAGGTCATCGCTGAAAAATATATCGCTCTCCTTGAATTCTATCGGCTTTTTGGGTGGTACAACCGGTGGCAGTTTCAGCTTCAATTTAGGCTCGTTTGTGTTGTAATCCTTGTTGTCAAAAAGCCCCTTTATAACCCAGAACATCGAAGAAAATGTGCCGTCCGGGCGAATCAGCCAGAATCCTGCCATCTCCTTGTTGATAGGTCTGATGTCGATATCCCCTGTCTTTCTTCCATTACACATCAAGTCCCAATATACTACGTACGGACATCCCCATTCAACGGCTGTCCTGAGTTGTGTCTCAGATATTCTCCTTTGGATTTTGTTGCCCCCGGACACCATTTCTCCGGCTCCGAATTCACCCAGATAAACGTTTTTGGACCCGAACGTCTTGCTGTCCGGAGCCTTTTCGGCTATAAGATCAAGGTCGGCAACAAGCCTCTCGGCATCATCCTTAGTCGACCAGTTTGAATATGAATACAGGTCTGCATAGGTATTTGGCAACACATCATCCACCAGTTTTCTGACAGCAAATATCGAGACCTTGTTTACTTCTATTGCGCCGTATACGTTTACATTTTTCGCTGTAATTTCGTTTCTTGCTTTTAATATTCCATCCTGACGGGCGTTGAAATAATCAGTTATGCCTTTCATTTGCGCATCGCTGTATTTGCTGCCATCAAGCATATTGTCACCTTCCCAGTTCTGAAGGACAAATGTTTTTCCTGTACCGGTGTATGTGGTTAAAAGATATTTTGTCAGCTCATAGAATTCGCCTTCAACTTTACTCTTTTCTGTGACGCTCATTCCGTCGAGCCAGTTTACCAGACCCAGTTCATACGCTGCGAGTATAAAGGTCTTGAAATCCATGCCAAAAACCTTCTTGTAATAGGGTGATGCGGCCAGGTCCTTTACGGTGTTATATTCGCCCCATTCATGATTGAACTTGTATACTGTGGAGTATTGGTTGGTAAGCCATAATTTTATGACTTTTGATCCGATGTCTTTTGAAATCATTTCAGCGTTCTCTCTCATATAAGGAAGAGAGGTAAAATTGTATTCACCGCCGGTGCCTACTATTCCGATAACTTCATTCAATGACTTTCCTGACGGGGATTTAAGTTCCTTGGGAGCCGGATATTTCTGATCTAGACTAAACTGCATTCCCTTATAAACTGCATTTTCGCCTGTGCCTTCAATTAATATATTCATTTCTTTAACCTCAGAACCTTCTGAAACTGTCGACATAGAGCTGTCTTCGATCGGCACCTCGACAATCCTGCATCCGATGCTGCCAATTGTCAGAGATATTACAAGACAGACAAGTACAGTAATTTTACTATTTTTCATTAAGTGGCCTCCTTATGGGGTTTCGTGCTTCTTTTTTCTTATATAAAAATCAATCAGTCCGGTTTATTGAATTGAAATAAATCTTCGTGAAATATCTTTTATAGTTACTTTAGTGTCAGGTTTTTCGCTGTCCATTGTGACAAAAAACTCCTCGCCCGGGAAAATGGTTTTGAAGTTATCACTGAAAAAGGCCTGTGTATTGTCCTCTGTCTTTAAAGATACATAAAACGCAGTCGTTTCACCGATATTTCTAATTATAAATTCCGTCTGACCGCCCTTACTTGTCCTACTTATGTCGAGCGACGGAGATTCCGTGTTATAAAGCGGTGCATAGGGACTTACGCTGCCGGTTCCGAAGGCATAGTCATTTGAATAGATATCATTCCTGTCTCCTTCTACTGTCAACCGCACAAAAAACATTTCTCCAAAATCGTCATCTACCATGGTGTCAACCATAAAAATTTTACTAGGAATATTCGAACGTACACTCTTGGTCACTGCCTCTGAAAACAGGATTTCGCCAGAAATACTATATATTTGAACAATTGTTGTTACGCTTGCGTCCTGTCCAAAATTACTCAGATAAATCTCAAAATCAAGCTTTTCACCCTTGCTATAATGGATTTTAGAGTACTTCAGAGAAGCCGCAATAGTTCTATATGTATTTTTCACAGTATAGAAAGCCATCTTCGGCAGACCGTAGTAGTCTACCAGATTTGAGCAGTTGATATTCGGTGATGGCTCTGAAAACTGCCAGATGATATTCCCGCTGCACTCGAAGGCGCGTCTTATGTTTGATTCAATGATATATCGCAGTCCCTCAGCCTGTACAAGCTGGCTTGCTCCGACAAATTTCTCCAGCGTATTTACATTTTGTTCACCGAAAATATCGCATTCCCTAGGATATGAATTCCACCAGCCGTTTCCGTGAAACAGCCAGGATGCGCTGTTGCTTTTGTAGCCTTCCAGATTCTCCGCCGCAATGAATTTCTTGATGCTGTCTTCGTCAGAACAGCCGTTGACTCCGAATTCACCCTGAAGCAGATGATTGCACTTGTTGTAATAGGTATAGTGGTATTCCTTGCCCATATACGCCCATTGACCGTGAATATTGTGGTTTCTCTTTTTTCTTATGCTCTCATCATCGATTCTGCTGTTAAAATTCGGTCCGCTTGGGCAGGAAGGATGGAATATTCTTTGACTGTCATATTTTTCTACAAGTTCCGAAAGCATCCTGATATTGGGATTGTCCATGCCTATCGGATTCCTGTCCGCGTCCTTCAATTCGTTTCCGCCATCCCATATCGTAATGCATGTATAGTTGCGCAAGGTTTCAAGTCCAAAGACCGTGCTTTTTTTGAACTCTTCGAGAAATTCAGGTATTTGCGAAGGGATTCCATCCATGGCTGAGTTGCTCTGCGTAAATTCCTGCCATACCAGAAAACCGTACTTGTCACAAAGCTCGTAGAACAGCGGTTTTTCGAAATACGCCCCTCCCCAGACCCTTAGTAAATTTACGTTTTGATTTTTCAGGAGTTTTGCATAATATAGGTATTTATCGTCTTCAACTGCCCCGCACATATGATCAATGGGCAGAAAATTCATTCCGCGAAGCCATATTTTAATGCCGTTCACCACTACTGTATATGGCAGTGCATCATCGGGGCTGCCGGTGTTTTTCGTATAAGCGATGCTCCTTATTCCTATATCAAAACGCTTCTTGTCCTGCAGTCCGTTATCTGTCAAAAGTTCTATTTCGATATTGTAAAGATTTTGCTCGCCATAGCCGTTCGGCCACCAAAGGGCAGGCGATTCAACACAAATGTCTGTCTCAAATATGCCGTCCTTTATATCAATAGCGCGACAGTCTATTTCAGCTTCCGAAAAGCGGGTTGTTATCCTCGCAGACGCTTTGGCAACGCAATTATTTATTACTCCGGCGATTGATATCCGGCCTGTTGTTCCGTCATAATCACTTGTCACCTTGAAATTTTCGAAAAGGCAGTCATCATAGACATACAAGCCCACGTTCTGCCAAAGCCCGACTCCCACCAGACGTGTACAAAAATCCCAGGAATAGAAAAATCTTGCTGTCTGCTCCCTGCATTTTGATGTGTATCCCATCTGAGTCTCATCTACAGGAACGTTTTCACACATAACCTCCAGCAAATTGTCCCCGGTTGTCACAATTCCGCTGATATCGATTTTCACGGGAGTGAACATGTTTTTGTGTGTCCCTATCAGCTTCCCGTTAAGATAAAACCGCGATTCATAATTCACCCCTTCAAACACGAGAAGGAGCCTTCTATTGACATCCGATTCAGAAACAGCAAGTGTTTTCTTATAAAGCCAGCATTTATTTTCAACCCATTCACATTTCAACGAATTGAACTCATAATACGGGTTCTCTATAACACCTGCCTTGAACAGATCCATGTGAACGCTTCCCGGCACTTTTGCAGGGACCTCGTCAATAAGATGTGAGACCCGAAAATTAATTCCGGATTCAGCATTAAATCTGTGGTTTGACGGAAGCCAGCCCTGTACGGACCAGTCCTCCCCGTTTAATGAATAGTACATATTATTCGCTCCGCCTTTTATACTTTGCAGTCTGTTGTCAGATAGTCAAGCAATTCATTTACATTGCATGTCGCCGCGCAGCAGTATTTGTCAGCCGCACCATAATATACATAAAGAACACCGTCGACAATAACGTTGCCGGTCGGAAAAACGCAGCTGTTGTAATATCCTTTTGTCTCATACTCAAACTCAGGCTCCATTATAAAGTCCCTTGTACGTGCAATAATTTTTGACGGATCCTCCAAGTCAAGCAGAAAGGCACCTACTCTGTATGCGCCGTCTTTTTTGTTGACCCCGTGATACAATGTCAGCCAGCCCTTTTCGGTTTTCAGTGGCGGTGTTGATCCACCGACCTTCTTGTCCTCCCACCATTCTTTTCCCGAATAAAGCAGCTTGTGTTCAGACCACTCCATCATATCGTCCGAGAATGAAATCCATATGGACGGGTTTTCACATCCGTATTCTTCTCCGAACCACTCCATGGCACGCGTCAATAATACGTACTTACCGTTCACTTTTTCAGGAAAAAGTATTACGTCCCTGTTGTCAAGACGGCTGTCGGTTATTCTGCCAAGTCTCTTATAGTTGATCAAGTCCTTGCTGATAGCAAGATGTGTCAAAGTATTGTTCCTTCTTATGAAATGCGGGCCTTCCTCAGGAGGAGTGTATGTCAAGGCCCAGTCAGGCTCCCAGTATTTGCCCGGGGCGTATGCCCTTGCGGCATAGGTCAGGTAAAAATATTCGCCGAATTTAACCAGTCTGGGATCCTCGATGCATCCACCGTCAGGTCCGTTCACATCAGGTGAAAGAACAGGCTTGTCAAAGCATCTTTCAAAATTAAATCCGTCCGTGGACTTTGCTAGTCCGAGATGGATATAGTGAGTCTTGTCGTTTCCGGCCGCACGGTATAGCAGATAGAATATTCCGTCTTCGTACCATGCCGCAGGATTCAATACACAAAGGCTCTCCCAGTCATTTTTCTCATTGGCGCTTAATATTGGATTGTTTTCGTATTTTTTAAGTAGCATCTTATAAACCCCTTATCTTTATATTTTTAAATTTATACTTTTGACCATTCATCGTACACAGCATCAAGGTTCTCCGGTGGAATGTCCTTGCCCCAGAATGCCTGTCCGATTATTCCGGTTCTTCCATATTTCAGAAATGTATCAGCAACCTTTCGTACTGCTTTTCTGCAGTCTTCGGTTGTTCCGAAAGGTAATGCGAACTGTCTGTCGAGTTCTCCCCAAAATGCGATTTTCCCATGATATTGAGCAGCTATTTTCTCCATGTCCATGCAGAATAATTGCGAATTCACTGCATTAACCCCTATCTCGACTAAATCGCCTAATATACTTTCGATATTGCCGTCCGAATGAAATACCACATATTTGCCATGGGCATGTGCCATATCACAATATTCCTTGTAGCAGGGCTTGAAAAACTTACGCCAGCTATCCGGTGAAATCAGCAATGATGTCTGCGAGCCCCAGTCATCCGCTATGTGTATTCCATCAACAGCTGTCTTCGCCCACATTTCACCCTGTCTCATGAAATAGTCGTGTACCATTTTGCGAAGCTGGTAAATTTCGTCCTCACCGTCTGCAATATCCATCAATAATTGCTCGGTTCCCCTTAGATTCTGCATTCTTTCAAACAGGTTGTAATTCGCCCACCACATTGGAATTATAAATTTGTCCGTGGCTGCGCAAAATTCATCGACTCCTGTAAGATCCGCCTCATCCAGAACGTCATATGGCGGTGTGAAGTCAGCCAGCTTTGACCAGTCGTCAATAAGGCATCCTTTGACCTCTCCTGAAACCCCGTCCTCTGATGCTTCCCACATAACCCCCCATTGATCGTACCGAATGCCTTTCGTCCCCTCAGGCACACCGCTTGTTTTCCCAATGCCATATGTAAACATTGGTCCTGTGGCATCAAATCGATCTGTCGGTATTCTTTCGCACAATTCGAAATTCAACGCCTTCTTAATCAGTTCTCTTGAAGTTATACCATTTCTCATTCTCAATTTCCTTCCAAATTATTTATATTGTTATGTTTGAATTTTTTGGGTGAAGTGCCGAAGTAGTTGCGAAATACTCGTATGAAATAATAATAATCTGTATATCCCACCTGCTGGGCTATCTGGTTGATAGAAAATTCTGTATTCTCCAGAAGATTCCTTGACTCCTCCATGCGTCTTTTTGTTATATAGTCTGTGAAGCTGCAGTTGAAGTATGAGCTGAAAAGCTGACAAAGATAATTCATGTTTATAAAAAACTTATCGGCTATATCCCTCAAAAACAGTCTTTCCCTGTAGTGTTCGTCGATGTATCTCTTTATCTCCTCGATTCTTTCATTGGTGTCTTCCACACCAGTTTCATTCTCGGAATGCAAGCTGTCAAATATATCCTCAAGGTAGACAATGAATTCTTCTACGTTTCTGAATTTACCCGTCAATATTTCTTCATTTATCTGCTCAAAATATATCCTCTGACTGTGTCTGCCTTCAAAATAATCGTCAAAAATGCTTTTTAATGTGTTGTTAAGGAAAACAGCATTTTCAACAACATTGGAGCTTTCCGAAAGAAATTGTGATATTTCCCTGACAAGCGGAGATAAAGTCTTTTGATCGCCTGATACAATAGCGCTTTCAAGCTTTTTCGCAAGTTTTCTTACATCTGAAAGATCAGGTTCCGAGTAGATTCCGATTATGTCCCTTCCTGAAAATTTCAAAGAATAGTTAGTTATGACAGCCTGGTTATATGCCAGTTTGAAATTATCGCCGACATCGAATTTATTTGAGATGCCAACACATGCATCACAGTCTTTTTTGACAGATTCTATTGTTTTTTTGCAATATTCGATGTTGCTGTTTGAAAACAGCATGAGCGCGCTGTTACCACCGTAGGGAAGAACCATGAAGTTGCTGTTTCTCTCGAAATATATGTCGCATTGGGCTTTGAATGTTATGAAGGCACAATAAAAATATCTGCATTTGTTGAATGTTGAGCTTACGGAAATGTCACCTTTTAGAAACCCGTCGATCAGCCTTATTGATTTCTCGCTTTCCTTCTCGTCGAGTCTGTGCTTCAATGATTTTATGAGATTGGTGCAGACTTTTGTATCAAGAGGTTTTAATATATAGTCTTCTACTTTATATGTTATCGCCTTCCTGGCATACTCAAAATCTGCAAAGCCGCTTATTATGACTATTATTGATGTGTTGCCGCTTTCAGAAAGCTTTCTTATCAATTCTAATCCATCCATTACAGGCATCTTGATATCTGTTATTACGAGCTCAGGTGAATTTTTCAAAATATATTTTAATGCTTCTGTTGAGTTGCTGAATTTGACAGGCAAATCAAAACCGTTTTCGATCCACTGAAAACTGTTCGCTATGCCTTCAAGTACAAGTGGTTCATCATCAATTACAACGGCTCTGTACATTCAAATACCGCCTTTCTGCCAATATTTTATTTGTTTAATTCTTCAAGGACCTTGTTGATTTTAGGCTCCATCTCCTTAAGCCATTTCTCGTAATCCGCTTCAACGTTCTTAGATGAGGCGAGAAGCTTTTTGAGCTGGTCCTGGTAATCAAGGAAAAAATTAGCATATTTAAGATAATTTGGTGATGTATTATAAATTATGTTTTCATCAAATTTATTCAGTGATGTGTTCTGCTCGTTTCTCAAATCATTCCACTTAATTAGATCCTGTTTTACGCTATCGCCTATAGTTGGTGCAACAAACTGATAATCCATGTCAAGCATTGTCATCGCCCTGATTCCAAGTGTTGCGTATACAGGTCTGACCTCTTTGCCTGCTGCATCCTTCTGCCATTTAAGCTCCACCTTGCCATCAGTTTCCGTCCAGTCAGTACCCTTGATTCCATACCAGCAGTATTTGCTTCCCTCATCGCTTGCAAGCCAGTCTTGAATATATAGGATTCTATCCATTTTTTCATCATCGACCGCCGGACTGTAAATATTAAATGACCAGTAGTTCGGGAACTCCCTGCTCCAGAATTTGCCGTCTTTGCCCTTTATGTACATCATCGCAGTTCCTTTGTCCACATCCAATCCCGGATTTGCAAGTCTGAATCCTTCTCTCATGTAAAAGAGATTTTTAACTGTGAAATTGTCATAATAGATTCCGACACGTCCTGCCTCGTACAATTTATGGGCGTCATATCCTTTTGCTGTATAAAAATCCTTCCAGTAGATTCCCTCGTCATATATTTTTTTGAGATATTTTATCCCGTCCTTGGTCTCCTGAAGCGAAGGCCCCCATACATATTTGCCATTTTGTTTGACATATCCCATGGTAGAGGGATTGCCATAGACACTAAACGCTCCCATCAGAGAAGGCGATGAAAAATCCTGGTCGGCTATGCCTATTGTCTTGCCTTTACCCAGATTGCCGGGGTCCTTTGCTATAAACTGCCTTGCCATTTCAACCGCTTCGTCTATCGTATAAATATCATCACTTTTCGCCAGCCCAAGCTTTTCAGCCCAGTCTTTTCTGTATACAAATGCAAATGTGTCATATTCGTTTTTTAGCGGAAGATCACCATAATACTTAGGCCACGCATAAAGTTTGCCGTCCTTTTGGGATTCTTTTATTCCCATATCCATTTTTTTAGCTATTCTGGAAAGATCGGGCCACTTTTTCTCGTCAATCGCAGGAATCTCCCTGACCACTTTGTCTTCAATCATCTCGATAAACTGCCCCCGGTCCATTTCGTAAAACAGGATATCCGGCATGTCACCCGCTGCAATCATCGTATTGACCTGCTCTTTGCGCTCATTCCATCCGATAGGTATAAGTTCTATATCTACATTGAATTTCTTCGAAATGAAATTGTAAAGTTCATCCTCGCCAATACCATCAAAGTACCCCCAGGTTATTTTGATTTTTTTACTAAAATCACCTGACGTGAAATTTTCGTTCGGCTTTTCTGTAACTTTCGCGCATCCGCCAAAAACCAATGCGGCAATAGTCAAAATACATAGAATTTGAATAATTTTTCTGGACATGATATTTTCCACCTTTCTCGATTTGAAATATTTTTTTAGCTGAATATATGTTTCACATTGACGTTAAGATTTTATAGCTCCAATCAATAGACCCTTCATGAAATACTTTTGCAAAAATGGATACAATATCATAACGGGCAGCATTGTCACAAAAACACTTGCCATCTTAACCCCGTCTGAAAAAACAACAGATCGTATGGCCATGGGAACACCTTGAGCGTCGCCGCTGTTGATGGTTGAAATTATAGAGCGCAGTACAAGTTGAAGCGGCCGCAAATTTTGGCTCCGGATAAAAAGGAGTCCGTTCCACCATTCGTTCCAGCGGTCGACTGTAAAAAACAAAAACACAGTAGCAAGAACCGGTCTTGATAGTGGTATGATAATCGACCACAGGATTCTGATTTCATTGGCTCCGTCAATTTTTGCGGATTCCTCAAGACTGCTGGGAAGCGATCTGAAAAAATTTCTGCAAATAAGCATATTGAAAGCATTCATTCCGTATGGAAGTATCATTGCAGCCAGGCTGTCTGTGAGTCCCAGATTTTTGACAAGTATATAAAATGGTATAAGTCCGCCGCCAAAGAACATCGTGACTATTATCATATTCAATATCAGACTCTTACCCGGGAATTTGGGCTTTGCAAGCGCATATGCACATGTGACGTTCAAAAACATGTTGTAAGGAACGCCGATTGCCACAAGAAGAAGTGTCACAATGTATCCGCTCCAGATGCTTTTCGAGTAAAGAACGAACAGGTATGATTCTGCTATAACATGCTTTGGCCATAGCATAAACGGCTGTCTTACATAATCCGCCTGAGGTACAATGGATGTCAAAAACGCATTGTAAAATGGATATGCTATCATAAGAGCGAACAGCACCAGTATCGAGGTGTTTATCACATCAAAAATTGTTGTTCTGTTTTTAAATCCGATTCTTTTGGCCAATTTCAATTCCCCCCGTTAAAATATTCCTGAGTCTTTGTCTACAAGCTTTGCAATTCTGTCGGCCACAAAGAGCAGCAGAAAATTGATCACTGATTTAAAAATACCTACCGCCGCCCCCAGTCCATAGTCCGGAGCGCCTACGAAAGTAAGTCTGTACACGAAAGTATCAATTATATCGGCAGTTTCATAAACCGTTGGGTTGTACATTACAAATATCTGCTCAAATCCGGCATTCATAATTCCACCAAGAGATAAAATCAGCAGCAACACAACTGTCGGTTGCATCCCAGGCCAGGTGATATATCTGATTCTTTGCAGCCTCGACGCTCCGTCAATATATGCTGCTTCATAAAGTTCGGTGTTAATACCGGATATGGCCGCAAGGTAGATAATACATCCCCATCCGGAGCTTTTCCAGATTGCCGAAATATACAACAACGGTTGGAACATGTTCTTGTCTGACAATATGTTCTGAGCAGGCAATCCGAAAAATTCCGCTATTGAATTGATAGCTCCCTGGCTGCTTAACAAGTTGAAAATCATTCCGGAAATTACAATCCACGACAAAAAATTGGGGAATGTAGTAATTGTCTGTATGCCCTTTTTGAGTTTGCCATCTCTCATTTCATTGAACATTATTGCCAGGAGTATCGGTACCGGAAATCCTGTCACCAGTCGACCGAGGCTTATGACGACAGTGTTTGTAAAAGCACGCCAGAACTGCGGTTCCTGCCACATGACCATGAAGTTTTCGAGGCCTACCCAGGCGCTGCCCCAGATTCCCTTTGAAGCGCTGAAATTTTTGAATGCAATTTGAATTCCGTACATCGGGCCGTATGCAAATATAAGATAAAATATTATCGCCGGAAGCACAAGAAGATAAATATATTTATTTGAAACTATGTCTTTTATCAGTTCTTTTTTCATGTAATCAACATCGCTCACAATTCCATTATTTATTTTGCTAATTAATATTATAGCAGTTTAGCGTATTACTAAAAATGAACGGATTTATGATTAATTGGAATGATTTTAGTCCCTGAAATCAAGGTTTTTTAAGTTTAAGACTTCGAAAACAAATTACTTAAGCAATGGAATTTTGACCGTTACAGTAGTGCCTGCTCCGGGAACAGCATCAATCGACAGGCCAAATGAGTCACCAAAATTCAGTTTTATTCTTTTGTTTATATTATTAAGTCCTATTCCCAGATAACTGTCTTTTTCGTCCGGATTATCAAGACTTTTTCTTACATAATCAAGTCGGTCGCTTGTTATTCCCGAGCCATTGTCAACAACAGAAATGAACAGTTCATCCCCTAGGGTTTTACCTGTGATGGTGATAATACCGTTGCGGCTCTCGTCAAAACCATGTCTTATACAATTTTCAACAATCGGTTGCAGTACCATTTTCAGTATCTTGTATTTGACAATGATGTTATCAATTTCAATTTGCAGTTTTATTTCTCCACCGTATCTTATATTGATGATTTTCATATAATTCCTGACACATTCAATTTCATCTTCGAGGAGAACAAATGTTGAGGATTTGATACTGTATCTTAATACAGACGCCAGTGCTGTGGATATCTCAACTATTCTGTCATCCTTGTTGATTATTCCAAGGCTGCGAATATTTTCCAATGTGTTATACAGGAAATGTGGATTTATCTGATTAAAAAGATTCGTAAGCTGGGCTTCCTTGTTGATTAATTCCATTTCATACAGTTTTTCTTGTTGTGTGAAGATTCTTTTGGTCATTTCTTCATGATTGTCGAGCATTAGGTTGATATCCTTCGAAATATTGCTAATCTCGTTGCTATAGGTTATCTCCCTGATGCGTTCCCTAAGGTTAAGGCTGGGGTTGTTTAGAAATTTTGAAATTTCTGAAATTGGTACATATATATTGCGTATAGTCAGATATATTACATAGCTCACGACAATTATGGACAATAATCCTACAAGAATAGATAGGATTCTGTACTGCAAAAAATCTTGCAACAGCTCGTTTTTAGAAGTAATGTTAATTATTCGCCATCCACCTGTATCGATTTTTTTGTTGAAAACAGCGTAATCCTTGTTTAATATTTTTACTGAGCTGAATCCTTCTGAAAATCCATTTTTGACCTTGTCCACAAGGATTGTGTTTCCTACATAGTTCGCCAGTATTTCAGATTTTGAATTCAAAACAGCTGATATTGCATCCTTCGTGATCAGTGTGTCCTGCATGCCTGTTTCGATGCTTCTATTATTGCATACTATTATGCAAGTCCCGATTTCTTCACCGAAATTCTCTTTGTTTGCACGGTTTGATACAATAGGCATAACCACCGAAAACAATCCCGGTGTGGTGTTTTGAATGTTGTCTATCAAATAATATTGCAGATTGGTTTTCTTTTCGATTGTGTACACGTTAAGAATATTTTTCTCGGTTACGGGATCCAGAAAGGCATTATTGGAAAGTTTCCTGCCCTTGTTATCTATTATTACAATGTCATTGATGTTCTCGTTTGTTCTGCTGAGATATTGAATCATCTCGAAAATGTAGGAATTAAGTCTTATTCTCTCGTCTTCATTGTCTTCGGTCATATAATCCTGGACAAACTTATTAAATGAAACATTATAAGCGGTAATATATATGCTTTTAATTGTCGACTTGATATTGCCCTCAATTATTGCCGTGGTGTTTTCACTGTAATCCTTGGTTTTTTTCAGCGTAAAATATTCAATCCCAAAATAGGTTATTATTTGTGTTACAATTAGGAATACAAGGCAAAAGAATGCCAGGAATGTAAGCTGGACACCTATTTTTTTGTTTTTGTTTCTCATATTGAAGGCCAAGTCAACTCTCCTTTATGATATTCAAATTATTACTTCCAACATATTGATTGTAACATAAGGAAAATAGTATAACAAACAAATAATCAATCCGGAAATGGACTGGATTAAGAATTTATTTATAGGATTCCTGATAAATCAGCAGATATGGTTCAGGTTGTTGATATATATCCCGCTTCTTTTATTCTTTTATATGGTTAGTCGTTATAAATATTTACAAAACATCATAATTCAGTCCATTTTTTTGTAATTTGAAACATGTGATAATTGATATATATTATAATTAATTATTTTAGGAGGTTTTTTATGAGAAAAATTGCATTGTTAATATCTATTTTATTGATTTTCACTTTTAGCTCTTCTGCTATCTTTACGAATGCTCTTGACTCCACAATTGTTCTGTTCGATGATCTGACAGATTTTTCAAAGATTTTCGAACATTCAGGCACATCAACTTTGTCCACGTGGTCCAATCCGGCATCAATGCCATCAGGTGATACGAATGGTCTTGTTATGTTAAGTGTCGGCGGTGAAAGGTATATAAAGTATACTCTAACCGGCAGTGAAACAGTAAAGGCCGAGTATGTATACTATAGCGGTGACGATAATTATGCAAAAGGCAAGATTGAAATATTCTATTCACCGGATAATTCGACCTATACGAAAGCAACGGCTTCAACAGTTTTCGTAAATGCATACAACAACTCTGTCTCCAACTGGAAAAGAATGCTGACCACTTCAAGTGAGCTGCCCTCTTCAGCCCGTTACGTAAAGCTGGTTTATAATACAGCAGGCAATGTATGGGAGCCAATTCTTGTAAATGTGACAATTTCGAAGGCGGCAGGAGCAGTTACCCCTGTCCCTACTGCCTCGCCAACCACGTCAGTATCTCCAACCCCCAACCCTTCAGGAGCAAGCGATAATATTTCTGATGACTTAACCGGTTTCGACAAAATCTTCGCTCATTCAGGTCTTGACACACTCACAACATTTTCCAATCCCGCGTCCATGCCGTCCGGCGATACAAGCGGACTTGTCATGCTGAACACGGAAGGTGAGAGGTATGTTATATATTCAACAAACGGCAGTGCGACTGTAAAAGCGGATTATCTTTACTACAGCGGAGACGAAAACTACGCAAAAGACAAGATAAAGGTGTATTATTCGGCGGATAATACTTCGTATACACAGGCTGCATCGTCGACATCCTACGTAAATTCATATCAGGATATTACTTCCAACTGGAAAAGAATGTCAAGTACAACCGGTGTTTTGCCAGAAAGCGCGAAATTTATCAAGCTGTCATTCGATACGACAGGGAATGCATGGGAGCCGATATTGGTGAATGTCTCAATTACCAGATCCCAGTCACAGGTGACTCCTACACCTACACCTGAACCATCCACCAGCACTCCCACTCCCATTCCCTCTGTAAATATTATCGATGATCTTGTGAATGCTGATAAGATGTATTCCAGTAGCTCTAATGTTATTTTTACGACAATTTCAGATCCCTCAAACGCACTATATTTATTGATTAACGAGAAATTCGGCAAGGATTTCACAGTGGCGCTCAGAAATGATGCCTTAAACGGATATATGACATATGAGAAAGCTGACAGGAACATGATCGAAGTAGTTTACTATACTTATGACGCCGATGACGGAAGCTCGCATGTCAAATTGCAGTCATCAATTGATGGAACTTCATGGGTGGATATTTCAGCAACACCTAAGATAACACGTGAAGACGGTGATGTATTTGGAAAATCAACACTAAAGGCGTCACTGCCATCCAGCAGTAATTTTGTTCGAGTTGCAATTGTCAACAACAAGGAAGCCAATGCCTGGGATCCAATGGTGGCAAGCATTACAATATCAAAAGTCGACACGGATGTTGTCAATCCGGGTACCGCAGATTCCGCTCAATTGCCTTTAGTTTCAGCAATGCTTTTATCATTACTTTCATTAGCTGTAATTTATGGACTTTCAAATATTAAAAGGAGTACTATCAATGGTTAAAAAGATTTGTTCAATTGCCTTCATCCTTCTAATATGCCTGTCCTCCATATCAGTTTCCCTGGCTGCTGACACAGTGTTTTCCGGAACCGATGATCTTACCGATCTGTCAAAAATCTTCTTTGTAAGCCAGGGTCTTGAAATAATGGTTGTAAAAAAGCCATCCGACGTACCAGCGGGAGACATAACCGGTATAAAAAAACTTAACCATGAAAATGTAAAATACATTGTATATAAGATAAACGGAAATTTTTCCATTAAGTACGAATATTTGTATTACAGCGGGGATTTTACATATGCAAAAGGCAAGGTTAAGGCATCGGTTTCATCGGACAACAAGGCTTACACTCCACTTTCCATGACTTACAAGCTCCTTGGCGAGGCTGCAACGAACTTTAAAAGGATAGAAGTTGTTACTTCTTCAATAAGCAGCGGACTGAAATACGTAAAATTAGAATTTGACAATAGCACGGCAAACATCTGGGAACCGATTCTTGTAAATGTTAAAACGACTGCGCCTGTTACGGCAGAACCCCCTTCAATAACCGGGTACTTCAAGGAAGATTTTGCTAATATGAATAATGTGTTTGAAGCCAGCAGCGGTATTACGACTGCGAAGCTTGACAGCAAAGCGGGGGAATCACTTGTCGTTTACAAGTCCGATATGAACATTCTTAAGCGAAATACCGCTACCGCTACCAAGGAAGAGTATGTAATCTACAAGATAAGCGGTCAACCAAATGTTCTGATACATTATTTCACTTATGACCAGGATTCGGGCAAGCATATAAAAGTTTATGGATCCACCAACAAGACAAGCTGGACGGCATTAAACGCAAATCCTGCCATAACAAGAACCACTGACAATATCTGGGGATATTCGAAACTTGGTATAAAGCTTTCAAGCACCACCAAGTATCTGAAATTATCTATAACCAATATCGGCGGGAATGCCTGGGACCCGCTTGTAGACAAGCTGGAGTTCGGTGTATCGGCAAGCATTATCAATCAGGTGAATGCCTCAGCCGGTTCAAGCTCAAAAAATCAAAGCAGCATAGCCGCATCCTCATCTCCATCTGAAGCTGTCTCCTCTGAAAGCATTGCTTCTTCAAGCGACTCATCAGAATCAGTCCCATCAATTGTTTCCGAAAGCAGCACGGTTTCTACCGATAAGCCAAAAACGAAGAAAATTCTTGTTATCGACTGGCCGATTATGATAGGTGTTATATTGGCAATACTGGTATTAGCCCTTGTACTGGGTTATATATTATATAAGAAAAGAGCGGCCAAAAAGATATTATGATAATTTTTATAAATAGCAGGAGTGTGTTGTATGAAAAAATTCTTAGCGTTGTCCCTGACTCTGATTTTGACGATTGTCTCCATTTCCTCGTTCGGCTTGGTAGCAGCTGCCAACCCAAATGACATCAATGATGATTTAGTTGATTTTTCCAAGATTTATCAAACCTCAGGAGCAGGCACATTAGCGCTACATACATTGGATGCCGCCCTGCCGGATGGTGATGCGTCCGCATTGCTGAAGCTCAGCAACACTGCCCAGAGGTATGTGATCTACAGGGTATACGGCAGTGTCAATGTAACTGCAGAATATGTAAACTACGGTGGTGACATTAATTATGCCAAAAACAAAATGTATGTTTACCAGTCGAGTGACAATGTAAATTTTAGCGAGGTTATATGTGCATCCAACTGGATTGCATCAGAAAACGGATGGCACAGAATGAATGTTGTTTCAAATGCCACTGCAAGCAACACGCAATACATTAAAATCGTGTATGACAATTCATATCCAGAAAGCTGGACGCCAATGATGACAAGCGTGATAATTCAACATGATACAACTGTCCCTGCAAGTGATAATATTTCTGATGATTTGACAGGATTTGACAAAATATTCGCACATTCGGGTCCGAGCACTCTAACAACTTTTAATAATCCCGCCTCAATGCCATCAGGCGACACAACCGGTCTGGTTATGCTTAATACAAGTGCCGAGAGATTTATTACATACTCAACTAACGGAAATGCATCCGTCACAGCAGAATATCTTTACTACAGCGGAGATGAAAACTATGCAAAGGACAGGATAAGCATATCCTATTCAGCAGATAATACTGCCTTTATAACGGCATCAACAACTACATCATATTTAAATTCTTATCAGAATATAACATCCAATTGGAAAAGAATGTCAATCTCAACTGATATTCTGCCAGGTAATGCAAAATTTATCAAACTTTCATTTGATACTACAGGTAATGCCTGGGAGCCAATACTGGTGAATGTAACTATCACCAAGTCTCCATTTCTTACAGAATCTCCCGGTAACACATTGAATCTGGGCGAGCGCGTAGGTATAACCCATGTAGCAGGACTTTATAATTTTACTACAAAAGATTATCTGAATGAAGGGGTTGACAAGGTTGTTGAGACAGGGAGCAAGACTGTAAAATTATGGCTTACACCGCAGTATGCTTCAGTGTATTCATTTAATTCAAGCTGGGGAACAATTACTTCTATGACCGACCTGGCTAAAACAAGCTATTACAAAGACGCTTTTGCAAAGCCACTAAAGCATTATATTCTTGAGGCTTATGAATTCAGCAACTACAACTGGAAGACAGGCCTCTCCACTGCACAGAAAAACAGCATAAATGAGGAATTCTACAATCTAACGAAGTATCTCCTGGAAACATATGACGGCACAGGAAAGACTTTTGTCCTTCAAAACTGGGAGGGTGATAATGCTTTAAGGCTTGACCTAATGACTACTTCTCAAGAAAAAACCACAGCGATAAATGGAATGATTGAATGGTTTAATGCAAGACAGGATGGTATCAATCGCGCCAGATCCGAAGTATCCTCTACCAACGTCAAGGTGTATGGTGCCATAGAAGTCAATAGAGTATCTTTAAATCCATCAGGAGAGCAAAAAATTATTGACGTTGTTGTTCCATATACATATGCAGATCTGTACTCATACTCGAACTGGGAGACTGGAACAAATGCAGGATTACTGTGGGACAATTTAAATTATGTAGCTGAAAAGGCTCCATCAAGTAATGATTTTGGGGATAAAAATATATTTATAGGAGAATTTGGAGCAGCCGAAAGCTCTCTTGGCTCAGATGCAAATCAGTTGAACCAGGTGAGCATTCAACTTGAAACAGCGCTTGCATGGGGTGTTCAATACGCAATATACTGGGAGCTTTATTGCAACGAAGCTGTTACTTCATATACCGGCAGGCCTGTTAACAGTGATTTGCGGGGGTTCTGGCTTATAAGGCCGGATGGAACATTCACTCTTACCTACGATTATATTAAAAGCATCTGTTCACAGACATTTATATACGACAACATGGAAGATTGGAGCAAGTCCTTTTCACATACCTCGAATCTTGCATTTGACGGTTCAAATTTAAGTTACTTTGAAAATGATGCTTCTAGAATTGTCAGAACAGCAGATACACCGGGAGACATAGTATACTATTCCGGAGGAATCAGCACGCAAATAAGCGATTTTAATGTCATGATCTATTATTATGCTACTATTTCAGGCAGATTCAAGGCATACACTTCGGCTGACGGCACTAACTGGGCTCAAATAGTTTCATTAACGTCAAACTACGAAAAGATTGTCTCAGGTGAATGGAAGCGTGTGTCCTTTTCACCGACAAGTGCTTTGCCGTCCGGAACAAGATTTGTCAAGTATTCCATCCAAAACGACGCAAATGTATGGACTCCGCAAATTTCAAGGTCAATTATCTATACTTCCGCTATTGACTCGTTTACAGATAATCTGGATAATTGGAACAATGTTTTTTCCCGTTCCCCGAATTTAGCGTTGGACAGCGGTAATTCCAGCTATATGGAAAATGACACTTCAAGGGTTTTAAGAACCACAAACACAGAAGAATACATTGTATATAAGACAAAGAATATTATTGATTTTTCTGCAAGAATATATTTCACCGGGATAATTACAAATAAAGTGAAGGGGTTTTGCTCAAGTGACAGCCTCACCTGGACCGAGATTCCAATGTCCTCCGACACTCCGGTACAGACCCTTGGTGACTGGTTCAAAGCTGACTTTAAGCCTGCTTCCTATGTTCCGCAAGGCACGAACTTTATAAAAATAACCTTAAGAAGCGATTCAAACATATGGTCCCCTCAAATAGGCCGTGTTACTGTTGTTTACAATAAGAACACTCAGGACAATGAACCTGTGATTTTTAATACATACAATCTCTCCGTTCAAAACGTAGTATCCGGGTTCCCGAAAAATCTCACATATTCAAGCTTCTTGAACAATATGATAATTGCACCCGGCGTATCGGTTCAGTCATTTAATCGATTTGGCATTGAATTGACAGGTTCTTCATTAGTTGGCACCGGAGCCTCTGTCACGGTTGATGAAGGTACTGCTATTATCAATTATCTCCTGCTTTTAAGAGGTGATATCGATGGTGACGGAAATGTACTAATCGGGGATTTAGCTTACGTCAAACAACAACTGCTGAAGAGTGTCGCACTTAGCGGTGTGTTCTTCAGTGCAGCCGATATTAATTCAAATGGCTCTGTTACTGTGAGCGATTTGCTTTTGCTAAAAAAACAATTGCTTGGTATCTAACAAGCGGAATCGTTTATTTCCTCGGCATTCCTTTTCGCAATCTGACTTTGGATTTCTGTGATTTTCTCGCGGTTCAGGTCGTATTTCGAATAAATAAGACCTGCAAGCGACAGCACAATTATCCCGCCAACAGCAATGGTCAATCCGAGGATCATAACCGTGCTCTCGGGCTGCACCTTAGCCTCGCTGTTGAATTTGACAAAATCCAGTATCATACCGAGAATAAAAATAGTGATGGCCTGTGAGAACTTATAGAAAAAAGTCAGGCTTCCATAATAAACGCCCTCAAGTCTGACACCTGTCTTCAGCTCGTCCACGTCAATGGTGTCCGCAATCATCGAGTATGGCACAGAAAACAACGCACCTGCACCAAATCCTGCAATAGCCGCGAATGGCAGCATGTAAAGCATCTGCCCTGCGATGTAGTCCTTCACGAATACAAAAACCAGGAGCATTATGCTTCCGGCAGTGCTTAGCAGCAGGCCCAGTATAACCGCTCCCTTTTTGTCGATTTTTGCAGATATCCTGACCCATAAAGGCTGCGACAAAATGCTGACTGTAAACAGTACGCCGAAAATTATTCCAATGTCTTTGCTGTCTAATTTGAATGTATAAGTAAAAACATGAATTCCGAGAGTGCTTATAAGCGCCGACGATATGTTCGTAAGAAGATATGCTATTACGATATTCCTGTAGCTTGCATTTTTTAATGCAAGGACGAAGCTTCCAATCAATTTTGTCATGCTGCCGGATTCTGTGTCGGTATGGTGGCATACAGGCAGGTGGGGAATGTATTTCTTGGTCTTAAAAAAGCATACCAGTCCAAACACTATTGCAATGATGGAGACCGTCAAGCCCATATTCCGATATGCCGCAGGGTTTAGCTGCCCCACCGGAAACTCCTTGGTTGATTTAAAGAAAAGCAGAAAACCCATAACCGTGGCAAACATCAGTCCGAGCAGAAAAAATATTGTCCTTATACCTTGTACCGATGTTCTTTCGTTGTAGTCGTTCGACAGCTCGGCGCCCAATGCGGTGTAGGGTGTGGCATATACTGTCGCTGCGGTTTTTATCAGCATCATCAATACAAATACAGCTGATACCTTCGCTATATTCGACCACGCAGGATTTATAGCCCATATAAGAAAATTAAATATTGCCAGTGTAATACATCCAACCAGGATGTAAAGGTGTCTTCTGCCGAAAATTTTGGACTTGGTTATATCGGAATAATAACCCATCAGTGGATCGGATATGGCATCCCATAAAACGCTTATACTGACTGCAGTACCTACTACCGCACCCGAAATCCCGAGAACCGCGGTAGAATAGAAAACCATATAGGTGCCTATCATCTGAGAAACTATTCCATATGTCAAATTGCCCATTCCGTAAGCGATTTTATCCACAAGGGGAATGTGTATCATTTTAGTTTTTTTATGTCTCATTAAATACTCCGTTCACAAGGTTAGCGTTTTAAAATATGTTCTATTATTGATATTCTATCAAAACGCATCTGTCAAACTATTTTGTCGTTTTTCAAATCATATAATACAAAAATAGTTTGCTATATTATTTCCCATAATACTATATTTGTTATGAAAAATCCAATAATCATTTCACTTTATATGGCATACTAAAGAAACAATTGATTGGATTGTAATTATGGCTTTTAATTTTTACTAACTATTTATATAACTGATTCCGGGTTGGTGTTTCCAGAGTGTACACTGTGTCTGCTTCCGGTTGCGGTATTATCAGAATGTGCACTGTGTCTGTTTCTGGTAGCGGTATTCTCGGATTTGTGTATATCTATATTTTCAACATGCAGCAATCTCTTAAACGCAAAATCTATTCCGATAGCACCTAGTGGAGCAGTTATCAAAATAGCCAGCACCGCAACGGTAATTACGGATTGGCCGCACGCAAGTCCCATTGCCAGTGGTATTGATCCGATAGCTGCCTGCACAGTAGCCTTGGGAATGTACGCAATCATGCAAAATGCTTTCTCCCTCTTTGAAAACCCTGTCTTTGTAGTACAGATAACGACCCCGGCCATTCGAAAAGCAAGCGCTCCGAAAATCACTATAACAGCAATTATGCCTGCTGACAAGGCATATTTGATATCAACGGTCGCACCGACCAGAACAAACAGCAAAACCTCGGCGCCAACCCAGAGCTTTGAAAACTTGTCCGAAAGACGCTGCGCAACATTAGGTCGTATTTTATTGATGGCAACTCCCATGCTCATAACCGCCAGCAATCCTGAAAATGGCACTATTCCTTTTAAGGATTGTTCAGCGGCCACCAATAAAAATGAAATTCCTAGAATAACCAATACTTTTGTAGAGTCGCGCACATGAATTTTCTTGAAAATCCACGAAAAAATCAGCCCGGTCAAAACGCCCAGCACCAGTCCGGTCAAAATAGATACCGGTATCTGGGAGAAGCTCATAGCGGATAATGTCTGTCCCTGATTGATACCTATGAAAACTGTGAAAAGAATAATTACAACAACCCCGTCAACAGTCGCTCCAGCCATAATCATCTGGGGGATTTTCTTGGCGGTGCCGTATCTGGTTTCAATGAGATGAAGCATTTTCGGTACTATTACCGCCGGTGATCCCGCAGCTATTACCGCGCCCATGATAGCGGCCTCGGGAATGGAAAATCCGAAAAGTTTCGGCGCTATAAGAATAACAGCCACAATCTCCAGACATGCCGGTAAAAAGCACATTAGAATAGCAGGACGCCCAACTTTTGCCAGGTCTTTGAAATCAAGTGCCAGTCCGGCTCTTGCTAGAATGATAATAAGGGCAAGCTGTCTTAAGTCAGACGATATAGTCAGAATCGATTTATCCAGCAAATTCAATGCATAAGGACCCAGGACAATCCCGGTAATGAGCATGCCAATAAGACCCGGCAATTTTAGCATTTTAAAAATCGCCGCCAGAGACAACCCTATGATAAAAATGAATGCCAGACTTGTGAGCATCAGTGTCCCTCCACTTTTATATTTTCTTTTGTCTTATTTTTCTATAATACTATAATTGTAATGAAATATCCAATTAGTTCTTTAATTCTCTAAATTACTGGCAACCCAGAGTGATCTCCTAGGAGCGAGCTTGTTATATCTTACCACTACCGTTCCGCTGTCATAAAACATGGAAATAATGTCATTTTGTAAGATAAGGTAAAATAAATTACGTAGATAGAAATACTCTTTTCCATTGAGATTTATTAAAATGTATATCACCAATAAGCCCTGATGCTTAATTATGAATGATTGTCAGTAATCGGTATATGGAACAACCGGCAATATTCTCTTTGGGACTCGTTTTCGCAAATGGCGATAAGTTCATTGAATTTTGCATCACTTGGATTTTTCTCGCGTTGTGCCATGATAAGAGCAGA
>CAZZCN010000011.1:0-52029 GCA_964652975.1 uncultured Oscillospiraceae bacterium | reverse complement strand
CATACCCTGACGGAACAACCGAATCCACACCTGCAGGCTCAACAGCCACAGGTGACGACGGAACAACTGTTAATATAGCACCCGATGGAACGACCACTACAACCAGTCCGGATGGAACTATTACAGTAGAAAACCCCGACGGCTCTATATCCACTACCGGTTCTGATGGTACAACTGCAACGGTTTCTCCTGACGGAACAGTAACAGTAGAAAATCCTGATGGGACATCAACAATCACAAGTCCTGACGGAACAACCACCACAAACAATTCCGATGGGTCTATAACGACCACCGGGCTGGACGGGTCAATAACAACATTAGATCCGGATGGAACAATAACTACAACAACTCAAGATGGATCTGTTATTACTACTGGTACTGATGGTTCAACCGCAACAGTTTCTCCTGATGGAACAGTAACAGTGGAGAATTCTGATGGATCAACAACTATTTCCAGTCCTGACGGAACAACCACAACAACGGGTATCGATGGATCTGTGACCACCACCGGTTCTGATGGTACAACTGCAACGGTTGGCCCTGATGGCACAGTAACAGTAGAAAATCCTGATGGGACATCAACAATCACAAGTCCTGACGGAACAACCACCACAAACAACCCTGATGGTTCAGTCACAACAACAACTCCAGATGGAACAACCACCACGGTCAATCCAGACGGAACAGTAACAGCAGGTGATGGAACGACTGTAAGTACGGCCCCGGATGGTACGACAACTGCAATTGGTCCTGATGGAACAAAGACAGAAACAGACCCTGATGGAGGGGTTACAATAACGAGTCCTGACGGAACCACAGTTTATACAGACCCCAATGGATATACCACAACACAAATGCCTGATGGAACAGTCATATATCCCGAAGGAACGGTAACTGTTAATAATCCTGACGGCACGGTTACAAATACATTGCCAGACGGCTCAGTTGTAACAGTTAATACTGACGGATCCAAGACTGCAACTATGCCAGATGGAACAACCGCAATAAAATTACCTGACGGCACTCAAATGATTCATAGTCCTGATGGTACTGATACCACGGTTTACCCTGATGGAACTGCTGTTCAGAACAATCCGGATGGATCAACTTCTACTCAAACACCAGACGGAGTTGTTACCACAGTCAAACCAAACGGGGCTGTTTTGGTTGAAAACCCTGATGGAACAGCTGTTCAGAGCAATCCGGATGGATCTACAACAACTGTTAACACCGACGGTTCTCAAACGGTCTCTCAGCCTGACGGCAGTTCAACAACATTGACAACCGACGGTGGTATGATAACGAAAGACCCTGACGGAACTACAAAGACTTATGATGCCAACGACAAGCTTGTATCTAAAACATTGCCAAATGGTGCCACCGGAACTTATGGACCGGATGGAAACCTTACCGGAGGAACAATGCCTGACGGTTCACCAATAAATGTTGCTCCCGACGGCACAATGACAACAAAATTTGAAGGCATTAATATAAAAATGACTCCCGATGGTTTAACTACAGGCGAGGGAACATTAGCGGATGGAACAAAAGTTATTATCAATAGTGACGGCACAATTGATGCTGTATTGCCAGGAGGTGACTCAGCAACGATTGGACCTGATGGAGAGGTGATTGGTGCCAACCTAAAACTTCCTGATGGAAGAACAGTAAACATCGATCCCAATACCGGAGTAACAACTATAACAAACGAGGCGGGCGAGAAGGCAACGGTAAATCCGGATGGAAGTGCTGTGTATACCGGTCCTGAAGGAAGTGCAACAATCGGAGCTGACGGGAGCTATACTGAAAAATACCCCGATGGCTCATCGGCGACAGCCAACCCTGACGGAAGCAATGACGCAGTAGGAGCAGATGGAACCAAGCTACATGCTAATCCCGATGGAAGCGGTACTGCAACACAACCTGACGGAACGGTTTGGACAGCTCATCCAGACGGCACAACGACTATTGTTAAAACTGATGGTACATCAGTCTTTGTCCAAAAAGATGGCACAATAAATATCAAACATCCCGATGGAAGAACTGAAACAATACCCCCTGAACAAAAATAGGGAGGTAAAAGAAAGCATAAACAATGATCAAGGGCAGTATCTAAAGTAGGAGGACAATTTATTATGAGTTCAGAATATAGTGAAATGAGACAAAAAGCTAAAGAAATAAATGAAAAACTCGCCTCGTATCAAAATTCTTCCAGGCAGGTTAGAGAAAAAACCACCAGCATGTTTGATGCAATAATCTCTGCCAGGACTGGCTTGGAGACGAAAAACAGTAATATGGTAGAAACAATCAAGGGGCTTGAGTCAATTAGAAGCAATCAACCGATAGAATCCATAATGCCAGAGACTATAGCGAAAAGCCGGGTTAAACGAAAAATTATTTTATAAGAAATATGCTATAACCTTGCTGTAAAAAGTCTCACATTTCTATAGCGGGGCAGATTTCATTTTGAAACATAATTATAGAATATTGCAGAAATTTCCGCTATTGCCTTACGTCCGGCAGCCTGATCATTACCTTCTGTTGTAACACATATAACAAAAGGATCTCCGGCAAATACAATGCCTACATCGTTTTCGGTCTTATACTGCGAATTGCTGCCGATATTATGTGCAACTTCGATTCCCTTGGGGAGATTTTGAGGAATGCCAAAATCAAAAACGGTCCCCTCCAGATCATCAATAAGCGGCTGATAATCTTTCTTGAACGCCTGCCAAAGTGAATATAGATTTTGAGCGTATAGGGCAAGATCAATTGCACTAGTCCTGTGTCGCTCAAATATCCTCGCCCCCTTATAATCGATATATGCCACCGGTGTCCGATAAGGAACCGCATATGATATTTTATTGAGCTGAATAGCTACGCTGTCAATACCTCCAAGCTTTTTTATCATCATGTTTGTTGCGGTGTTATCACTTATAGTAATAGCCAGTTGAGCCACCCGCCTTACAGAAAACAGCGTGCCGTTTGGATTTTTCTTGACTTCGCCGATATCAGGGGCCATATCGCCCGCAGGATATGGACGACTGTCATATTTTATAGTGTCTGTAAGTTTAAAATCACCTTTTGCAACCCTTTTGTACAACTCTGTTGCTATCGACATCTTTATCGAACTTGCAGCAACAAACGGCTCTTTCTCATTAATTCCCCATGCCTGACCAGTGTTGAGATTGATATAATACACACCTATCCGCCCGTCAAATTTATATACCTGCCTGAAAACATTTACTTTAAGGGCTTCAAAAGCAGCCTTTTGGGCAGGGGTGTAGGTTATAACGGGACTGACCGCAGGTGAAGCACTACCGTTAGAATTCGCAATTTTTGAAGTGGCTTTTGAGGCGACGTAAGAAGATAAAAAAGATGAACCATTTAATGAATCGTTGGAATTATTGCCTCTTGATGCAAACAGAACTATTATTGTCAAAATAAAAACAGTGCCTAGCAGTACTGCAAGATATTTTGTGCGTTTGTCCATAAGTAAAAATCCGGCGTGCAACCGGTTGATTCGCCGATCCGCAATTTCGGTTTGAGAATTGGTGTTTTCGTTCCTTTCACGTATGAATTGTGGACCTTTAGGTTCGCCTGATTTTTTCATTTTGTGCTCCATAATTTGTAGGAAAATCAATATAGCAAACTTGTTTATGTTATGTAATTGAAAACACAAAAAATAGTTTGCCGGATGCGTTTTGATGGATTATATATGATAAAATTTATTTCAAAACGCTATATTTAGGAATTTTGATATATTATACCACAACAAATTGTGTTTTCAATTGACTTTATATTAAAATGGTGTTACAATAACTACAGCTGCGAAGCTTTGAAATTGTAATATTTGAAGTTTCGCTTCAATATATATTCGGAGGTTTCACATATGATTATTCGAAACGATGTAGACTCCTGCAGAAAAGGAATGGAAGCATATGTTGGCAAAAGGGTTCGTCTCAAGTCAAACGGAGGAAGGAAAAGGCAGATAATTCAAGAAGGTATTCTGGAGAATTGCTACCCGAACGTTTTCACCGTAAGATGCCAAAGTCAAAACACCTACCAGGAAACCATATCATACAGCTATGTTGATGTTTTAGCAAGAATAGTGGAAGTAGCTGTTGAGAGCAGAGAACATGTCAGTATGAGCCAGGCGATTTAAATCTTTTTATTGTCCAAGAATTACAGATAATCCACATGTGAAAACCCATAATATCTTGATTTGTTCAAGAAAATTATGGGTTTTTGTTATCTTCGAATTATGAGTAAATACTTCTACTGTTCGATGATTGTACCGTCAGTACCTAATATAACAACATTCCAGGGAATCATTTTTTCGCTGTCCTTGAGCGCTTTTATTGCAGCAGATACTATCCCGCCACAGCATGGCACTTCCATTCTTACCACTGTAACTGATTTTATGTTGTTTCTATTAAGAATTGCGGTAAGCTTCTCGGAATAATCAGTGTCATCAAGCTTTGGGCATCCGATAATGGTAACTTTGTTTTTCATGAATGTCTGATTGAAAGATGGATGAGCGTAAGCTGCGCAGTCTGCTGCAATCAGAAGGTGGGCGCCGTCAAGATAAGGAGCGTTTACCGGAACAAGCTGAATCTGCACGGGCCATTGACGTAGATTGGAAAATTGGTTCACCGCTGTTTGCACGGTTGATGCCGTGTTCTGTGTAGCACTTGCAGCAGTGTTATCCGAAGGGTGTTTGATTGTCGTTGCCATTGTCGAGGGGCAGCCACATGCCAATTTGCCAGGACCTGATTCTGACTTGCATCCTGATTCGGATTTTGTAACGGAATCTGTATTTGAGCCCGGATTTGAATCTGGCATCGAAGTCGGACTTGAACCGGTAACTGCTCCGGTCTTTGAAGCTATATCCGCCTTTGCAGCTGCATTCGACGAGATATTTGCGTTTGATCCGGCTGTTTTCATTTTTTCTTCCACTGCCGCCTGGTCGAATTCCAAAGTGTCGCGCTGCTCAAAAGTTATAGCACCTGTCGGACAGACAGGCAGACAGTTTCCAAGTCCATCGCAATAATCATCCCTTATAAGCTTTGCCTTTCCGTCAACCAGTTGTATTGCTCCCTCATGACATGCGCTGACGCATAGTCCGCACCCGTTGCACTCGTCTTCGTCGATTTTAATAATTTGTCTTAACATCTCTATATCCTCCAATATTTCTATTTTCTATTACTTGATCCTACCTTTACTATTACGAAACCGAATCATCCATTTTACTTGTTTATTAACATGTTTAACCCAAATATGAAGTTGCTTTTATTTTATTCAATCTGTATTATAATAAATGTAAATCAAAATACTGTTTTATGTCAGATTGAAAACCATCACAATGACTTGATTGTTTTTATCTGATGAGGTTATTTTACCCTATATACTCAAACTAATCCGTTGCAAATGCAACGTAAATAAAAATAGTTCACGATAAAAATAAAGCATTTCTTGCTCTAAAACAGGAACATACATTAACATACATTAACACACATATAGGAATGACAAGGAATTGACATACTACGAAGACAGGGGTAAACAGATATGGAAAAATGTTCAGGAACAACATGCTCAAACAATGAGAAAACGATTGCGGGATTGTCGCAAGCTGAACTTTCAACAGTTGCGAAAGCAAATATTTTCAAAAACATTACTGAAACGGAACTTTCATTTTTACTCAAATGCCTTCTGGCAGTCAAAAAGGATTTTGACAAAGAAAACTTCATTATTAACGCAGGAGATCCCATGTCAAGAATAGGGATAGTCATAAGTGGAAGCGTTGATATAATCCAGGAGGACGCCGTAGGTCGGAGGACAATCCTCACAACAATCAAAAGACCGGATGTATTCGGCGAGGGGATTGTGGCGGCAAAAATCGAGGAAAGCCCCGTATCGGTTGTGGCAGCCGAAAAGACCTCTGTGCTTTTTCTCGACTATCGCTCAATGATAGAAAAATGCGAGAAAAACTGTGTTTTTCATTCACGCCTTATAGAAAACATGCTGGAGCTGATGTCAAAAAAGCTTATCATGCTTAACAAAAAACTTAGCTACTCCCTTATGAAAACCATAAGAGAAAAAGTGTCTTCATATCTTGTTGAAGAGTACGGCAAAAATAAAAACAGAACCTTTATAGTTCCATACAATCGCGAAGAACTGGCAAATTATTTCTCAGTTGACAGAAGTTCGCTCTCAAGAGAACTGTCACAAATGCAGGATGAAGGGCTTATAGAGTATAATAAAAGCCAGTTTACATTAACGGATGAATTTTTCACAGAGTTATAAAAGCACATATTATGATAAAAAGCACAAATGACAATATAAATCCTGAGTTTATTGCATTTTAGAATAAATTAGCATGGTGTTTATTCAGAAAATGAGAAGCTGAATAATGGTTCTTACTCATAATTTCAGTCGGCACAACATTAATTTTTATTCTGCAATTTTAGTTATTACATTTGTGAAATTTATATATCTATTTGGCGATATTTAATTTAGCATTTGTCAAACCTTTAAGGCCGTGAAGGATGCAAGCGGTGAGAGCGATGCCAGTATTGAGTCAAGGGAGTCGGCACTGGTAAGCCAGTCCATGATATTCGTTGTTTCAATGTACATAGGCATTCTATCATGAATCGACTCCAGAGATTTTGCCGCCGGCATTGTAATGATTGTAAACTCGGTGATATCGCCTTTAATCTGATATATCCCGGCCATCAGGAAAATATCGGAATCGCTTTTGCGGATCAAATATTTCTGTGAATTCGCGGAACGTTTTCTGGAATGTCTTGTTGAACCATTATATTTTAAAGCATTATTTCTACATGAGTTGCCTGCAAGGCCTGGGTTTGATCCTGTATAAGCTTGTGTGACAAAATCCTCATCGTAGTTCGGTGTAGAAAAATCCACATTCTGATTGATTGCTTCAATCCTGCTAATACTTTGCAAATTATCAGAATTCAAATTCTTCTCGGATTCCATCTCTCGGAGTGCATCAAAAAATATGTTGGACGGCTCCTCGTCATGCTTCCATTCGTAAAATCCGCGTGACGGAATTATACAGCGCCTATTCAAAAACGATTCTCGGAAAAACGGCTTGCTTTCTATACTTTCTACACGTGCATTTATCACACTGCCTTTGCCATCCCATCTGGAAAATCCCCATTTCATAGGCTTAACAACAATTTCACCATCATCCATGGCAATAACCGGTACAGAAAGGCTTGGCACAATATCCTTCAAACTGTCGTACGACAAACCAAGAACCTCCAATGGATTCCCCTGCTGACCGAGACGTCTGTTCTCCTCTTCAAGAGCAACACGAATTTCCTCCATCTCCTCTTGTGTTATAGACAGGTATCCTCCACACATTTAAATTACCTCCACATAGTATGAATATAGCATAACCTGTATGCAAAATCCATACCGAACAGGTAATATATAAGCTGAAATTTATTAACGAAACAGAGGGTGGAAAATTCTTGTGATAGCCTGATACTAAATCTTGTTGTATAATAAACAAAGAAAATGAACCATTTGCTTGATTTCGACTGCTTTGACAGGACGTATATCTTTTTTTGCACCTGCCAGGAAGCCTGCCTTTCAAGTAGACGGATGCAGGTAACAGATTTACAAATAGTATTTTTGGAATTGTATTTTAGGAGATAATATAAATAGATGAATAGCGGACACTTGTTAAATAAAAAAAAGACACTTTGCACTTTTACATTGTTATTAGTTTTTTTAATGTGTTCATTTAACACGACAGTTCCATTTTTCAACCTTTCGAGAGAGGATTTTGCCATTTTAGCAACATCATCGAAAGTTCCAACCCGAAATCCATCCGCATCATTGACTCCTACACCTGCAAAGGGTGCCGCAACAGCCGAATCAGCAATTTATCCCTATAGGAAAGGAATGGTGTCAGCAGGACTTGCCCACACTGTTCTATTAAACGAGGCAGGAAATGTTTTTGGCTGGGGGGATAATGCATATGGTCAGCTGGGGATTGGAACGACAGACAAGAGAGAGGCTCCGACTCAGATAAAGGAACTGTCGGACATTGTAATGATAAGCGCAGGAGCTTATCATAATCTTGCTCTTTCACGGGATGGAACAGTTTATGCCTGGGGCAGAAACACTTTTGGACAGATTGGAAATAACAGCACCGAGGTTGCATTAAAGCCGGTAAAAATAGCGAATATTCCTGTTATAAGGGAAATATCCGCAGGTGCATACCACTCATTAGCGGTAAGCATTGATGGCAAATTGTACGCATGGGGTAATAATACAGCTGGTCAGGTTGGCGATGTTGAATCACTTGAGATAATTGGAGATTCCCAAAACATAGTAGGTAAAAGAGTTCTGATGCCTGCTATTATTGTACCTGAAGGTGTAAAATCCGTGTCAGGAGGAGGCAACCACTCCCTGTATCTGGACAAGGAAGGGAATGTATTTTCGTGGGGCGACAATACAAGCGGCCAGCTTGGCGACGGAACAGTAGATTCAAGGGCGGTACCGCTTCAAATAGAGGGGCTGTCTTCGATAATAAAAATATCTGCTGGATATTCCCATAATCTGTGCGTAAAAGAGATAAAATCGAAAATTTCAAGTGTCACTTCAGACACAGCTGACGGTAACGGCACATACTATCAAAACCTTTATGTATGGGGCAGCGACAGTGCGGGACAACTTGGGCTTGGAGGTCGGTTTGACGAAAACCGATATATTGAAACACCTCAGAGAGTCGATACAACCAATGATATGAAACCCGAAAATGACAGTATATCCCTTATAAAGGCCGGATATTACAACTCTTGTATTACAGCTCCTGTCTTTGTTGACAACAAAGAGCGCTGCAGGATATCCATCTGGGGCAACAACAAATACGGACAGCTCGGAATAGGCGACATGCCTTCACAAAACAGCCCTGTCTATCTTGTAGGAACATCCAATGGCTGGACCGGTGACAACTTTCTGCCATTCCAGTCGATAGCTCTTGGTGAACACCACGTAGTAATATTAAGTGTCAAGGGTTTTGTTGGAGCTTTTGGGCGAGCTGATAAAGGTCAGCTTGGCAATGTATCCATAATCGACAGAAAGACTCCCGTAGGAGTATATGTTAAAGATTCAATTTCACCTGAATGGCAAAAGTCCGACAGTCTTAGCTACTCGACACTTAACAATGAAGTCAGCCTTGGTTGGAAAGATGCCAGGGATAATATCAAGGTAGTTGGATATAACATAAAATATACAGATAAGAGCATGAATAATATTTCAATAAGTGTAGGGGATGTGAATAATTATACAATCAAGGATATAGACTTTAAATCAAATCAGACAATTACAGTCAGTGCAATTGACGCGTCCGGTAATAAAAGCTTGCAGCCATTGAAATATAATCTTAACACCAAGGAAATACCGGTTGCAAAAGTAAAGGCGTCAGACCCGTTTGCCTGGACTGCTGATATGTATGGATCGGTTACAGTCATGGAGGTTCCATGGAATGTAGATTATATTTATGGCAAGGGGGTTGTACTTCCACCAGATGACAACTCATGGATAACAGCAATCGTGGTAACCATAGCCGTGTTTTTATTGATCGCGTTTCTTGCTAGTAAATCTTTCAGAAAAACTCATACAGGCAAGAGACTTTTCAAGGATGTTAAACTTATCAAACATATTAAAGTCAGAAGCGCCAATAGAATTAAAACAGGCATAGATAAGTTAAAAAAAATGACGAATAGCTGGAAAACATCCAAAATATCCGATATAATAAATAATCTGAAATTCGTAAAATCAGTTAATCAAATTAAAAGAAAAATATCCCGAAAAGGATTCAAAACCGAAATGGAGTCGGGCAGCGAGGAAAACAAAGAGATATGAAGCTGGCAAATCAAAACTTTGACGAAGAGCGCCAAATGACATAAAATGAGTGAAAAATCAATATTAACAAGGAGACATTTAAATGACAAAAAAAATGCAAATATTAAAAATTATTTGTGCAGGCGTTGTATTTTGCATCACAGCTATAATGATTTTTGCAGGAAGTGCTTTTGCCATATCAACCGCATCTGATAACAATACTAAAATAGCTGTAGGAAACAGACATTCCCTTATGATTGATAACGGAGGCAATGTCTGGTCACTTGGAGATAACGAGTTTGGACAGCTCGGTGACGGGTCGACTAATTCCAGTAACACTCCTATGAAGGTGTATAGCAGTACATGGAAAGGGAAGGCGGTTTCGGTTGCCGCAGGACTTACACAATCGCTTGCTCTTCTTCAGAATGGAACAGTTCTTCAATGGGGAAATTCCAGCGTGTCACAAAAGCCGATAGCTTTTGTCGATGGCAAAGCGACCGCAATATTTGCCGGAGGCCAGATTTGCATGGCAATTCTTGATAACGGGAATGCCGTCGTATGGAGTGATAATTACAGCCAGCAGATATATGTCAGGAATGATTATGGAGACTTGCTTGACAACGTCACAGAAATTTCAATAGGAAGCAATGAATTCATGCTTGTTAAAACATCGGAGAATGGTGGAACTGTATATCAGGTGACGGATTCGATCAATCCGGTTGCACGAAAAGTACCGGTATTCAGCAGATCTGAAATTACTTATGATGTTATGGCGGACCCCGATCCATCAGATCTGTCAGATGTTGTCAGAATTGCCGCCGGCAAGGATTTTGGAACAGCCGTTCTGAGCAATGGTGATGTGTATGCTTGGGGAAACAACGATTGTGACGGAATTGCATATAATAAATATTATGATGATGATTTTAGAACAAGTGCCAAAAAAGTTTCGTTTACAGGTCTGACCCCGTCAAAACTTGGCAAATTCCTGTCCAGTGGATCTGAATTTACAATAATCGGAGGAGATAACAACGATTTTTATGGCTGGGGTTATTCATATTCAAACCAACTTGATATGACTAAAAATAATTTTTATGATGTACCTGTCTCGTTAAACATAAATGCTGGCAAAATTTCTCAAATATGCTGTGGAGAGAACTACAGCATGGCTATGAGCAGTGACGGAAGTTTTTATATATGGGGTGAAGGCAAACCCTTGCAAAAGCTTGCCTTTAAAGAAAATCTTGCAAAAGTTGCCACTCCCGTTGTAAGTTCATCATTTGTCAGCAAAAACTCAATGACAATCAGCTGGAATCCGGCAGACTACTACACTGAAATGGCGATAGGGTATTCCATATCATATAAAATGCCAAATGGTGAGGAGACTCGGACCCAGATCCTTCCGATAACCCAAAATCAAATCACACTGCAGTCACTGCAGCCAGCGACAAACTATCTGGTATCATTGACGGTATACGGCAAAACAGGGTTCAACCAGACGTTTCCGCCAGCAACTATACAGACACTCAAACCCGATGCAACTATTACCCCGACCCCCATACCTACAGTGACAGTCACCAAGGCAATAATATCAACAAGCAGTGATGTCTCAGAAGGTAAAGCCGATGACAGGGCATCAGTCTTGGGAATTATAATTGTTGTTTTGATATTTTTACTGCTTGCGCTGGCAATCGCCGCGATAATTTTTGTCTGGAAAAAGATAGAAAAGCAAGATAAGCCAGGAGCGAAATCAGTTAGAATCCCCGTTATTGAGCGGATCGATGACGAAGATGAAGTGAATGGTGTAGAGCTTTCAGAAAATCCAGATGAAAACGCAAAGATCCCAAATGCCTCTGAAAGTGACTTTTCAGGTGGTATCGGTGACGATGACGAGGATGTCAAAATAGCAGCCAGTCCATCAGGGAAAAGGGTGATCAGCAACATAATTGCATCAGGTGCAGTGATAAATATTGATGCTGCCCTGCAAGAAGACAATTCTGAAATGAATTCTGAAAATTTACTTAGCGATTATTCAAGTAACGAAGTGCCATCCGAAAACAATCAGATGGACCAGTACAGTTTGCATGGCGAAAGTGCTGCCGGCAATGAAGAAGAGGATTCAGATGAGATTGCTGATGATGAATTCATTATCAGACACCCAAAGGCACATAATACAGACGATGATGACGATTTCATAATAAGAAAGCCTTGATGATACTTTGTCAACTAACTTGTATAATAGAATCAAACAGGTACAAGTTTAGCAATTATGTAGAGTAATGAGCAATATACAAAACAAGCTTATTATAGTAAAATCTATGATGTAGTTTGGTTGATTAATTATTTGGAGGTATTATGTCACAGAAATTACTTACCATTGTTGTCCCTTCCTATAATATGGAACAATATCTCAGACGGTGCCTGGACTCACTTGTTGTCGGCGGTAGCGATGTTGAGGTCATAGTTGTTAATGACGGCTCAAAGGATAACACAGAGAAGATTGCCCTCGAATATGTCGAACAATTTCCTGGAATCGTCAGTGTTGTTACCAAGGTAAACGGCGGACATGGTTCGACCATAAATAAAGGACTCGAACTTGCAACCGGTGAATATTTTTTCGTAGTAGACTCGGATGACTGGCTAGATGAGGATGCCCTTAACATGCTTCTCGAAAAAATCAGAGAGACAAAAGTCAAAGGCATTTCAATAGACCTCTTCATTGCAAATTGCATTTATGAGCATGTAGAGGACGGTACAAGCAAAAACATGAATTATCGCAATGTTTTTCCGATAGACGTACCTTTTACATGGAGCCAGACCAAGAGATTTGACGCAGTTCAATTTATACTGTTGCACTCGACGGTGCAGAAGACTTCGATTCTTAGAGAATGCGGGATCAAGCTTCCCGAGCACACATTTTATGTTGACAATATCATGGTGTATCAGCCAATGCCATATTTCCAGTCGATGTATTATGTGGATGTTGATCTTTACAGGTATTTTATCGGTAGAAATGAACAGTCAGTCAGCCATACCAGCATGATCAACCGAATTGACCAGTACGTGAGGGTGGCAAGAATCATGATTGAGTGCTATCATTTAGAGGATATAACCGAACCCAAACTCAAGAAATACATGTACAAGTATCTTTCGCTGGTTCTAACAATTGTAAACACCTTCCTTACATTATCAAAGAAGGAAGAGAACAAGATAGCCAAAGAAGAACTCTGGCAGTTTCTCAAACAATTTGACAAGAAGATGTATCGCAAGATGAAAAGCAAGCCGTTATTCCTGGGAAGCCAGCTTGACGGCAAAGCGGGAAGATTTATTATTAGAAGCGGATACATGATTGGACGCAAATTTTTCAAGTATAACTAATCCACAGTTGATAGAGAAATTTTATGGGTCATCATAAATGCTTATACGTAATAGATGCTTATACGTATGAATATATTTTATGCGAACTACATCGCTATTGAAGTTGAGAGCTTCGGATTCCCGGCGGTGTTGATAAATTACTAATTCAATGCGGTTATATAAATATCCAGACAAAGACCAGGGGCCGGTTTCTCCGATGGAAACCGACCCCCGCACAAGGACTTATGGATGATCTATACTTGCCCCCGTATTCTTTTTTTGTGGTTTGATTCCCGCCGATCCAAACTGTCCTGGTTCCGTATCTATATTCAAATCGGTTGGTTGTTCCTTTCTTGCGATCCTTTTTTAAAGGATGCAAAGGTTATTTTTTAACTAATATATCTAATGTGATATTTTATTTAACTTATAATCTGATTTTTAATTTTCCATAATAGGATCTATATATTATATTAAATTATCTGTTATCTATTGTCTGTTGTTGAACCGGCAGGAACCACAATCAAAGAATCCGTATTAATCCTGAAGCTACAAGTTCTTAAAATTCCGGCTTTCGATCTTTTTTGTTATCAGTGCGGCCTGGAATATCTAATGATATTTCGCTAAGGCCATTTAGATCTCGCGGGAATAAGAATTGTAAATATTGGATTGTTTGTCAAGTTTCAAAAATTTCAAAGGAGAATCAATTAAGATTGTGCCTGTATGAGTCTATTTAGTTTTAGTATTCGGGCTCAATCAATCCATAATCTCCGTCCTTGCGCTTGTATACTAAGTTCACTTTGCTGTTTTCCATGTTCAAAAATAGTAGAAACGAATGACCTAAAAGTTCCATCTGTAAAGTAGCTTCCTCCGGATCCATTGGGACCAGGCCGAACGTTTTCGTTTTCATAATTTTAGAAGAGTTTTCCGCCTCCTCCATTACAGTTTGATCTTTGAAATACTCTTTCATGTAAGCATTGTTTCGGACTCTTTTCTCGATTCTTGCCTTATGCTTTCTGATTTGCCTTTCTATTACGTCGATTGTTAAATCAAGTGCTGTAAAGGGCTCGGGAGCAGTGGTCTCGCCTCTGTAAAAATGGTTATGCACATGCATTGTTATCTCCATAATTACCTGGTCTTTCTCCGGTCTCACCTTAACGGTTGCAGTGGCATCGTCTCCGAAGTACCTGCTGAACTTGCCTAGCTTCTCCTCGACTTTTTCCTGGAGAGCATTACTGATTTTCATGCCTTTTCCGTTAACTGTGATTTTCATAATATCACCCCTCCTGATTAAATATTTTTGTTTTCAAGTTTCGCTAAAGAGGATTTTTCTATGTGTCTGTTATCCTTCTTTAATATAATTATACAATATAAATATTTAAAAAAAGTAACAATTATGACTATAAAAAAATATTATTAGTGATATAATTAGAGTGTTGTGTATTAGCTGATGCGTTGCACTGCAATATCCATTGGAGGCTTGCTATGAGGCATTTCAGTTATTCAATTGTAGTCCCCCTTTATAATGAAGAAGAGGTCTTGACAGAGAGTTACCGCAGACTTAAATCTGTAATGGAATCTACCGGCCTGCCGTATGAGGTTATCATGATAAATGACGGCAGCAAAGACAAGACCGCCTCTATGGCCAGGGGTATTTGCGAACAGGACCCGAGCTTTAAGCTAATCAACTTTTCACGCAATTTCGGTCACCAGACTGCCATAACCGCCGGAATGGACTTCGCTTGCGGTGACGCGATAGTTGTGATAGATGCTGATTTACAGGACCCGCCTGAAATTATACTCCAAATGATTGAGAAATGGAAGGAAGGATTTGAGGTGGTTTATGCCAGAAGGATCTCGCGCAAGGGAGAGACTTTTTTCAAGACGTTCACTGCAAGGCTTTTCTACAGGACACTCAACAAGCTGACAGATGTTTCGATTCCGACAGATGTAGGGGATTTCCGTCTGATTGACAGGAAAGTCAGAGATGCGCTAATGACAATACCCGAGCATAACCGCTATGTGCGTGGTCTTATAAGCTGGCTCGGGTTCAAGCAGACGGCTGTGGACTTTGTACGTGAGGCAAGGTTTGCAGGACAGACCAAGTATCCGCTAAAGAAAATGATCAAGCTGGCCGTTGATGGCATTACATCTTTTTCATACAAACCACTGAAGTTCAGCATAGGAATTGGAGCATTTATATCGTTTTCAAGCCTTGTTTTTGCCGTTGTTGTCGTTTGCCTGCGTATCTTTGACGTTGTCAAAATGGAACCGGGATGGGCGTCACTGATGGTTGTAATGCTTTTTCTGTTCGGAGTGGTTTTGATAATGCTGGGAATCATCGGCGAGTATATCAGCAGGATATTCGAAGAAGTAAAAGGTAGACCGCTTTATATAATCAGTGATAAAACCGGAGATTTTGAAGAAGATATGACAAGGCGCAATTAGTCTCGAAAAATACTTAATAAAAAGGAAAAAATTAAATGAAAACAACAGAAAACAAGGATAATTCAAATTCATCCGCTGGTCCCTTTGACATAATTTTCGATAGCAGAGGCTCCGCTTGTGATAATAAAGACTTAACTGTTAATGTGGAAGGACGTTTGCTCAAAGGGCTTAACTCCGAGCAAAGGCGTGCAGTGCTGCATGACAAGGGGCCGCTTTTAATACTGGCAGGAGCCGGGTCAGGCAAAACGCGTGTGATAACACACAGGATTGCGTATCTGGTACAGGAGAGGGGAGTAAGTCCATACCGGATACTAGCGATTACCTTTACCAACAAAGCAGCCAAGGAGATGAAAAACCGAATTGAAGAACTTATCGGACAGGACGTAAACAGCATCTGGGTAGGCACATTTCACTCGATGTTAGTCAAGATTTTAAGAAAGCACATAGGGATACTGGGATTCGACTCCTCATTTACAATCATTGATTCCGATGACCAGCAGAAGGTTGTAAAGCAATGTCTTACAGACCTTAACATCGACGAAAAAATGTATCCACCTAAAAGTGTTCATTCTGCGATCAGCAGCGCAAAAAACTCGCTTATCGATCCTGCTGAATATACAAAGGATGCAAGGGGCGACAAGCGCAAGGAGAAAATTGCAGCGATTTATGAACTCTATCAGTCCAAGCTGAAGATGAATTCTGCTCTTGATTTTGACGATATACTGTTCTTTGCTGTTGAAATTTTAAAGCAGGATGCGCAAATTCTGGATTTTTACCGCCGCAAATTTGAATATATCCTGGTGGACGAATACCAGGATACCAATCATGCGCAGTATACCCTTATACAATTACTCGCAGGAAAGCACCAGAACCTTTGTGTAGTAGGCGACGACGACCAATCGATATATGCGTTTAGAGGAGCCAATATTCAGAATATTCTTGATTTCGAAAAGGATTTCAAAAATTGTACCGTAATTAAACTTGAACAGAATTACCGCTCTACAAGGAATGTGCTGGATGCGGCCAACTGCGTCATATCCAACAACAAAGGCCGCAAGGACAAGAAATTGTGGACTCAGTCTGAAATGGGAGAGCCGATTACATTTTTGAGAGCCGAGACATATAATGATGAGGCACAGTATGTAGCCTCCGAAATCAATCGGATAGTAAAGGTAGCGAAGATTGGTGGATACAAGGAGATTGCGATTCTTTACAGATTGAATGCTCTTTCCAGAAGCTTTGAAAGCGAGCTTATGAAGCGCGGAATACCTTACAGGACTTATGGTGGAATGAGGTTTTTTGACAGAAAAGAGATAAAGGATATTCTTGCATATCTGAGATTGATTATTAAAGGCGATGATCTGTCTTTTATGAGAATAGTGAATGTGCCCAGGCGAGGCATCGGAGATGTAACACTTGATGCCTTACAAGCTGTCGCTATTGAGAAGGGTATGACTATGCTTGCCACCTGTGCGATTGCAAAGGAAGATCCACGCCTGTCGAGAGCATGGCCAAAGCTTTATGAGTTTTACGAATTGATTACCTCTTTTCGCGACAAAATAGCCCAAAACGACATATCATTTCCAGACTTGTTTGAATATGTACAGGAAGAGTCCGGGATTTTGCAGGAAATAATCGAGCAACGTGACAAAAAGTCAGAAGTCACCGACCGCGTAGAGAATCTTAAGGAGCTTATTTCGGATGCGGTTGAATTCGAGCGTCAGATTGACATTGAGCTTGAGCTTGAAACTTTCAGGGAGATTGACGAAGGTGGAAGTACAATACAAAATGCATCACAAGATGGTAATCTGGAAGTTTCCAAAGGACAAGATACCCTTGCGATGAACGAAAATGCCAACAATTCATCTTCTATAGATTTTAACAACTATGAAGAGGCGGTCGCAACTCCGCATACATTATCAGAAAAGCTTCAGGCTTATCTTGACAATACAGCGCTTTTTAGCGAACTTGACAAGGAGGTCGAAGGCGACGAATTCGTTAGGCTGATGACTATTCATAGTGCAAAAGGCTTGGAATTCGACTTTGTTTTTCTAGTAGGAGCAGAGGAGACTTTGTTCCCAGGATCCAGATCTATCCAAAGCGGCAACCCCGAAGACATTGAAGAGGAACGGAGGCTTGCCTATGTTTCAATTACACGATCACGGAAGAAGCTTTATATTACAACAGCCAGAAACCGTATGGTTTTTGGACAAACGCAGTGTCTGCCTGTGTCAAGGTTTGTAAGAGAAATCCCTGAATGCTATGTTGAGGAGGTTTCGTGCGGTCGTAATGCTTCCGCCGGGTCTGAGATGTATGGATCAAGTCTTTTTACCGGCAATTCATCGACTGTCTCTCCGGGATTTAGCAGCAAGTCAGGGATGACTGGTTCAAGTGGAGGAGCTGGTACTGGCAGGCAAAATGACAGGAATGGTGTTTTCGGACAAAGCAAAGGATTTTTAGATGGAACGCCGTTTGGATCCGGTAAAGCAAAATCCGCCAGCGACTCAAGTGGATCACATGGAAGCGTCTTTGGGGCAGGGATTGGAGGCAATGATGTGCAGAACGAAAACGACCAATATCTGACATCTTCGCAGATCAACGTGGGAGACATTGTGAACCATCCCAAGTTTGGCAAAGGTAAAATCACACAGAAAATACCAGCAGCCAATGATGCAATTCTTGAGATTGAATTTGTCGACTATGGCCCCAAAAAACTTATGACCAACCAGGCTAAGCTGACAAAATGACAGATTTATGTTTCATGAATTTGTATTAATTATGTTCGGGTCTGATTTTATTTTCTTAACAGGCAATTTGAAACCGTTTTCGGATATGTAGGTCCCTGTTAGAATCAGAAGTGAACCAAGTACCATGAATACAGTTATTTTTTCTTTAAGCAATATAGCAGACGTCAACATTGAGACCAGTGGAAGCAGATAGATATAGCTGCTTACTCTAACTGTTCCAAGTATATGCAAGGCGACATTCCACATAAAATAGCATAAAGCCGAGGCAACAAGTCCAAGGAACAAAACGTTTGGCCATACCATAGGCAGCAGAAGCTTAGCAACCGAAAACTCCGGCTTTGTTATAGCAACAATCGGAAGTGAAGCCAGTATTCCATAGAAAAATATTTTTCGTGTTAAGTACACATAGCCGTAATCATTGCCGATTCTTTTAAGAGTTATAAGATAAAACGACCATGTTATACCGGCAAGTAATGCGAAAATATCGCCTAGAGGATTGAGCTTCAACACAAAATTTCCGTTGAACAAAATAAAGAATATCCCTGTAATTGCAATTATAAAACCGAATAATAGATTTTTGGCGAATTTCTCGTCTTTAGTCAAAAAATGAGCCAGGATTGCTGTCGAAACAGGTGAGAAGGATATCAATAAACCTACATTTGATGCAGTAGAGATGTTGAGAGCAAGATTTTCAAAAAGAAAATAAACGGCTATCCCAAAAACACCGGCACAGAAGAGTAAAAATTCATCTTTCCATGACTTTATTCGCTTAAACTCAGGCTTTATCAAAAAAAGGACAATGTATCCCAATACAAACCTGTATAGCATTATTTCGATAGGCATCAGGTGATTTAACAAAACCTTTGTTGATACAAAGGTCGTCCCCCAGAAAATTATGCATATCAAAGCTAGAAAATGCCCTAATAATAATTTGTTTTTCAACTTTGCATCCCGCCTTCGACACGAATCAGTCTGCTATACAATATAACTCAATACAAAAGCGAATACAAGAAAAAATAAAATGGCGGAGGGGAATCCACTAGCGATTATAATTCACCGCTGCAATCATAGCGAAATAATTGTCATGAGGAACATAATCAGGCACGCTGTTGCCTGTTCCCAAGGCGTATCCGCCCCTGACGGACCGCTCCAGCATTTTACAGGATCTGGCGTATACATCCTTAGGATCCGCCCTGCAAACAAAGTCCAGATCCATTCCGCCCAGAACAGCCAACCTCCCCTGCAGCAGTTCATATGCATCCTCAACCGGGAGTATATTGTCTTCATATGAGTGCTTGCCATCATAATTCATATCAAAAATAATGTCATCATAGACTTTTTCGAGCTGCCCGCATGAGTGAAGAATGACCGGCTTACCAGCTTTGTGTACGAGGTCTGTTATTTTGCTGTGCCACTTGAACACATATTTTCGCATATCATCCGGAGCAAGCATTGTCTGCGTATTAAAGCCCCAGTCATCGTTGGAAATTATAGCTCCCACGCTTTCATAGTCAACAACTGTGCGGTAATATTCAAGCATCCTGGTTCCCACCTGCATGAAAATTTCTTCCAGTAAAGCTTCGTCCTCAGCCAACATATAGCATAAATTATCATAACCGGTCAAAGCCATAACATTTTCGAGAACTCCGCCAGGGCCATATACAATGAATTTCATTCCTTCGGGCAGATGCTTTTGAAGCTGCTCAATCTGTCCCTTGTCGTAATCCTTTGGATTTTCCCATTTGTAGGCAAGATAACTCTCTTCATCTTGTATTATGGAACCTTCATTTACACTGATGCTTTTCTCTCCGTGATTATTATCGGAATGCTTGAAGGAAAATTCACTTGAATGTATTGTCACGTAGTCATATCCTGCATTATGAAAAGCCTTGATTTTGCAAATCACGTCCTCTTCGAATGTAGAGGGATCTTTTTCTATACCGGATAGTCTTTGCTCAAGCTGTCTGTTAAGGAAAAATTCAAAAAGAGTATTTTCACGAGGCTTTTCCTTTTTAAGTATGCTTAGTATATTGTTAAAGTCAGGCTGTCTTGCGGGCATTTTGGGAAAGTTAGATAAATCATCAAAATGTATCATATAAATATACCTCCTAATTATTGACATATATTACTAATATGGCATAATTAAAGCATATATCAATATCAAATTGTACTTAAATATTATCTAAAAGTATGCAAATAATATCATTTTAGGAGAAGCATAATGGATGCATTCAAAGAAGACATATTCATACAAAAATTACCTGTTAAGTATTTTACAGTATCTGCCAGCGATATGGGAACCATTGCCAGTCATCCACACTGGCATAACATCATAGAAATTTTGCTGGTTTTAGAAGGGAGTGCCAGTCAGCAGATCGATGACAATATTTTCCCTATTATTAAAGAGGACATTGTAATCATCTGGGGTAACCAGATCCACTCCACCTATTCCAACAGAAATGAAGAGTGCAAGATAGTGGTTTTGCAATTCTTATTTGATGAGATATACAACGTTGAGATTCTGCAAAACCTTGGGTTCAAAGACTGCTTTCACAAAAGCGATAGCATTTACGACGAATTACACCAGATAATAGACAAGGTGGCATTTGAAATGGAGCGTTTAGAGACGGGGTTTGAATATGAGGTAAAATCTAACTTGATGCAATTTTATTCATTGATAATAAGAAATATCAATGTGTTACCTGTTCGACTCAATCAAGCCGGAGCAAACAAGGAGATAATTTTTAAACTTTTTGAATACATAGAAAAAAATTACGACAATGAAATCACTGTGAAAAAAATTGCAAAGTATGCAAACTTAAGCACGGTGCATTTCATGAGAATTTTTAAAAAGGCCACCGGAATGCCTTTCAAACAATATTTGAATTTTTATCGCGTCAACAAATCAATCAAATTTCTGGCTCTAGGCAACACTGTTACATCAACTGCTGTCATGAGTGGATTTTATGATGTAAACGCCTACATACGAACTTTCAAAAAATACAAAAAAATAACGCCCAAGCAATACAAAATTTCAGATGAACAAGCTCAGGGTTAAGTTTTGAGATTTATTCATGAGGTTAACCTCATCAAAAAGATGAAAAATCCAACTAACCATAACAATTCTTATAATTCTTATAATTCTGAAATGTGAAAACTCTAACAATTCTAATAAATTAGCCGGACATTGTTGTTTTTTAGATATGCGGTCCATTCTAACCCAGGATCCTTGTCAGTAATAAGGATATCTATTTCCGGTAAAGGGCAGATACTGCAAAATGATATTTTGTCGAACTTGCTGCTGTCCATAAGCAATACTTTGCTTTTGGCGTTTGCAATCATAAGCTTTCGAAGCTGGGCTTCGTCGTCGCTGATGTCAGTGAGCCCTTTTTCCATGGATAAAGCTCGACAAGAAAAAAACAAGATATCGGTAAAGTAATCCTTAATGCTTCTTTTAGCGCTTTCCCCTATGTATGAAAGGGAATTTTCCCTCAAAAGACCACCGGTGCTGTACACCCTGGCATTTAGCAAACTACCGCATTCGAGCGCGGTCTTGGCTCCGTTGGTGATTATTGTCAAACGCTCAAAGCCTTTTAAATAAGGTACTACATGTAAAGAAGTGCTGCTCGAATCCAAAAAAATAACATTGCCGTTTTCTATTAGTGGTAAGCAATGATGGGCAATCATGTCTTTGGCGCTTCGCTGCTCGTTTTCTCGAACCAACAAGGGTATTTCCGAATTGGCGCTATCTATAAGAATCGCCCCACCATATGACTTTTTCACAATGCCCATCTTCTCAAGCTTGGCAAGGTCGCGTCTTATAGTGGACTCGCTGGTGTAGTGCTTGGCCGCCAGCTCTCTTACGGTTACTGCGTTTTTGGATTTAAGCTCCTGTGTTATCTCATGGATTCTTTCTATACTCAACATAATTTATTTCCTTATTGTGCGTGGAGATGCGTAGTGTGAGTGATGTATATGCGCGTTTGTCAACATTGACGCCACATATATCAAACAATGTGCAAATATTATATTATTAAAATATCAAACAATGACTGATTATGCAAGAAAATATTTAGTAGATGGAGAAAAATATGAAAACTAAACTTGGCATCAACCTGGGATTTGCAATCAACCGGTACATGGAACCTGAAGTATGGGGAAGACTTGTAGGAGAGGAGTTTGAGCTGCGTTCTGTTCAGTTTGTAGCCGATCTGATAAATCCATTTTTACCTGAATATTATGTTGACAGCTATAACGAAAAGGTTCTGGCTGCAAAGCAAAAATACAATTTTGACATAGATTCATGGTTTACAAGCGCCTACACTAGAATCAACCATTTGATGCATCCTGACATGGAAGCGCGCAAAATATATCTGGACTGGTTCAAAAAACTTTACCTGATTGGTGCAAAGCTTGGTGCAAAGACAGGCGGTTCGCATTTTGGAATCATGACTTTTGCAACCTATGATGATCCGAGGCTCAGGGAATATATTTTAAATGAAGGAATCAAGGGGTGGCAGGAGCTTTCGTTTTTTGCTAAGGACTTGAATTACGACAGCATTATATTCGAGCCGATGTCGGTACCAAGAGAGATGGGAAATACAATTGAAGACAGCAGGTACCTCATGGACAGGGTCAATGAGAACTGCGGCGTTCCGATGAAAATCTGCCTTGATATCGGTCATGCACCGCATCCGGAGCAGAGAGACCCGTACCCATGGCTCGAGAAACTGGGGAAAGATTCGCCGATTGTCCATTTGCAACAGACTGTGCTGCATAAATCCAATCACTGGCCATTTACCGAAGAGTACAACAGACTGGGAATAATCACGGCAGAGAAGGTTTTAGAGTCTTTAGAGAAAAGCGGTTGCGAGGAGACAATTCTTACTTTCGAGATAGGTCACAGAGAACATTGGGACACAGATTTTAATATAGTCGCAGATACAAAGGCCTCTGTTGATTACTGGAGAAGATTTGTAAAAGACTGACGATATAGCGTTTTGAAATAAGTTGTATAACATATTTGCTGTCAAAACTCTTTCGGCAAACAATTTTCTAGATTATAAATTATATTACATTACTGAGTTTGCTATGGTTAACCATAGATAAAATCGAGAGGTAAAAATAGATGAAAGCTTTAAATCTATATGGAATAAACGACCTGAGATATGAGGAGGTAAAAAACCCTTCGCCAAATGATGGTGAAGTACTGGTGAAAATCATGGCTAGCGGTGTCTGCGGCTCGGATATTCCAAGAATTTTCGAAAAGGGAACCTACAATTTTCCGACAATACCCGGCCACGAATTTTCAGGGTTGGTTGTCGAACTGGGAAAAGGCGTTGAAAGCTCATATCTGAATAAAAAAGTTGTTGTTTTTCCACTGCTTCCATGCTTTAAGTGTGATCTATGCAAAATAGGTGAATACTCCCAGTGCAAGGATTACAACTATTTCGGATCTCGCTGTGACGGCGGATTTGCAGAGTATATCGCTGTACCTGTCTGGAATCTGTGCATTGTACCTGACAGCCTGTCATATGAAGAGGCTGCCATGACCGAGCCTGCGGCGGTTGCAATTCATGCGTTGAGACAGGGCGGTATAGAAGCCGGGGATACTGTTGTGATTTTTGGCGCTGGACCGATAGGGCTGATGCTTGCAAGATGGGCTGGAATCTGGGGTGCCTTTAAAACTGTTCTGGTGGATATCGACAGTGAAAAGATTTCTTTTGCCAGAAAACTTGGGTTTTCTTATATTTTCAATTCTCTTGAATGTGATGTTGTCGGTGAGATTATGAAATTAACCGACGGAAAAGGAGCGGACTTGTGCATCGAAGGAGCCGGAGCCTCAAAAACTCTGGAGCAGTGCCTTTTATGCTGTCGTGCATTCGGCAGGGTGGTTGCAATGGGCAATCCTGCAAAGGAAATGGTGTTGTCTCAGAAAGCATACTGGGAGCTGTTGCGTAAACAGCTCAAAGTTAGCGGAACGTGGAATTCAAGCTATACCGACATACCGAAAAATGACTGGAAGCTAAGCATTGAAGCGATGACGACCGGTACTTTGGATGTCAAATCCTTGATAACACACAGAATAAATCTGGACGGGTACAAAGAACCTCTTCAAATGATGAAGGATAGAACGGGGTTCTTCAATAAGGTGATGTTTAAATTCAATTAGTGAGAAAGATAAATTTTAGCATATGCAATATAGGGGGATGGTGAAGAAATGAGTATGAAAGCAGCAGTTTACGAAGGAATAGATAAAATGACCGTGAAGGAAATACCCACGCCGGAAGTCGATGACAACAGCGTCCTGGTAAAAGTCAAATCCTGTGCGGTCTGTGGATCGGACATAAGGATTTTTCACAGCGGCAACAGCAGGGTTGTTGCTCCGCAGACACTGGGCCATGAGATTAGCGGCGAGGTTGTTAAGACAGGAAAGAACGTAACAAAGGTCAAACCCGGCGACAGAGTTGCCATAGGTGCGGACGTACCATGCGGAGAATGCGTTTTTTGTGAGGCGGGCATCGGTAACAACTGCCAGATCAACTATGCGATGGGGTATCAGTTTGCAGGTGGATTTGCTGAATATGTGCTACTCAACAGATATGTCATGAATTTCGGACCGGTGCATAAACTGCCTGAAAACGTCTCTTATGACGAAGGCGCTTTGGCAGAACCGCTGGCATGTGTTTTGAACGCACTGGAGCTTACCCCGGTAAAGCTCAATGACACCGTTGTTTTAATCGGCGCAGGACCAATCGGAATGATGCTTTGCGAGGTGGCAAAGATGATGGGGGCTGCAAAAATAATTTTGATCAACCGCTCAAGACCGCGCCTCGAGATAGCAAAATCCATAAACGTCGCAGATGTCTATGTATGCTCATCGGAAGAGGACGCCATAAAGAGGGTTTTGGATGAAACTGGTGGATTGGGAGCTGATGTTATTTTTACCGCCAACCCTTCCCCGCAGTCACAGTCGGACTCTGTTCTGATGGCGAAAAACAGAGCAAGGATAAACTTTTTCGGCGGACTTCCAAAAGATCAGTCCATCGTACCAATCGACACAAACATCATACATTACAAGGAGCTCATAATCACTGGCGCACACGGTTCCATGCCGATACACCACGGCAAGGCGGTTGAGCTTATCGCGAGTGGAAAAGTAAACGTCAAAAAATTCATGACACATAATTTCCCTCTTTCGGAAATCAACGAAGCATTTAAAACTGCAGAAGGACACAGCGGACTGAGAGTGGTTGTAAACCCTTGAGATAACGGAGCAGTTGTGAATGCTGCTATCAGTTAGATATTAAGAGTGATGCAAAAATGATAAGGAGGAGTCAAAATGCCAGCTAAAATTACACCTTCAATGATGTGCGCAGATATCTGCAAGCTGCAGGACTGTCTGGATATATTCGCAAAAGAAAGAATCGAATACCTCCATATTGATGTGATGGACGGACTGTTTGTACCCAATTATCAGATAGGAACAGATTATATCAAGCAGCTTAGGACCAAAAGCGATATTCCACTCGACATACACCTTATGATCAAAAATCCGGAAGACAAGCTTGAATGGTTCGACATCCAGCCGGGTGAATACATCTCAATCCACTATGAAAGCACTGTGCATGTCCAGAGGGTTTTGCAAAAAATCAAGGACAAGGGCGCCAAAGCGATGCTTGCCATAAACCCTGCAACTCCTCTTAATGTACTGGAGGATGTAATCGATGACCTCGATGCGGTATTGATAATGACCGTAAACCCCGGTTACGCGGGACAGAAACTAATTCCACAGACGCTCAAGAAAATAGAACGGCTCAAAAAATGGCTTGTGAAAATCGGAAAACCCGAAATTGAAATAGAGGTTGACGGAAATGTCAGCTTTGAAAATGCAACGCTTATGCGAAAAGCCGGAGCGGACATTTTTGTGGCCGGATCTTCAAGTGTTTTTCATAAGGACCATACTCTGGGAGAGGCCATTAAAATCTTAAGAGAAAGCATTTCGCAGGAGTAGCGTAAAAAATGCAAATTGCTTGACATTAAAAAACAATATTTTCGAATTACGAGACAGAGTCGACTGCCCTAAGAAAACCGATAAAAACAGTAACAAGCCTTAAAGGGAGGGTATTAGAAATGAATGATAAGTCTATAGTTAAAAGTTATGAAACTGCAAAAGAAACCTACGCAGAAATCGGCATCGATACCGACAAAGCGATAGAAGTACTTAAAAACACTCCCATATCAATGCACTGCTGGCAAGGCGACGACAACAACGGGTTCGAAAACATGAACCGCCAGATGAGCGGTGGGATTCTAGCAACAGGCAATTACCCCGGAAGGGCTCGAAACCATGTTGAACTGATGGACGATATCAAAATGGCAATGTCTCTGCTCCCGGGAAAGCAAAAATTGAATCTTCATGCATGGTATCTTGACAATAAGGGAAAATCCGTAGAAAGAAATATGATTCAGACTGAAAATTATGACATATGGGTTGATTTTGCCAACAGTCTCGATATCGGTCTAGACTTCAATCCTACATTTTACGCCCATGAAAAAAGCGAGAAGGGCTTTACCCTTTCAAGCAGCGATAAAGACATCAGAGATTTCTGGATAGAGCATGGCAAACGTTCTAGAAAAGTTGGTGAATATTTTGGAAGGAAAACCGGAAAAACATGTATTACTAATTTTTGGATACCGGATGGCTACAAGGACAGCCCTATTGACGAAACAACTCCAAGAGAGCGCTTGATAGAAAGCCTGGATGATATTTTCAAAGAGAAAATCGACAGAAAATACAACATGGATGCAGTGGAGTCAAAGCTTTTCGGTATCGGCAGCGAGAGCTGTGTAATAGGCTCGCACGAATTTTATATGGGATATGCCATGAAAAACCGGGACCTTCTTCTAACTCTGGATGCAGGGCATTTTCATCCTACGGAAAGCATTGCCAAAAAAATTCCGGCGTTGCTTTTGTATATCGACGAACTTCTTTTGCATGTAAGCCGTCCGGTGAGATGGGACAGCGACCATGTAGTTACTTTTGACGACGAGCTACAAGCTGTTATGCATTCCGTAATGAGAGCTGACGCTTTAAGCAGTGTCCATATAGCACTTGATTTCTTTGATGCAAGTATCAACAGGATCGCTGCATGGACCATTGGTGTAAGGAACACACAAAAAGCTTTACTTAAAGCCCTTCTAGAGCCTGTTAATATGCTGAAAAACATTGAAAATGAAGAAAATTTCACCAGCAGGCTTGCACTGACAGAAGAATACAAGGCATATCCCTACGGAGCCGTTTTTAATTACTTCTGCATGCAGGAGAATGTCCCTGTAGCCGAAAACTATCTGAAGGCAATCCATGAATATGAAGAAAAAACACTAAGCGTCAGAGCGTGACCTTTTGTTATAATCAATGATTTTCTGCAACACAAATCCAATTGCCATGGCACCTATCCAGATAGCAGGAGTAACATAACGGATATTCTGGGTGCAGGTGTGAGGATATGCGAAGCAAAAACGTATGTATGACAGCATAAACGTGATATAAATGACAGTGAAAAACATTTTCAGTGGAAGTACCTGTAAACTGACTTTCTTAAATAAAATATAAATCATGCAAGACACAGCAAGCAATACGACGATAAGATTGATGTAAAATGCGACGACTGCAAAATTGTAGAAAAGCGTATCAGTGCCGCTAAGAACCTGCTCGCCAAAAACCGATGTCTTCAAAAGACCTATGAAAATATTGTGCTCGAAATACGGCTCACCCCAAGCGACATAAACGCTTTTGAACTGATAAAGCGAAAAATCGAAGAGGCGTTCAAATACTGAATAATGTCCTATATACTGATGCGAATTGTCTCCAAGGCTTGGAACGTATGTAAAGGGAAGCTTGAACAAAACTGCGTTTCTTATTCCCCACCAAAGTCCGAGGGGAAGACTTAAAAACCCGAATATTACAAATTGACCTAGGAGACCTTTTACGGTATTTTTAACCGCTACGGAATTAGAACCAGAGCCGGAATGAGAACCAGTACCAGAACCGGAATTAGAACCAGAGCCAGAAACAACATTTAATTTCTGCAAACCTGATTCCGGCAGATTTTCATTTCCTGCTTCAGCGTTAAGGTCATTAAACTTTGATAGCGAGATTGTTTTTGAAAATGTATCCTGTGACAAGAATATTTTTATAAGAAACAAAAGCAAAATTGCAGGTGCCACCAGCACTATGGACAGTTTTGCCATCATGCCAAATCCAATACATAAAGCCAACTTGACAATTGTTGACATTTTTACATCCTTGAACCAGAGAACAGCGTAGTAAACCGTCCCCTGCATTAAAAGTATGGAAAGCGCATCGTTATTGACACTACCAGATATCAAAACCAACGCCGGGTTGACAGCTATGATGAAAAATGATACTAAAAGTGCCTTGCCTTTAAGGCCAACCTCCTTGAAAATTTTTAATGTATAAATCAGGTAGCACCCAGAGTGAAAAAACGTCAGAACCTGAAGACTTTCTTTCGCCTTCTCCCAGGTGGCTCCCGCAAACACAATCAGCTTAAGCCAGATTGCAGAAATAATGTGATGCAGCGGCGGATGGTAAAACTGCCAGCGATCCCTCGGATCAAAGTATGGAAGCTTTAAATTATTATATATGTACTCGATATAACCCGCATGTCCTTCGGGCCGCCCGAATGAATAGACATCCTGCTGGCGTTGCTCAACTGCGGTGTAAAGAATATACACCAGCCGCATTATAATTCCGAACACGAAAATCAGAAAAACCAGCGAACCCGTTGTCATTCTTCTCGAGATTATCAATACCAAGCCTGCCATGATTACCAATGACAAAGCTGCCACCAAAAAAATAACTGCTGACTTATCATCAATGTTGGCGCGGCCTTCTGCAAGGCTTGATACAAAGGCAAAAAGCAAAGAAAATATAGCAAAAAGTGCGAAAGGATGCCTTTTTGCCATTTCATATATACTGCTTGAAATTTTCATTTGATTTTCACTCACTGTTACATCTACCTTTTTGTCTGTAAAATAACTACATAGATATGAATATAACACAGTCTAATGACTAAATCTATAATGAAAAAATTAGAATGCAAAGCATTAACGTACTAATAAATTTGTTATGGATTTTGGCAAATTGTTTGTATTATTATCAAAAATATTATAGACACTTTTCTGTTTTTGGATTATTATGGCAGTATTATAATAAATAATGGTCATGGCAGAGTAGAAATTTACGCGTCAAGTGCCTGTTGGACGGGAAGTTGCCGACGGGACGAAAACTTTTTACTTCATAGTAGAGAGGTTGCGGTGTCAGTTTCGCATTCCGCTGCCACATGAAAGAGCTTTTTCTCTTTATGTGGCATTTAATGTCACCATTTAAAAGAGAAGGAGTATTTTTTATGGAAAAAACAGATTTCCCCGGCTCAGCGAAGCCAAAAAATCTTGGGTTTTTCGGGCAGCAGTTTGGACTGCTCAAGAACACCAAAATCATTGTCCTCATGGGTTTATTTATTGCGCTAAGCGTAGTATTCACCCGAATTCTCCGCCCGATTGAACTGCCTTATGTCAGGGTTAGTTTCGGATTTCTGGCATCATCATTTTCAGCAATAATGATGGGTCCGATACTCTCAGGAATTAATGGCGCCATAGCAGATGTTATCGGCTATTTCCTTTTCCCGTCGGGCAGTGCGTTTTTCCCCGGATTTACAATCAGCGCATTGTTGTCAGGCATAATCTACGGAACATTTTTGTACAAAAAGCCAAAGTCGCTCATTAGAGTGACCCTCGCAGTCCTTGTCATATCGATTTTTATTGACCTTGGACTCAACACTCTCTGGCTCTCAATGCTTTATGATAAAGCGTGGATGGTTCTTTTTGTAACAAGGATAGTAAAAACCGCTATAATGTTCCCGGTGCAGATTTTCTTCATTTACATTGGATGGAAATACATAGGAACTAAAATCAAATTCGTCTCAAGCATTGATGTAACTGAATAATTAAAACAAATCAAAGGGGAGAAGATACAATCAATGTTCCACTCATACAACGAAATATATCTGAGTAAAGCAAGACGACATCTAGGACATATGATTGACTTTGCTGTAAACGACTTAAAATTTATAGCGGATGAATTTTTTGATATGTTTTTACAATCAGGTATTGCAGAGCAGTTTGGCAAGGGCAACCCTAAATATATAGCCGGAAAATCAGGTGCAGAACTCGTCTATGACACTGTTTTCATTATGAAAAACAGAAGAATTCAGACAGAGCCATCTTTTCGCGTTACTAAGACGCCCGAATACTGGGTGGGTTGGTCACTTGCATATTACCAATGGATAAGTGGAAAATCATTTAAAAGCATTCATGAAGTAATAAGTCTTGAAGAAATGCTGAAGTGGTATCCAACTCTTCACGAGGCCGATATAACAAAATTTGTTGAGATTGCAAACGAAAGATTTTCGTGCAAACATATACAAACCAACCTTGAGCGAATACGCAATATTAGCGGCCTTAGCGAAGGACGATTATCAAAATTATCTGATGTTTCTTTGCGTACAATTCAGATGTGTGAACAACGCAATAGGGATATAAATAAAGCGCATTCTATGACATTGCTGAAATTATCAAGAACACTCAGTTGCGGAGTTGAGGATTTGATGGAATGATGATAAAATAAGACCTAAAATTAGCAAAATATAAAAACTGAATAAAACGAGAAGATTAACATTGAAATATAATTAAGCGACAATGCAGTGATTTCAAAATGTAAATAAGGAGCATTATAAAATGGATGAAATATTAAAATTGGTTTCAATTAAATCCGCCCCGAAGACAAATCTAAAAAAATGCTTATTAACCTTGAAAATGAGATTACTCAGAAATCTTGCATATTACTTTGAAGTTTTGCCAGATAATATATATTCAAAGACAGAATTGGTCGAAAAAATAATTCCTCACTTAGTGAAATCATTCAAGAATTGCATTGAATATTTTAGCTCAAACGAACTGGAATTTTTATATAGTATTAACAATGAAAATTTACAGGCAATGGACGATTTGGAATATCAGCAATACAGGTTGCCGGTGTGTTTTCATTATGTTTTTTTATTTAATCATAAAGGACATATTTATCCGGTTATCCCCGATGAGTTGAAAGAAATGATACCCAAAAAATTCAGTGGTAAATTCAAAGAGAGGGTATTATTTAACCAAAAATTATTCTCATACGCGAGAGCGCTGACAAATTTATATGGTATGTATAATGTCGAGCAGCTTATCAAGGTCTGGAACTATCATAACAGCGATAAAATAACAAGCCGAGAAGTTAAGAAATTCATGAGGAATAGTGGGCTTTGGAAAATCTATTTTGACTGTTACATTGATGTTATTTTTTCGACCTATTTCTATGACAGTAGTGCAGAAGAGACATTTGACTTCTTCGCAAAAGCCGATAACATCGAATATTATATGCCTACGCAGAATGATGTAGAATACTTTTCTGAAAATGACGCTGACAATCGAAGTATTTATTATAAAAAAATAGAAAACTTTTTAAAAGTGAGATTGCCAAACTCAGAAAAAATTCGCAACAACATTCTTGACCAAATACTTTTCGAATGTGTAATATTCGGGGATCCAAGCGAAATATTAGACATGATTGGAGATGCTGGAATTATATTTAACGGAATTGATGAAGCTAACGCATTTCTTCAACTTTTCATGGACTTGTCAAAAAATACGCGCAAATGGAAGTTACGCGGACATACACAGGTGGAATTTTACAAAAAGGAGAATTCTCAAATATACAATACCTTCATAAAAAGCCCGGCTGATAGCAAAATAAAAGTCAATATTGGGCGAAATGATCCTTGTTCTTGCGGAAGCGGCAAAAAATACAAAAAATGTTGCGGCAAAAGTGATTTGATAGGAAGCAATACAATATAGAACAATTGTTTGATATGCTATTGATTTTTTTATATTGCTAGGATATAATTCAATTAAATAAACTTGAACTCATTATACTGAATCCCAAGGGAACTATATGCCTTTTGCTTCGAGTATCTCCCATTAAAACTGCACAGTATTTGCCAGATTTGATTACTCTAAAACACTCATTAGCTACTTGCTTCATCTGTTCAATAAAATTATCGATATTACACAGAGATAAATCTCCCTTAATATTATTGCTGTATCTTATTATATTGGCATAGGGTGGGTGAGTACATATCAAGTCAATGCTGTCATTATCTATAAAATTTAGATTATTGGCATTTCCATTTATTATTTCCGGTTCAAAACAATTATCTTTCTTAAACAAAATGGCTCTTTTAGCAATTTCTAGAGCAGCAGGATTAATATCTACACCTATACCTCTTCGACCTAGCAATTTTGTCTCTATAAGCGTTGTTCCACTTCCGAGAAATTGATCTAAAACATAATCACCAATTTCGGAGTATCGCAAAATGATATTTCGTGGAATATATGGAGACCAATTACCACGATAATCAGAATTGTGCGTTGCCCATTTACCCCTGTCTGGAAAACTCCAAACTGTTGTTGTTTCAACATCGAAATTACTTGGTTCCAAATTCATTTTCATAAAACCCTCTTGATCTTCTTTATTATTACCTTCTACCTAATCCTTCTATAGGTTAACATGATACAAGCTGCATTTCAATTAGATACACACCATAAAAGGAATGTAAATGTTGTAATAAGCAAAAGCAGTTGGCAACGACAATATAATGTGATGGTAACCGACATTTAGGCTGAGGATTTTGTGAAAAACACAGGTAAAATGAGGAAAATTTCTGCAATTTGATTGCAATCATTGATTAGTCGTGATAGACTCTCAAAATAAATCAATGCTTAAATCCATGCATTGCAACATATGCTTACATTTAAGCAGTTACCGGTTAATTAACCCCATCAGATGATATAAAATCAAATAGAAAACAATATAAATATAGACGCCGTGAAAGTTTGACTTTGTGAAATTACGTCAGATTTTCTATGTGTTTTTTGTGCAGCAAAAATGAATAGAAGGGAAATTGATAAAATGAGAAACCTAGCAAGTATAAAAATAATTAAAAACCTTGTACCAATTGCCGATCGTGACCGTATAGAACTTGCGATAATTGACGGCTGGCAAATAATAGTCAAGAAAGATGAGTACAAGATTGGAGACATGACAGTATTCTGCGAAATTGACAGCGTTTTGCCGGAAAGGCAGGAGTTTGAATTTTTGAGAAGGTCGAAATTCAGAATCAAGACAATGAAAATGGCTGGTGTACTCTCCCAGGGTATATGCTTTAACCTTGATATACTGCCAAAGGGTAAGTACGAAATTGATCAGGATGTAACCGCTTTGTTGGGAATCAAACAGTATGAAACGACTATAGACAAGGGTTCCGGATCTGCGGATAAGAGCTACGGGACTAAAAGCAAAATCGTTAAGAAGCTTATGAGATATGCAATGTTCAGGAAAATATTTGGCGGGCTTTTTGTAAAACAGAAAGTAACAATGGACTTTCCGAAATTCATAAGTAAGACTGATGAGACAAGAATTCAAAACATACCGCATGTATTAGAGGACAAGAATACAAAATGGATAGTACGTGAAAAACTTGATGGCCAAAGCGGAACCTTTTTCCTAAAGAAAAAATATCTTGGCAGATATGATTTCGGAGTATGTTCCAGAAATTTACAGCTAATAGAAGACGATTCCAATTATTGGCAGATAGCTAAAAGCCACAATATTAAAGAAATACTTCAAAAATTAATAGGTGAACACCGGTGGGTAGCTATTCAAGGTGAAATACTTGGACCTGGAATACAAAAAAACAAATACAAATTCAATGAACTCCAAATCAGAGTTTTCAATTTAGTATTTCCAACGGGTAAAGCAAGGTGCTTGGATTGGGAAGAGAGAATCATGCAGCTTGGCTTAAAGTGGTGCCCTCTAATCGATGAATCATATATTTTACCAGAAACTGTAAATGAGTTATTGGAATTTGCTACTGGATCATCTTTAGAAGGCGAGACTTTGCGCGAAGGACTTGTATTTAGGAATTACACTCGCAACCATAGCTTCAAAGCTGTCAGTCCCGAATTTCTGATTAAAAACGACGAATAGGTTATAAAATATTTCTAATATGCAGCACAGGGTTATCTAAAATTTATGCATAATTTTAGATAACCCTGTGTTGCTATTTTTACAATTTCAAATTATAGTATATCTATCCCATAGGGAGCCAATACATTTGCCTAGATACAAATCATTTACTGTAACAAAAAATATATTACTGACGGATAACAACAAGGAGACCAAGAAATTTGAATAAATATATATCAGAAGACTTATCAGACTATTCAGTACTATTTAATAAAATCACCGACCTACTTAACCTGAAAGATACCGTCAACATTGCTATTGAGGGCAATTGCGGATCAGGCAAAAGCACCTTGGCAGATATCATAGCGTCAAAGTATGATTGCAATATTTTCCGCATGGACGATTTCTTTTTGCGTCCGGAGCAAAAAACCGCAGAAAGACTGATAGAAACTGGAGGGAACATCGACTATGAGAGATTCGTGGCAGAAATTGCTAGCAAATTAAAGACACTTCATGAAATTAAATTTACTGATGATGATAATTTTCATGATAACACAAAAGGTATTAAGCTGAATTGTAATGAAAGTTTGGTAGATACCCAATTTGACCAAGAATTTAATAGTGACCAAAAATCCGAAAATATTACAGATGAAGATAAAGATAAAGATAAAGATAAAAATATTTTTAAAGACCTGCTGCCATTTTCATATCGCAAATATGACTGCAAAACCTTAACTCTAGGCAACCCGATTAGTGTAGTACCCAAAAGGCTTAATGTCATTGAAGGTTGCTACAGCATGCATCCCGCAATCCCCGATATTTACGATTTAAAAATTTTCCTCAAAATAGACCCTGACACGCAAAGCCAAAGGATTCTCGCAAGAAACGGCGAATTTATGCACAAAAGATTCATGACCGAATGGATACCGATGGAAAATGAATATTTCAAGGCATTTGGCATTGAGGGAAAGTGCGATTTGGTTTATAATAACAAGTGACATCAGGGAGGTGATAGCGGAATAAAAAATCTGTTTAGCATACTACCGGAAGACTTTTTTAAGCCAATGGCAAGCAAATATAAAATAACTTATGTTGATTGTTTGAGGCTTATTTATAGCACCTATAAAACGGAACTTTCCTTTGGGGTAGACAAAGAAGTTATTCTTTCAGAACTAGAAAACTATTTTGACAGGGAATCCTGTTCAGAAATGGTTTTTGACGAAGACGAGGAAATCGCCAAAGACTCGCGTTCGAAAGCTAATGGGATTCTGCGCAGACTTAAGGACAGCGGTTGGATTGAATATGAAATGTCAAACGACTATAGGGTGAAAGTAAACTTAATCGACTATGCTGCCACCATGATTGAATCTTTTAACAAAATCATCAAAAACGAGGAGATGGAATATCAGGCACTAGTCTCCCAAATACATGCAACTATTCTAAATCAGGACTCATATGTTAAGCCATACGAATATATTATCAAACGAGTTGCCGAAAATACGGAAGAACTCATGATTGGACTTAAGAAATTAAATACCAACATCAAAAAATACATTGATGCAATAACCAATGAAAAAACAGCGGGTGAAATCGTCCAGGATTTTTTTGTTTATCATAGAGAAATTGGATCAAAAGCCTATCATCGAATTAAAACAAGCGAGAATATTTCACATTTCAGAACAGCCATAATAGAAAATCTTTACAATATCTTAAATGACAGGAATTTATTTGAACGCGCCGTTCTTGGATATATGGAAATTGAAATAAATCCAGACAAGGCTGAAGCCGAAAATGCATTAAGAAACGTTATTCACAGCATTATTTCCGCCTTCAAAAACTACGATGAAATCATATCAGAAATAGACGGCAAAAATTCAAAATATATTGCAAGTGCTATTGCAAGAGCAAAGTTCTTGCTTACAAATACCAACAATGCAGAAGGTAAAATATCCACGATTCTAAAAACGCTTTCCAAAGAATTCAATCAAGATGAGAGATTAAACCTTTATGACGAAATAGACGATGATCTTTTTGAGGTGTTTCAAATATTTCCTCAAGGATTTATTGATAGTGACTCACTTTATGTCGTCCCAATCTCAAAGAAAATGTCATTACCACAGGAACTCGATTTGACCCTTGGTATTTCAAAGCAGGATAGGGAGTTGCGAAAAGCACTGGAGCAGGAGAGAGCCCGTAATCGATTTTCACGTAAAAATATCAACCAGTATGTGGAGGAGCTTTTTAGTATTTCTGCGAGGCAAAAAGGCGACATCAATTTAGAAAGTGAATCTAAGATGAACATTCTCGCTTCAACCATCCCTATTGGTAGTAAAAGGGATTTTATCCGGATCATTTTTATCAGTCTTTATGGCAGGGACAAGAAATCAAAGTACAAAACGACTATGACCGACCAGGTTCTTTCTATAAATGGATTCCGGTTCCGTGATTTTAATATTGAAAGGTGCGATTAACCATATGGAAATTTTCAAGGAAAGTCTTGTCCAAAAGGAGAAATTTCGAACCGCAGCCAATAAGCTTCTTAACAATTGTTTTGTTATCAAGAAAAAAGAAGATACAAGAAGCGATTATATTTTTATTGTGCAAAACAAAAACCTGTTTGTAGAATATTTTGACCTGCTGGGATATAAATTAGAGATTAATGATATGCAGGGAGTTGTAGGGCTTATGAGCATAAGCGGAGCAGGTAGAATCCGACTCAAGAAGATTGAAAGTATTATTTTATTGATTTTACGTTTGCTCTATATCGAGAAGCGAAAAGAGTTGAGCCTTAATGACGAGGTCGTTGTTTTGATCGACGAAATCCAACAAAAATACAACATGCTTAAGATTGATTCCAAGCCAACCCTTGACAAGACAATGCTTCGTGACAATATAAGACTGTTCAAAAAATATAATATAGTTACTAATCTTGACAGTGATGTTACACTTTCAGATTCTAGAATAAGAATATATCCTTCTGTTTTGTTTGCCGTACCGAACGACAATCTGACTTCAATGTATGAGGCAATCAACGAAAAGCTAAACAAATATGCGAATGGAGGTGAGAACTATGATGATGAAGAAGCTATGTCGGATTCGATTAATTAACTGGCATTTCTTTGTTAATGAGACCATTAATGTTAACGGGTCCTTTCTTGTCAGCGGTGAGAACACTTCCGGCAAATCGACAATACTGGATGCAATTCAACTTGTTTTAACAACCAATCACAGAAGATTCAACACTGCCGCAAACGAAAAGAGCAGCCGTGACTTGAAAGGTTATGTCCGTTGCAAAACAGGAGATGAGGGGAACACATACTTTCGTACTGGAAGTGTAATAAGCTATGTGGCGCTTGAATTTTTTGAAGAAAAAACCTCCAAATACTTTACACTCGGAGTAAAGATTGATTCACCGGATGAAGAAAGTAAACTGACACTTAAATGGTTTTGTGAAGAGTGCAAATTGGATGAGATAACATTTTTAACAGGTGGCAGACCTTCAATAAATGATGAATTCCGAAGAAACGACAAGAAAATACAGACCATCTCACAGATTACAGAAGCCAAGGCGAGATTCGGTAGGCGGCTCGGCAATCTTGAAGACCGGTTTTTTGACATGATTCCAAAGTCACTTGCTTTCAAACCGATGGATAACGTCAAGGATTTCATCAACAAATTCATACTTTCAGAGAAGACAATTGAAGTAGCGACATTGCGTAACAACATTGCTATGCTGAAGGAACTTGAAGATCTTATGGAGACTACAAGGCTTAAAATCACTCAGTTGAAAGAAATACTTGACAAGGAAGATGATATTATTGCCAAAGAGCGTGAGATCAAGACCAACGAAATTCTTATTAAAAAAGCAGAAATCGAGTCAAAGAAAATCGAGTGCGAAGAGCTGAAAATGGCATTTCATGCTTGTGAACAAGGCCTTGCAAGCGAAATCCAAAGGGAGAAAACTCTAGAGGAGAGTTATAAATACGAGCAAGAACGCCTGACAAACCTACAAATAGCTATAGGAAAAGACGAAACAACGCAGCTAATAGCCCAGACAAAGCATCGAATTGAAATGCTCCAGCAGACTAGGGGTAACCTGGAAGCGGCATTTAATAAATTCGAAAATATGCATCGTATATTAATTGATGTGCTTGGATTTTTGAACAAAGCAGCTATCCACGTTTTTCCCAAAGACGACATTATGAAAATCATTTCTCTAGATACAGACCTAAGCCAAAAATCACAAAATTTGTTTCAGCTAAAAAAGGAACTGGAAAACCTGCTTCAACTCTACGGTGAAGAGCAATATAAAGCTGCAAGCTTACTGGAATTGCAGACAAAGCAGAAAATTGACTTAGAAAACGACATTCGAAATCTTAGAAACAAGAAGCTCACTTTCCCTGAAAATACAGTAAAGCTTAAAGCCGCAATAGAAAAAGAATTTATCAGTCAGGGTATAAGCGGCGAAGCGAGAGTGTTTTCTGACTTGCTGGAAATCACTGATGGAACCTGGCAAAATGCTGTTGAAGGATATCTGAACAGTCAACGATTTTACATCTTGGTAGAACCGCAACATTACAATGTGGCACTTTCTGTCTATAATCGTATCAAAAAGGATGTACATACGGTAGGATTGGTTAACACCGGCAAACTGGATGTTCATGAACAGGCAAATCCAGACTCGCTAGCCTATTTGATAAAAAGCGAAAACAGATGGGCAAAAGCATATGCAATTTATCTGCTCAACCGCGTTATTCGTGTTGATAGTACAGACCATCTCAAGGACCATAAAGTTGCAATCACCGCAGACTGCATGCTTTATCAGAATTATGCTGTACGTAAAATTGACGAAAAAATCTATCATACTCCATTTATAGGTTCACTGGCCATTGAACTTCAGCTAAAAAACAAACTGAAAGAATACGAAAAACTAAGTGATGAAATTAAAGAAAGCACTGCAAATCGTTCGCGGTGTATTGAAATTATAGAAAAAGTCAGGCTTTGCAGAATCGATGTTTTAGAAGAGCACATTGGCATTCCACAGCAACTTGAAGATAACAAATTGCTTTTAGCTAATGAAAAGGCTGAACTTAAAAAAGCGCAGGACAACCCAAGCTATCTTCAGATGAAAATGCAAGTTGAAGACTGCACAAAAGTACGCGACCAAAAACATTCAGAATATAAGGCTTCTACGGGGAAAATAGGGAATTTGGAAAGTGAGCTAAGGACAAAAGAGCAAAACATAGCTGAAATCTCGAAATCAATTTATTATTTAGTTAAAATGTTCGATTCCCTTTGTGAAGAAGATGCCAAGGCAACAACCTTGGGAATTAACAAATTCAACGAACAGGTAAGGGCAAAAACGCCGCTGGCTATTGTTCAGAATTTTTCACCACTAAAAGTTGGACTGGAAAACAAAAAAGCGGAGTTTTGCGCTGATCTCTCCAGATTGCAGAACATTTATTGCAGTCAGTATGACTGCGACCTGGGGTCAGGGCACTCTCAGATTGATGAATATATCAAAGAACACCACAAATTAGTGTCCTCGGATATTATCAAATATGATGAAGAATTGAGGAAGGCAAAAGAAAACTGTGAAATGGAGTTTAGAGAGTCATTTCTTGCAAGGCTTAAAGAGAATATAGAAACAGCAAAGTCTGAATTTCGCAATTTAAATATAGCATTAAGAGATATTTATTACGGTGAAGATTGTTATAAATTTGAAATTACCCATAATAAGAAAAAAGAAAGCATCTACAAGATGATAACATCAAACAAAAACTTGGAAGGAAACAACCTCTGGTCAAATTCCTTTGACGAAGAATACAAGGAAGAGATGGAGGACTTGTTTGCAAAATTAACAGCTTACGATGACAAGGGAGAAAAAGTACTCGCCGAGTATACGGATTATCGTAGCTACCTTGATTATGACATTATCGTAGAGAAAAAGGATGGGACAATACAGCGTTTTTCTAAGATTTACGGTGAAAAAAGTGGAGGAGAAACTCAAACTCCTTATTATGTAGCAATTGCCGCATCTTTTGTACAGCTTTATAAACTTGGAGATACGACAAGAATCATAATGTTTGATGAAGCATTTGACAAGATGGATGACAACAGAATCAGCTCAATGATGGATTTCCTTAACAGTCAGAACTTTCAGATAATACTGGCAACACCACCTTCGAAGATAGAAGTAATCGGCGAGAAAGTGGATACGATACTTATGGCGATGAGAGAAGGCAGCAACAGCATAATAGAGGAGTATGATCTGTGAAAAATATGATAGAGAAACAAATTATTGATACGTTAATCAATAAATACGAGAAGAGTAAGAGTTTCTCAGGAAATAACAAAGTCAGTCAAGCGTTTGCGATAAAAATACATTCTGTTTTTCCTGAATATATGGATCATTCTAATTTTGAAGAATTTCAAGCAATTAATGAGGCAATTGATATCTTAAATCGAAAACAGTTGATAGTTGCAAAGGCAGGAGCTGGAAACGTCTATAGCAAAGTGACTTTAAATTTAGAGGCGTTGGAGAATGCGTATTTGTATATCGGCAGAATTCCCAAAAAGTCGGTTTTCGAGAAGGTTCAAGTGCTTTTAAAGAAATATCAAGACAGAAATCTGATTTTACATAATTACTGCCTTGCTCAGGAGGAAAGAATCACTAACAATCAGTCGATTCAATTTTTCCAAAATGACTTGACAGAATATGAGAACATTCTAATAGCTATTGATGAAGTGTTGAAAATTGATACAGAAATATACATAAGGGATTTTTCAGTACGCATATTTAGAAACTCGAAAGTCTTTGATGCAATTAGTACTAAAGTAGTCAATTTGCTTTTTGAATATGGGGACTTCCCTGAAAAGGAGCAAGTTCTAGGTAATTTGAACCTTGTGAAAAATCCAACCTATGTTAATTTTAAAGGTAATGGAATTATTGGGTTATCCACGAAAATCAAAAATAAACTCAATGACAACAAAGCTGTAAATTCGGATATTACCAGCGTGGAGGATAATAGCAGTGTTGAATGCAATAATTTTGGCTCTAGTGCACCTGCAAAAAGCAAAGTCAGTAAAGACCTTCAAATAATTGATTTATCAAGACTTAGCGGTGATATTGCAATCTCTTCTGATATGTTGCAAGACATCGAATTAATTGATATAAGAGGCAATAGCGTTATAACAATTGAAAATATCACGAGTTTTCATACTTTTAACGAAACTGATATGTTTGCTATATATCTTGGGGGGTACCATAATCGAATTCGACGTAAATTTATCAGAAAAATTTACGAGCAAAATCCGGACAAAACATTTTATCACTTCGGAGACATAGATGCCGGAGGATTTTATATTTTAGAACATCTGAAGAAACAGACAGGGATTGACTTTAAACCATATAAAATGGATTTGGAGACATTGAAGCAATATTATTCTTATTCTAAGCCGCTGACCGAAAACGATAAAGTACGATTACAAAAATTATTAAATGCACAATCTGATTATAAAAATGTACTTTCGTACATGATTGAAAATAATTGCAAATTAGAACAGGAGGCTGTTAATTTATGAAAACCTTGGATAAAAACGATTACAATCAAATAGAGGATGCAAAAGAGCGGGCGGTGCTTGTCGCACTGACTGACACGTCTAAAGATAGTTCCGATGAGGAGACATTAAAGTCAATCGAAGAGCTTGAACTTTTGGCGAAAACAGCGGGCGCTGTCGTTGTTGGAACAGCAATACAGAGACGTCACGGAGTTGATGGCAAGTCTTATGTTGGCAAGGGCAAACTCCAGGAGATTAAAAACGCCTGTGAAGAGCTCGATGCCACACTTATTATTTTTGACGACGAACTGCTGGGATCACAGATTAGAAGCATTGAAGAGATAACCGAGATGAAGGTTATCGACCGTACGCTTTTGATACTGGATATTTTTGCACAGAGAGCTAAAAGCAAGGAAGGCAAGCTCCAGGTTGAACTCGCCCAGCAGAAATACAGGTATTCAAGACTTGTCGGCCTTGGAGTGTCGCTTTCAAGACTCGGAGGCGGAATAGGAACAAGAGGTCCCGGTGAATCAAAACTTGAGAGTGACCGCAGACATTTGAAACGTAGAATAGATTTTCTTAAGGATTCGATCAATGAAATAAGTATCCGCCGCGAAAGAATAAGAGACAAAAGACACGACGGTGATGCCATAACCATAGCGGTTGTGGGCTATACCAACGCCGGGAAGTCAACACTTATCAACAAGCTTTGCAGTTCGGACCTTTTTGTCGAGGATATGCTTTTTGCAACATTGGATCCAACCGCAAGAAGTCTGACACTGCCAGATGGACATAATGTTGTTTTGATAGATACTGTTGGCTTTATAAGAAAACTGCCACATAACCTTATCGAGGCATTCAAGTCAACGCTTGAAGAGCTTAGCGACGCGGATATAATAATGCATGTTGTTGATTCGTCCGATACGGACCTTACAAGGCACATGGAAATAGTCGAAGAGTTGATGGAACAGCTGGATTCTGCTGCAAAGCCACGAATTACCGTCTTTAACAAAGCAGATAAGTTGACATTAGCGGATGAACCTTCGTCGAATAAAACTTCGGCTGACAAACATTCGATGGATATGTTATCGGTGGACAAGCTTTCGGTAGATAAACATTCGCAGGATAAATTTTCAGAGGACACAAGTTCGACGAATAAAATGACTGAACCAAAGACAAATCCTGTATTCAACGGCAAGGAAGGCACGGTCGTTTCTGCATCTGCAATTACCGGCGCCGGACTGGACGTGTTGCTTGACGCGATAAGCCAGCTTGTTAAATCGATGAAGGTCAGGATGAAAGTCTTAATTCCATATGACAAGGGACAACTTCTGGATTATGCACGCAAAAACGGAAGCGTAGAAAACATAGAATATCTAAATGAGGGAATAAGCGCGACAATCAGTCTGCCGCCATCGAAAACTGCGCCACTGAACCCATTTATTAGCAAATAGTAATAATTACAACGCACCCAAAAAATAGTTCAATCCTAATCGTTGTCAGTCTTATTGTTTTGTGAAAAGCTATCCACCATGTCGCCCACACCCTTGAAAATATAGTTCGGGCGGTAAGGGAAATTCGCCATGGTCTCCTCAGTGGTGACACCGCTGAGAACAAGAACAGTATCCATTCCAGACTCGATTCCTGCAATTATATCGGTATCCATGCGGTCTCCGATGATTGCGGTCTCTTCACTTGCGTAGCCGAGCTTCTTTCTGGCGGTCCTCATCATTAACGGATTTGGTTTGCCGATGAAATATGCCTGTTTGCCGGTAGCAAGTTCAATTGGAGAGATTAACGCCCTGGTTGCAGGCACAATGCCACGTTCTGTAGGACCGGTAAGATCTGGATTGGTCCCAATAAGCTTGGCGCCATTAAGAACCAGATGGACAGCCTTCTCGATTTTCTCGATGTTATAATTACGGGACTCACCAACAACAACATAGTCAGGATTGACGTCATTTATCGAAAACCCGGAATTGTAAAGAGCGTTTATAAGACCTGCTTCGCCTATCACATAAACACTTCCACCCGGTGCCTGGCTTTGCAGGAAACTTGCCGTAGCCAACGCGCTTGTATAAAAACGTTCCTTTGGAACATCAAGACCAAGTCTTGAAAGCTTTTGACAGAGCTCCTCGGGTGAACGCTCAGAGCTGTTGGTCAGGAAAATGTATTCCTTCTTCTCATCGGTTAGCCAATCCACAAAGGACACGACACCGTTCAACAGTTTGTTCCCGTGATATATGACTCCGTCCATATCACATATGTAGGCTTTTTTGTTTTTTAACTCTTCAACTACCATGTTATAAACCTCCAAATAGTTTATTGCAAATCCAAGATTCATGATTACGTAATTTCATTACCAAATACTAATAGTTAATCTATATGCAAGACTACATAATTTGATCTCATGATAAATAGTAAATCTAAGATACCTGATGCATGATTACATAATCCAGTTCCTTCTAGAAATAACACTGATATAATAATATCATTACTTCGCAAAATATAAAATATAATTAATTATTCATTTTATTTATTTATTCCACATTGTCTGTTTTTCTCGAAAACTATTACATATGAACAGCCCTCTCGAACAGATATTTTGTGAGTAGTGACAACAATAAATTAGTTGAAATAATGCCATTTTTGGAATACAATGGTGGGTGGTTACTAGCATTTTTTATTGTATTCGTATCGAAAGCTCAGTTAATATAAATATTTTCTGCGAAATAACTGTTATTACGGCTAAATTCGTGTGCTCATAAGTTAAAATATTAAAACTTTATCAAATGAGAAAATAATTGTATTCAACAGACAAATTGCTAAAAGCACAGAATTAAAACAATAAAAATAATTTTTATAGGAGAGTGTAAAATGGCGAAGATGCAAAAGAAGAACATTGAAGACATTTCAGTGAAGGGGAAGAAAGTTATTGTAAGAGTGGATTTTAATGTTCCGCTTGACAAGGTCACAGGAGAGATTACCGATGACAAGAGAATAAGTGGGGCATTGCCGACCATTGAATACCTTTTGAAGAAAGGTGCCAGAATAATCCTGGTATCACATCTCGGAAGACCCAAGGACGGATTTGATCCTAAGTTCTCTATGAAGCCCACAGCTGAGAGACTCTCAAAGATTTTGAACAAGCCGGTGTTGATGGCAGCGGATGTTATCGGACCGGATGCAAAAGCAAAGGCTGCAGAACTTAAAGAGGGTGAGATTCTAATGCTCGAGAATGTAAGATTCCATAAGGAAGAGACGAAGAACGATCCTGTTTTCGCAAGAGAACTGGCTTCACTTGCCGATATATTTGTTAATGACGCATTTGGAACAGCACATCGTGCACATGCATCGACTGCAGGACTTGCGAACTTTTTGCCGGCAGTAAGCGGATACCTCATCCAGAAGGAACTGGACTTTATCGGCGGAGCACTTGAGAATCCTAAGAGACCTTTCGTAGCAATTCTTGGAGGCGCCAAAGTATCTGACAAGATAGGTGTTATAGACAATCTGATAAGCAAAGTCGACACACTCATAATCGGTGGCGGAATGGCTTATACATTTTTAGCGGCACAGGGATACGGAATTGGAACATCACTTTGCGAGACAGACAAGATAGAACTGGCAAAGAGCCTTTTAGAAAAAGCAAAAGCCAAAGGAGTTAACATATTGCTTCCCCAGGATACCGTGGTTGCAGATGCATTTTCAGCAACTGCCGTCTATAAGACCGTTAAATCAACCGAAATACCTGATGGCTGGATGGGTCTTGACATAGGGCCTGAGACCATAGAGAAATTCGCCAATGTTATAAAAGATTCAGGAACAGTAGTATGGAACGGACCTATGGGAGTTTTTGAATTCGAGAATTTTGCCGTAGGTACCAGAGAAGTTGCAAGAGCCGTTGCGGAGTCTGATGCAATTTCGATAATCGGTGGCGGAGACTCGGCGGCAGCCGTTGAGATTCTCGGGTTTGCTGATGAAGTATCGCATATTTCAACAGGTGGTGGAGCATCACTTGAATTTTTAGAAGGAAAGGTATTACCGGGAGTTGACTGCCTTATGGATAAGAACCCACGCAGGAATTTTGCTGCAGGCAACTGGAAAATGAACAAAGGCGTGCCTTCTGAAGCTGTCAAACTTATTGAACAATTAAAGCCTCTAGTATCTGAAGAGACCAACGAAGTTGCACTGGCTGTTCCTTTTACCGCAATTTCTGCAGCGCTTGAAGCAGCAGCGTATTCTAATGTTAAAATTGCCGCTCAGAACTGTCATTTCGAAGACAAGGGAGCTTTTACCGGTGAGATTTCCGCGCTAATGCTTGCACAGATGGGAGTCCCTTACGTAATTATAGGACATAGTGAGAGAAGAGAGTATTTTGCAGAGACCGATGCCACTGTTAACAAGAAAATAAAAGCTGCTCTGAACTGGGGCGTCAAGCCAATCGTTTGCTGCGGTGAGACACTGGAGCAGAGAGAAGCCGGCGAGACATTCGACCATGTCAAATCCCAGATAGTAAACGCTTTCAATGACATTCCTTGTGAGAAGTTTGGATTTATAACAGTTGCATATGAGCCGATCTGGGCTATAGGCACAGGCAAGGTTGCTTCTGATGATCAGGCACAGGAAGTATGCGAATTCATCCGTGGCATTTTAAGCGCCTTATACGGTAATGAAGTTGCAAATTCAACACGTATTCTTTACGGCGGCAGTGTATCGGCTTCATCGGCTCAGGGGCTGTTCGCAATGCCTGACATCGATGGCGGACTTGTTGGCGGAGCTTCACTGAAGGCTGAGGATTTCAGTGTAATCTGCAAAGCATAAATTGTTAGGTTTTAATTTAATTTGCATTGCATAAATTGACGGTGGATTAAGAATAATTTAGAAAATAAGAAGTGATGGATATATTCAGATTATTGTAGAATTTGCCACTGGAAGATAAAAAAATAAAGAGATTGTGAAGCAATGCAATTTGCAATTTCATATAAGGAGATATTAATGACTAACCCAATTAAAAGACCTGTTGTCCTGATGATACTGGATGGATACGGAATCAACGAAGAGACCGAAGGCAATGCCATAAAGGCTGCACGCAAACCGAATCTTGATGCACTATGTGAGAAATATCCATGCACGGTAATCAAGACAAGCGGTATGGATGTCGGTCTTCCCAGAGGGCAGATGGGCAATTCAGAGGTCGGACACACCAATATAGGTGCAGGCCGCATAGTATATCAGGAACTGACCCGAATCACCAAAGAGATTGAAGAGGGGATGTTCTTTGACAAGAAGGAATTCATCGAAGCGATAGACAACTGCAAGAAGTACAAGTCCGACCTTCACCTTTTCGGACTGGTGTCTGACGGCGGAGTCCACAGCCATAACACACATCTGTATGCGTTGCTCGAACTTGCCAAAAGACACGATTTTGAAGATGTCTATGTGCACTGCTTCTACGACGGCAGAGACGTTCCACCTGATTCAGCACTTGGATATACAGAAGAGCTGGTAGAGAAAATCAAAGAAATCGGTGTTGGACAGATAGCATCACTGATGGGACGCTATTATGCAATGGACCGTGACAATCGCTGGGAAAGAGTCAAAAGAGCCTACGATGCAATGGTTCTGGGTATTGGCAACACAGCAACTGATGCCTGTGAGGCGGTACGCGAATCATATGAAGCCAAAATAATGGACGAATTTGTCGCTCCGACGGTAATTATGAAGGACGGACATCCGGTTTCCCTCATAAAGGAGAATGACTCGATAATCTTCTTTAATTTCAGACCGGACCGTGCGCGTGAAATAGCCAGGACATTCATTGATCCGGATTTCAGCGGCTTTGTCAGAGAAAAGGGATTTTTCAAACTTCACTTTGTATGCATGACCCAGTATGACAAGACTTTTTTGACTTTTCCTGCAATTCATTTTGCATACCTGCCCGAAAACCTCGACAATACATTTGGAGAAGTGTTAGGCAGAAACGGCCTTACACAACTTAGAATAGCCGAGACCGAAAAGTATGCGCATGTTACGTTTTTCTTTAACGGTGGCGTGGAGAAGGAATATCCGGGAGAAGACAGAGCCTTGATTCCTTCACCAAAGGTTGCCACTTACGATTTGAAACCCGAAATGAGCGCTTACGAAGTTGCCGACGAAGCTTATGCCAGAGTGATGTCAGGCAAATATGATGTTATAATTCTGAATTTTGCAAATTGCGACATGGTTGGACACACTGGATTTTTTGACGCAGCAGTAAAGGCGGTTGAAGCGGTTGATACATGCGCAGGCAAAGTCGCTGATGCTATTCTTTCAATGGGTGGCGTTGTTCTTATTACTGCCGACCACGGAAATGCCGAGCAGATGATTGATCCAGAGACCAAAGGACCTTTTACCGCACACACTTCACTTCCTGTCCCGCTGATACTCGCCGGAGCAGGTGATGGCATCAAGCTCAGACCGGGAAGACTTGCCGACCTTGCACCAACGATGCTCGATATCATGGGCATAGACAAGCCAGTCGAGATGACAGGCGAAAGTCTTATTATCAAATAGTGTAAAAGTGAAATTAAATTACGGCAACGCAAAGTTGATACTCACAGATCATAAATGCTGTTTTTAATTTCATATGTAAAATTTTTGTTTTGCTTTTTTATTAGCACAAATTTTGTGATATAATACCATTGGTCAAAAAGATACCGACCCAAAACATCTTTTTGCCAAAAGTAATGATCCGAAAACCACAACTAGTAAAAATCGACCCGAATGACGGAAACCCGAATAACGACAGGCACAAAGACATCCAAACATTATTGATTATTATTTTAGAAGGAGATAAAAGGAAATGGGAAAAGAAAAAAAATTCATGACGATTGACGGCAACAATGCTGCTGCCTATACATCGTACGCATTCACAGAGGTCGCGGGAATCTACCCGATAACACCATCCTCTCCGATGGCAGACTATACTGACATGTGGTCAGTCGACGGCAAGAAGAACCTCTTCGGACAGACAGTCAACGTATGCGAAATGCAATCCGAAGCAGGAGCGGCAGGAACAGTTCACGGTTCATTGGCAGCAGGTGCCCTTACTACTACTTATACAGCATCACAGGGACTTCTCCTTATGATACCTAATATGTACAAGATCGCCGGCGAATTGCTTCCCGGCGTGTTTCATGTTACAGCCCGCTGCGTAGCAAGTCATGCACTTAATATTTTCGGAGATCATTCAGACGTTATGGCTTGCAGACAGACCGGATTTGCATTACTTGCATCATGTAGCGTACAGGAAGTTATGGATTTGGCCGCTGTTGCACATCTTGCAGCAATCAAAGGACGCGTACCTTTTCTCCATTTCTTTGATGGGTTCAGAACATCCCATGAAGTTCAGAAAATCGAAGCCCTTGATTACGAAGACCTTGCCAAGCTGATTGACATGGATGCTGTCAAGGAATTCCGTGGAAGAGCGCTTTCACCTAACAGTCCCGTCACACGCGGAACTGCACAGAATCCGGATATATTTTTCCAGGCAAGAGAAGCATGTAATCCTTACTATGATGCATTACCTGCAGTTGTTGACTACTATATGGACAAAATCAGCGAACTCACAGGAAGAGACTATAAAGCATTCAATTATTACGGTTCACCCGATGCCGAGAAGATCATAATCGCTATGGGTTCTGTATGTGAGACAATAGAAGAGACAATAGATCACTTGATAGCAAAAGGCGAGAAGGTTGGACTGGTCAAAGTACGTCTTTACAGACCGTTCTCGATCGAAAGAATGATGAAAGTCATACCTTCAACAGTCAAGAAAATCGCTGTTCTCGACAGAACCAAAGAGCCGGGAGCACTTGGTGAGCCACTGTTCCTTGATGTATGCGCCGCATATTTTGACAAGGAAGTAAGACCGGTTATCATCAATGGCCGTTACGGACTGGGATCTAAAGAAGTTTATCCTAACCAGATCGTTGCTGTATATGATAATCTTGACGCCAAGACACCTGTCCGTGGATTCACAATCGGTATCGAAGACGATGTGACCAACCTTTCACTCAAGACCGGTGAATTCCTTGATACTGTTCCTGCAGGCACGAAGAACTGTCTGTTCTGGGGACTGGGATCTGACGGAACGGTCGGAGCTAACAAAAACTCGATTAAAATCATTGGCGATCACACACCTAAATACGCACAGGCATATTTTGCATATGATTCAAAGAAATCAGGCGGTATAACCGTTTCTCACCTTCGTTTCGGCGACCAGCCAATCAAGTCTACTTATCTGATTAAGAGCGCAGACTTTATGGCTTGTCACAATCCTTCATACGTTTACAAGTATGACATGATAACCGACGTTAAGAAAAATGGTACATTCCTTTTGAACTGTGCATGGAGTGCCCAAGACCTGGAAGAAAAGCTTCCTGCGTCCATGAAACAGTATATAGCAAAGAACAACATTGCATTTTACACAATTGACGCCGTTCATCTTGCCAAGGAAATCGGGCTCGGCGGACGTATCAACACCATAATGCAATCTGCTTTCTTCAAGCTTGCCGAGATCATCCCGGCTGATGAAGCTGTCGATTACATGAAAAAAGCTGCCTACAAATCCTACGGATCCAAAGGCGATGCCGTTGTAAACATGAATTATGCCGCTATAGACGCCGGTGTCCAGAATGTTGTCAAAGTCGAAATTCCTCAAAGCTGGCTTACTGCACAGGATGCCCCTTCGACCGCAAAGAAAGTTCCTGATTTCATCAAGAATGTTGTTGAAGTAATGAATGCACAGAAGGGTGACTCATTACCTGTAAGCGCATTCACAGGACGCGAAGACGGAGCATTCCCACAAGGTACATCCAAGTATGAGAAGCGTGCTATTGCAATTGATGTCCCTACATGGCAGCCGGACAAATGCATTCAGTGTAATCAGTGTTCCTTTGTCTGCCCTCACGCAGTAATCCGTCCTTTCCTCCTTACAGAAGAAGAGAAGGCTAATGCACCTGAAGGATTCACAACCGTTAAAGGACTAAAACCTTACGACAATCTCGAATACAAAATTCAAATATCGGTTCTTGACTGCACAGGCTGTGGAAGCTGCGCAAATGTCTGTCCCGCAAAAGAGAAGGCACTTATAATGAAGCCTATCGAAACTCAGATGAGTGAAGTTGCCAACTGGGAATACGCATCAGAAAAAGTTTCGGTAAAAGCAAATCCCATGAACACAGGAAGTGTCAAAGGAAGCCAGTTTGAACTGCCATACTTTGAATTCTCAGGAGCATGTGCAGGCTGTGGAGAGACTCCATATGCCAAGCTTATCACCCAGCTTTTCGGCGAGAGAATGATTATTTCAAACGCAACAGGATGTTCATCCATCTGGGGAGCATCGGCACCTGCCACACCTTATACAACCGATAGCAATGGCCGCGGACCGGCATGGGCCAACTCATTGTTCGAAGACAATGCAGAGCACGGACTTGGTATACACCTTGCCAACAAGCAGATGAGGAACAGACTCGAAATGCTTATGAGAGAGGCAATCGAAAAGGGAGTTTGTGACAGTGCAAAAGCTGCTTTCGAAGCTTGGTTTGAAGTTAAGGAAGACGGCGAAAAATCCCGAGAAGCAAGTGATGCAGTTCTTAAAGCCATTACTGAATGTTCATGCGGAGATGATTCTGTCAAGCAGATTGTCGGCAAAATCATTGAACTCCAAGACTATCTTGTCAAGAGATCGACATGGATATTCGGTGGAGACGGATGGGCATATGACATCGGCTACGGCGGACTTGACCATGTACTTTCAACTGGCGAAGATGTAAATGTCTGTGTATTCGATACAGAAGTATATTCCAACACCGGAGGTCAGGCATCCAAATCAACACCTACAGGCGCAAT
>CAZZCN010000010.1:18844-52121 GCA_964652975.1 uncultured Oscillospiraceae bacterium | reverse complement strand
ATACTTCGTGGTAAGTTAGCAGAAATTGTGTTATATTTTTACAAGTGGATTTTGTTGAAAATACGAGATCAGGCAAGTTCATTGGAAATTGTTAACAGGGGTGTACGGTTTTGCATTTTTATTATATAAAAGTTTATCTCAAGGGGATTTTGTACGGGCTGTCGAACATAGTGCCCGGGGTTAGCAGCGGGACGACCCTGCAGATTTTCAAGCTGTTCAAGCCGATGATTCATTCGATAAATAACTTTTGGGACAATCCGCGCAAGAACATACCGTTTTTGACGGCGTTGATTCTCGGGACGGTTACAGGAGCTGTAGGTTTTAGTAATTTTATCACAGTCATTTTGACGAATTTCCCTCTGGCAACTTCTCTTTTTTTTAGCGGGCTGATATTCGGGAGCGTTCCGATGATCTATAGCAAGGCGAGCAAGACACGCATTAAGAAGCGGTACTATATTCCTTGTGTGCTGTCGTTTCTGGGGATCGTTTTGATTTCGGCTTGTAATGGACTGGGTTCTACCGAGGTTGTTACTACAATGTCAGTGCAGACTTTTATCTGGCTTTTCATGGCATCCGCCGCTTCAAGTGCCGCGATGGTCCTGCCCGGGTCCAGCAGTGCGATCGTAATGCTTATGTTCGGCGCCTATCACACCTCGATAAACGCCAATGCCAATATTGTTCATTTTACCGATTTAAAATCGTTCGCTTCTGCCGGCATAATATTGATTCCGATAATAGCGGGGATGGTGGCAGGGATGGTTTTGATATCGAAGCTGGCGGCTTACCTTTTGCATCATTATTATACGGTGACGTATTTTTCCATGCTGGGGCTCATGATGGGTTCGGTTTTTACCCTGTTGAACAAAAAGTCGCTTTATACGGCGAATTTGTCTTTGTATGAAATCATCGCAGCTGTTTTGCTTTTCTTTATAGGAGTTTATACCGCTTACAAAATAAGCAACCGGGCTTCTGCTTCTCCACAGGTTATTGCGGCTGAAAAGGAAGCTATCAGCGAAATTGAAAGTCCCCAAAATTAGAGTCACACAAAAATACTGAATATACTAGTACCTGTGAAATGGAATTAAGAAACTTAACATTGCGGAGAAAGGTATCTGTTGAAAATTGCAGAATGGTAGTGCAGTCGAAAATCTTTGTTGTCACGCACAAGAAAAAATCTTTGCTGTAAATCTCTGCTGTCACGCACAAGAAAAAATCTTTGCTTGACACAACATATGCCATGTAATAAAATGGTGAAAGTCTTTGCGAACAAAATGACTTTAGATTAGTTAAAATTAGCGTTCTGCAGTAGATTTGGTTATCGGGGGTGTAGCTCACCTGGGAGAGCGCTTGACTGGCAGTCAAGAGGCAAGGGGTTCGATCCCCCTCATCTCCACCAATTCAAAAACGGCACCTTTTATGGTGCCGTTTTTATTGCATTTTGGAGGAATTGGTGGAGATGTTCTCCACCCACAAATTGCAACCGATCTTAACACCTCATGTGTTCCTTTTTTGTTCGGTAAGGTGGTGGAGATGTTCTCCACCCATGTAAAATGGAACGGTGAATTGGTGGAGTCACCCCACCAATGAAATGACACCTTAACCGGTGGCATTTTGCAGTATGTTAGGAGATTGGTGGGGATATCCACCCACACAAAGCAATACAATAATTACACCGTTAATGGTGTCTTTTCTTGTTCCGGTAAGGTGGTGGAGTCGCCCCACCAATGAAATGACACCTTAACCGGTGGCATTTTGCAGCATGTTAGGAGATTGGTGGGGATATCCACCCACACAAAGCAATACAGCAATTACACCGTTAATGGTGTCTTTTCTTGTTCCGGTAAGGTGGTGGAGATGTTCTCTTGGTCAGTAGCGCAAGTCCATTAAATCCTTTAGAATTTCTTCTTCTGAAATATTGACATCTTTCAAAGCATTTTGTGCCTCTCGAATCGCAGTTTTCGATGGATTTTGAAGGACTATATCTCCATTGGCTTTTTCAATGAAAATCACTGTGTCGCCTTCTTCAATATTCAACTTTTGTTGTATTTCAATGGGAACCTTTATTTGCCCATTAGTAATAATATTCTGATACTGATTTTTATATTCAAGGCATTTGAATAGTAAATCCCCCTCGTCAACTTCAGCATAAGGCTCAAGACCCATTTCCTCCCATGTAACTCCGTAAGGAGCGCCTCCGGATGTATACCCTGCGATATAATAGAATGTCTCATCGGATTCAGAGAAGCAATCCTGTAATTCGTTTTGCTCCATTAAAAGTGCTTTCCGTTTTTTCTTTTTCGTCATATTAGCCTCAATTACAAATCGAATTTTTGCTATCCCGATTAATTATTCGATCGTCCTGATTTTTTCTATCCATTTTTTGAAATGACTGCACTCATCCAGTATCTTATCTATGCCAGTTGCCTGTGCAATGCTTGTACCATGTAAAATTTTAGAATAATCTCTAATAAGACTTTTTAGTCTAACTGAAGGAGCTGTTTCAGGCGAATTGTTTACATGTTCGGGAGTTTCAAATTCATCACGGATTGATTGAATTTTGCTAACGATATCATCTGTCGTAATTATTTTAAAAGCTGAAGGTTCCGATAAAAGGAGTCCTTCAAATTCATGTAATGACAATCCAAAAAACAAGTTTGGTTGCCCAATATCATCATTAATGGAATTTTGTATTTGCTCAATTCTTGCATATATGTTTGTCTCACCATTGCTTATCCCTGGAGTGTTAGCAGGCATAGCATAATAGTCAAACATTGATGTAATAAATTCATTTTTGTGCTGTTTACAAATTATTGTCAGTTCATGCTTGATTTTGTTATAGTCGCTTACTCCGCCTTTGAATTTTCGTTGAGTAGTTCGCTTAGTTGAACAAATAATAGGGCTGACATAAATATTCATATTTATAAAATATGGGTAAAGAACATTATTAATAAAAGATTCTTCGGTTTGCCCTTCACAGTAAATGTATACATTTTTCATTTTGAGAGTCTACCTCCCAAAACATTTTTGGACCAAAGATCACCGATTGTATAATCGTTTTCTATCCATTCTTTTAGCTCATCAGCGTCCAATCTTTTAAACGTTGAACCATCGGCATCTCTGTCAACAACTACTATATCATCAATATCAAATTCATTGAGGAGTTCAACGGATTGTGTTGAAATGATAATCTGTTTTTCGTCAGAAATCTGTTTCACCATTTCTGCAAAGATCGTTATTGCATAAGGGTGTAATCCCAATTCCGGTTCATCGACAATAATCGTTGCCGGTTGAAGTTCATTTGGTTGCATCAATAAAGTTGCCAGGCAGATAAATCTCAGCGTGCCATCTGATAACTGGGATGCATTAAAAACATCCTCACAACCCTTTTGTTTCCACTGCAGTATGATTTGTTCTGGATTATTTTCCATTGGTTCCAGATTAAAGCCCTCAAAATAAGGTGCTATCATACAAATTGTTCGCACTATTTCATTGTAGTTGTCTAGGTAATTATTTTTCAAGCGATATAGAAATGCTGCCAAATTTGATGCATCAAATTGTAAATATTTATTATTCGAAATATTGTGCTCCGTTTTAACTTTAGCGTTTCTACTTGTATCATGAAAATGATAGACTCTCCAATTTTGTTTTTCTAAAATCGGTAATACAGATTTGTTTATATCGTTTTCAGTTCCTTTATGCCAAATTGACTCACTATGACCACTGCCCAATTTGCTTTGTGTCTCATATCTGCCATAATACCCGAAATATTCTTTCCCGAAAATAATTCTATTATCGTCAGTAGGAACCAGGTTGAACCCGTAAGAGTTATCAGAAAAAAACACCTCAATCTGAATCTCCTCCGTGGATTTTCTTCCATTATAAAACAGTGAATTTATACCCCTTTGTGCAGTAGAAACCTGTAAATTTCCTGCCAAAACATCTTGCAGTAATGCAAAAGCTGAAATAAAATTTGATTTACCTGCTCCGTTGCTTCCTATAAGAACATTGATTTTTTTCAAACTCAATTTGCAGTTCTTGATGGATTTAAAGCCCTGAATCCTTATTGCACTGAGCTGACCTTGGTTCAATTTTGGCATCTTTCATACCTCCTATTGCACTTTTCTATTCATTGGCATAATCGTCTACATAGCCAGATTTATAATCATTATTATTCCTATCCCTAGAATATCCATGCTAAATATTGAATAGTTGTTTATTAATAAGATAGAATAGTTTTAGACAATTGTTAGGGATATAGAATATCATTTTTGTAAACATCATGTCAACATTTGAAATTTCAAGCTGCCAAATGATATATTACAATTCTTTCATACCTTTGTCGAATACAAGTTGGATTTTGTCGGATTTCAGTTGATTTTTGTCGGATTTTAGTGGCTTGTATTCTAGTAAATTTCAGCTATAATTTAAATATACGATTTTAGGAGATTTATTATGGCTAATAGAAAACTTATCCGCTTTGATTGGGCAATAAAATATGTGCTTAGAAACAAAGCAAATTTCGATATCCTAGAGAGCTTTCTAACTAATCTACTTAAGCAGGATATTAAGGTCCTCGAAATTTTAGAGAGTGAAAGTAACAGGGACGATGAAACCCACAAATTCAATCGAGTTGATCTGAAATGCAAAGACTCAAAGAACAGAATCATCATTATAGAAATTCAAAACCAACGTGAGGTTGATTACCTTCAGCGTATGCTTTGGGGGACATCAAAGGCTGTTGTTGAAACTATTAATTCCGGCGACAGGTACGAAGGAGTTGCAAAGGTAATTTCTATTAATATTCTTTACCATAAGATGCGTGAGGACGAGAATAATAACACTGATTTTATTTATTATGGTACCACCGAGCTTATTGGCATTCACACAAAGAAGCCACTTGTTTTACATAACCCATCTCCTCCTCAATGCGAATTACCCTTTGTTACCAGCAAGAATGTTTTTCCTGAATATTATATGATTTATGTCGAAAAGTTCCAAGACATGATAAACGACGATATTGATGAATGGATTTATTTTTTCAAATATGCCCAAATTAAAGATGATTTCAAATCACCAGGAATTCGCCTTCTCGCAAGTAAGCTTGATTATCTTATGATGGATATAAAAGAGAAACGTGCATATGACAAATATTTGGAATATCTGTCATACGAATACAGCGTGATTGACAATGCTGTTTTTGAAGGGCTCGAGAAAGGCCGAAAAGAAGGTCGCGAGGAAGGTCGCGAGGAAGGAATTGAGATCGGTATAGAAAAGGGTAAGGCGGTCGGTCGTGAGGAAGGACTTGAGATTGGAATAGAAAAGGGTAAAGCGGTCGGTCGTGAGGAAGGATTCTCAAACGCAATTATTTCAATTGCTACCAATTTACTTTACGAAAACTCGTCTGTCGAGAAAATACATAAGCTTACAGGTTTGTCTATCCAAAAGATCAAGGAGATATCAAAAAATATTGGTATGTAATGTGTGACAGGTGGCAAAATTGCTGTGTCAAGAACATAGAAACTAGTACTAAAGAAAGGTAGTGTTAGCATCCTTATATGTCCCTGTCTCATTTTAGCAGTGCATTAATTATTTCATTTGTTTGTCTTGGGTTTTTCTCAATGCGTCCTCAGGACCTTCTCGATGAATACTTTTACCATTTGTATGATGCGTCACTCTTCCACTCGACACTACTCTGCACTTGCCATCTTTTCGCTTATCTTCCCCTCACTCCTGTACAGCTGCAAAATCAGTAAGGCCAGCAATGATGCGATGAAAACTGTTAGATAGACCTGTTTGAATCCGCCGTTTAAGACATCTTGATATTTTGTTTCAATTACGTTCTTTTTGGCGTCAATCTGCTTTAGATAGTCTGTCTTGGCGGTCTCAAACGCTCCAGGGACGGCTTCTTTGAGAACTGTCATTTTGCGGATTGTCTCTGTCATCTGAGCTTTTGCCATCTTCATTCCCTGAATCGCGCCAGGTCCGGGACCTGCTCCGGCAGGTAAATTTTGCAATGCAGCAATTTGCTTGTCCAGGGACAATATGCTCGCATTTATTCCTGCGATGCCACTGTCGACACCTTTTGTGATCTGTAGGACAATTCCTGGTGTTCTTTCAGTGAACATTCTGTCCGCAAGCAATTTGGAGTTTTGTGTTATTGTCGTAACATCGGATGTTTTCATAAGGTCGATCAAGTCAGCCGGCATTTTATAACCGCTGTTCGAGCTCATGTTGATCTGAATTTTTTGCAAGGAAGTCAATTCCGGTATGTTGATTGAGGCAAACTGGTCTTTGGTTGAAGGATCAGTTTTTAGCTTATTAAATTCCGCTGTAAGTTCTTGTGCGTATGGCAGTGGTGGTATAGTCAGCTCCTTGGGAAGGAGGTCCATGACTTGTGATTGAATCCCCGCTCCGGCGTGTGCGATAAAGCCAATCATTATGGCAGGTGCGATTGCCGTTCCTATCGAGCGGATCAACGAGAGAGTTGCGAGTGCGGAATTTGACTCTTCTTTCCTTGTATTGTCGAGCATCATGTAGTTGAGCGGTGTTCCGATGGTGAATCCCATTCCAAGTCCGATGAAAACAAGGCAAAGAACTACTGTGAAGATTGTCGGGTTGTTGGCTGTCACCAAAACGAGGAACAATGCTCCGGCAATCGAGGCTAGAAATCCAAATCCAAGAATCAGCTTGACTCCGAATTTATCAATAAGTCTGCCAGACAAAGGAGCTCCGATGCCTGCGAAGACTCCTAGTATAAGTACAAAATAACCACCGCTTCCCGACGCGATTTTTAGTGCGTTCTCAGAGAATTGAGGTACAAAAATCATTCCCATCATCGCGATTCCGGTTACAAAGGAAAGAATAAGCGTGATAAGGATTCTGGAGTTTTTAAAATATAAAAGGTTGATAACCGGGTCTTGCGCCTTTTTCTCTGCAAGAATAAACAAGGGAAGCAGCACAATGAATATGAGTAAAAACGGATAGACGGACGTGCTGAAGAATGTTGTTCCCAGGTCGAAAAAGTCAACGTTTTTCATACCGTAAAGCAGCGAAAGAACCATAACTGTCAGAACAGTAATCCCTTTGATGTCGATAGGTTTGACATTAATCTCCTTGGTGTTCGGAAGTGTCAAAAATCCAGCTGCCAGAATAAACAGCGTGATAGGTACGTTTATGTAAAAAATGAACTGCCAGTTGTTTTTGCCGAAAAAATCCAAAATGGCACTACCGGCAGATGCGCCGAAAATGTTCGCAATTCCATAAACTCCACCAACTAGGCCGAGCGCCATCCCTCGCTTCTCTTTAGGGAAAGTCGTTCCAAATTCAGCTGTAGCTACCGGTAAAATACCTCCACCGCCAATAGCCTGAACCGCCCTCGCCACCAGTAAAAGTTCGAAGCTTCCAATACTCTGGGAAAGACCGCAAAAAAGCGATCCCAGCCCGAAAAGTAAAATGCTGGTCAGGTAAATATATTTCCTCCCGAACTTGTCCGCAAGCTTTCCCATGATAGGTATGCTCGCCGCGTAGGCAAGTGTGTAGATCGTAATCATCCATATGCCGGTCTTCTCGTCCACAGACAGGTTGTTTTGAATTATTGTTCTTGCCGGAGTGACGATTCCTGTGTCAATCGCCCCCATGAAAATGCCCAGCAGGTAAACTGCCGTGATCAGTCCGAAATTCTTGCTTTTAATTTTTTCCATTATGAAATTGCTCCTGTTCTGTTCTGTTCTGTCTTTCTCTCATTTTAATTGTGATGCTACTGTGATTTTTTATCTATTTAAGGTTTGTTTGTGGTTTTTCATTCTGCACTTGTTTCTGTTTAGGTCTTTTACATTTAGGGGCTTCTCTCTAGGTTTTACTTTCTGCTTTGCTTTCTCCGTTTTTTCGGTTTTGGTTTCACTATTGGTTTAGCTACGATACTCACCCGTATATCTATTTATATCTACTTTTCGCAGTTAATACATTTTGCGGCATTCTCTGCCATTATTCCTGTGATTCTTATATATTCCTTAATCTCATCGTCTGACAGTCCTTTCAAATAGCACTGGTTCCATTCCTCAAGAACCTTCCTCATGTATGCTATCATCTCTTTGCCTTTGTCAGATAGCAGCATAAGTTTTTCTCGCCTGTTTTTGGGATTTTCGCTTCTTAGCACAAATCCTTTTTCTTCCAGTTTGCTGGAGGTTTTGGCAATCGCACCCTTGTCTATCATGAAATATTTCGCGATGTCCTCTTGTGTCACCGTCCCATATTCTGATAAATACATGAGAATAACCTGCTCAGGGAACCCAATATCGAATTCCCGCAGCTTATGCTCACAAAACGTCCGGCTGTGCCTGGTTATAATTGAAAGACTGTTCATCAGCATTCGACTCGCCTCCTTTAAAAAATATAATCAATTCATTACTTAAAAATAACGGGTTAATATAAATGAAAAAGCAAAAATATAATTTGTTGCCATTGCAACTGTTGTCATAACAACCATTATATCGTAAAATAACCCTTTGTCAATGATTCGCAAAAAATTATTTTTCAAATCAAGTGTTTTTTACATTCAGCAAGCATCCACTTTGATTAATACATCAGTTTTCACATGTTTTTCACATATGCATGTTACTATTTGTCAATGAAGCAAACATGCCATATAATGAGGTAGGTTGGAGGAGGGAGACTTCTTGCTACATGAGGTTAAATATGAAGTTATGTCAGGAGGGTTTGCCATGAAAATGCCGTCACGCGTTAGAGTATCAATAAAAGATAATCTGCCGATTGCCTTCGCTCTGGTCCTTGCGTCGTTTGCCTATATATGGAATCTCTGGAACGAAGGCCTCGGCAATCTTTATTATGCGGCTGGCGTTTATTCCATGGGACAGAATTTTCACACGTTTTTCTATAACAGCCTTGATTCAGTTGGGTTTGTCAGTATTGACAAGCCACCGCTCGGATTATGGATTCAAGTTCTTTTCACGAAGGTGTTCGGATTCAACGGAATGGCTCTTTTATTACCGCAAGCCCTGGCAGGGGTGTTGTCGGTTTACTTGATTTACAGAATTATAAATAAGAGGTTTGGCCGGCTTGCAGGAACAGTGGCTGCAATCGTTCTGGCCTTGACTCCTATTGTGGCGGCAATCAGCCGTAACAACACAATGGACGGTCTGTTGATATTGACTTTGATACTGGCGTCTGACCAGCTCATTAAGAGTATCGAAAATAAAAGCTTTAAATATCTGATTTTCGCCGGCATACTTATCGGTCTGGGATTCAATATAAAGATGCTGCAGTCTTTTATGATTGTTCCTGCGGTTTATCTGACCTACCTTGTGTTTTCTGATAGAAAAATTCTAATACGGCTTTTTCACTGTTTTATCTCGGTCGTCATTCTCCTCACTGTTTCACTTTCGTGGATAATTGCAGTCGATCTGACGCCTGCGGCAGACAGACCTTTTGTCGGAAGCAGCGGAACCAACAGCGCATTAACTCTAGCGTTGGGGTATAACGGAATCAACAGACTCTTTGGCAATATCGGCGGCGATGGCGGCAAAAACAACACAACCTCTCAGCTCAACAACCAGCCTGCGCCTCCGGGCTCCTATGATAACATGCAGGGAGACAACCTACCTGCGCCTCCGGACGACAATGCAAACATTCCAGGAGACAACCGCCCAATTCCACCAGGCGGCATGGATAGTAATAGAAACGGTCCTCCGGGGCAAAATGGACAGGGCAACTCAGGCGGACCAAGAGCTGAAGGCGGGGCAACATCCTTTTTCAGATTATACAACTCAGAGATTTCCGGGCAGGCTTCATGGTTTTTGATACCAGCAATTCTAGCAAGTATTTATGCGCTTTTCATGTTAAAAAAATCCACCAGAAAAGATACACGTAATATTACATTGTTTTATTTCACCATGTGTTTCATACCCATGTTTATCTACTACAGCTTCTCTGGTGGACTTGTCCATCGCTACTACCTCGCCATGTTCGCCTTTCCTGTTGCCGCCCTGACTGGCATCGCAATTTCCGTGCTTGTCCAAAAAAGCAAGGAGCAAAAGAAATTTTCCCGATTCATTCTGCCTTTTGCATTCGTTGTCACTGCAATTCCCCAGTTGTACATCCAGAGTCTTTACAGCAACTGGCTTCCATGGCTTTTCTGGACATGTGGTGCAATTTTCGCTGCGTGCCTGCTTATTATGATTTTCGGGGGAATTGTTTTTTGGTTTTTAAAAAAGCCTGAAACAGTTGCTCTATTTATGGCTGTCCTTTTCATTTTGCCAGGTGTCTGGACCTTTTCACCGGCTATTTACGGAAACAATGCGCAATTGCCTATCGCCGGACCTGAACTTGCAAATAGTGGCAATGCCTTTTCTAAAAGAACAGATCTGACCGACCTTGTTGCTTTCCTTGAAGCGAACAGAGGAGTTGCTTTGTATCTTGCCTCGGTGCCAAGCTCAATGGGAGTTGGAAATGAATTGATTTTGCAGTCCGATGGAGACGTGATGGTTTTGGGTGGATTCAACGGCGGCGATAATCCTGTCACTCTGGACGAGTATAAGATAATGATCAGCGACGGCGTGGTCAAATATGCCATTGTTAATCAAAACACCGGAAACAATCTGCCTGGTGGCGGAAACAGGCCCCCTGCCGATTCATCGTACCAATTTCCACCGTCTAATCAGAACAATTACAATTCAACCACTGATCAAAACAATGGAAATGCAGATTCAAATCAAAATAATAACAATGCAGATGCAAATATTGGACAAATGTCAAACATCGGGAACAATAACAGTGCAATAACAAAATGGATTGTTGAAAATTGTTCAGAAGTAAGTCAAAAACCAAGTGGCGTGACAATTTATGATTTGAATGCAAGAAAATAGCTTTTCTTTCTTTTGACTTCTTAACCATTTATAACAAAATTAATATTAAGTTTTTCTTCTTGATATCATGAAAATTATACCCGCAATTACAGCAGCAGCTACAAGAAGTGCACCAATTGCCAGTAAAATAGTTGAGGTGTTGTTTGTTTTTTTGGTGTCAGTCAATTCTTTGCTGGTATCAGCACTGCTTATGCCTGCCGAACTAACACTGCTAATTTGTCCACTATCCTGGCTGTCTGCGACAGTCGCCCCATTAGAACTACTCACGTTTGATGAATTGCCAATTGAACTACTTGTAGATTTTATTATACTTGATGCCTGCAATGAAGATATATTACTAATAGTTGAAACAGAATTTGAAACATTTGCAACATTTGAAACAGAATTAGAAACATTTGCAACAGAATTTGAACTTGTTGAAGCTTTAATTGTGTTGCTTTGTATGTTATACGACCTGTCTTTATGAGTAAAAGCAAAGTAATAATAATTTGTGTCCGCTTTGATTGAAGTGTCTACATATGATTTTGTAGTAATCGGGAATGTTGCAAGTAAAACACGCCCGGGATCTGCGTCAGTATATCTATACAAAGAAATATTTTCAGTAATTTTACTATCAGATGTCCAATTTAATTTGATTGAGTTTGTAGTAGTTGAACCTTGAATGACTGTTGCCGTAGGTATGTAAATCTTGTATATATCAGATACAGCTGATCCAATGCTGTTTACACCATACATTCTATATTTGTATGTGTTTCCAAGCACAACCGATCTGTCAAAATAACTATTGTTATGATGATCATAATTATCTCTAATAACTTCATATACAGGTATAACAGGATTAAAAGTTGTATTCGCCCTTTCAATCCTGATATAATTATTTTTAGTTAAATCAACGTTAGTCCAGGTAAAAGAAACACTAGGTATATCTGTATCACCGATATAAATTTCACCATTGATATCTTTAGGAGCAGAAGCTGTACTTATAATTTTAATTGCATAGCAGCTAAAGGAAACAGAAAATAATGTAACTAACAAGATAATAAGAAATACTATTGCTGTAATTTTCTTTTTCAAAATATTAAGCCCTTTCATTTATCTGAAAATTCAGACCATTTATAGTTTCATGAAAAATATATGTTAAAAAAAACAGAACACGGAATTGTCTAAATTATACCGACCATGATATTAAATGTCAATTAGAATTTTGTCATCAATTCAACCTAAATCAAGCCTCTATTCAGCCCATCTTACCATCATCTAATCATCATATAATCAACCATCTAATCCTAATACAATCAACCATCTTATGATCGTCTATGATCCGCAAATCAGAATATCTCCCGGTATGCAAACAAGTATAATTTCTTATATTTTTCTACGGGTTTTATTCACGAAAGTTTTTATTCCCGAAAGACCTTATTCACAACAGGTTTTATTCACAACAGGTTTTATTCCCAACAGATTTTATTCCCTCTTTACTATTTACACCGTTTCATATATGATAGGCTTCATGAAAACATTTAAAGCAGAAAAAAAATCAAATGGTAAAAAGCTGGTGCATGTAATATGTGCCGAGTTTCCCGACGCCAAACCCTCAGTCATACTGAAGGCATTGCAGAACAAGGATATCAGGGTCAACGGACAGAAAACCAAGACCGACGATTTCGTCTTTATCGGTGATGAAATTTCAGTCTATGTTTCCGATGATTTACTTTTTAACAAATCCGACTCCGTGAAAGAAAAAGCAGACGGTAGCCCACAGACACAAACATCATCAGCCGATGCCAAATCACAGACATCTTCACGTAGCAGCACCGGCAAGAGTACATCATCCAACGATTCAAGGCCTCCTTATACAGTTGTCTATCAGGACGAAAATATTCTGGTAATCAACAAGAGTCCTCATATTGCTGTTCATCCGGGTGAAAGTACTGTCGGACCGACTTTGATTGAGCTTATACGAAAAGATACGAACAACAGCGAGATAACCTTGTGCCATCGAATAGATATGAACACCGGCGGCCTTATTCTACTTGCGAGGAACAAAAAGGCTCTTGCCGGCGTAATCGCAGCACTCAAGGAAGACAAAATCCGCAAGAGGTACCGCCTGTTGGTCCGCGGCATACCCGATGTCGGAGAACCGGTTGTCTGTTATGACGGAATAAAAATGAAAGAGATAAAGTCTTTTCTGGAGAAACCCCCCGGCAAAGCCGATGTATACATTCACGATGAAGCCAAGGAAGGCGACCTGGATATAACAACCAGATACCGTATATTGGAGATTTTCAAGGGAGTTGGACCGCAGGGCGAGGATGTAACCGAACTTGAAGCGGAACTTGTCACAGGAAGGACTCACCAGATTAGAGCACATTTTGCTCATATAGGACATCCGCTTCTTGGAGACGGCAAATATGGTAGAAATGCTTACAATCGCCATTTCAAAGGCAAAAGCGGAAAATTGACTCATCAGCAGCTGTTTTCAACTTCACTGCATTTTGTTGACATCCAAAAGCCAGTTATGCTTTCGTATCTATCGAATAGAATATTCAAGATAAAACCTGATTATGATATAGAATTATAATTTTCTCCTATTTTCATAAAGACCCAAACAATTATTTTTTGTCAATATTATGCTCAATTCACGTTTTTTTGTATTATGTTTTCGTTAATCTTTAGTAAATTTTGTGTTATGTTTTCGTAAATTTTATATGTTTTTTTTTGCATTCTTATGATATAATACCGAATGGCTAAGAACTAAGTTTTCATTGTTCAAAAGCTTAAAGGTATATTTTTATTTGATCAAAAACCTGGAGCGATATTTTTTCTTTATTCGAAACCCTATTTGTTATAAGCCTGACAATGAGTAATTAATTAGCAAGATAATTAGTAATTAATGAGAGTGATTTATGGAAAATTTAAACTTAAAATCCTGCCCATGCGCCAAAATTGAGACAGAAGCGGTTAATTTGTTCTACGGTAGCTTCCAGGCATTGAGGAATGTTACTTTTGAAATTCAGCCGTGCTCTATTACATCTATTATAGGTCCGTCTGGATGTGGCAAGTCTACCCTCCTACGCATTTTTAACCGTATGAATGACCTCATACCTGGTGTCAAAGTAGAGGGATTGGTAAAGCTTGACGGCTCTTCCATATATGATAAGAATATGGATGTTGTCGACCTGAGGAAAAAGGTGGGCATGGTTTTTCAGAAACCCAATCCATTTCCAATGTCTGTGTATGACAATGTGGCATTCGGGCCTAGGCGACACGGACTTAAAAGTGAATCCGATCTGCAAGGCATAATTGAGCGGAGTTTGCGTCAAGTTGCACTATGGGATGATGTGAAGGATAAGCTTAAGCATTCTGCGCTTGAGCTCTCTCTTGGTCAGCAACAGCTCCTGTGTATAGCGCGTGCGATTGCCGTTGAGCCCGAGGTGATTCTTATGGATGAATCCTGCAGTGCTCTTGATCCTGAATCCACACTGAAAATCGAAGAGTTGATGCGTGAACTTGCGCGTGTTTATACAATAATAATTGTTACACATAACATGGAGCAGGCGGCGCGAGTGTCTGACATGGCTGCATTTATGATGATGGAGCCGGATAAGGCGGGAGTGCTTGTTGAATATTCACCCACCGCAGAGATTTTTGCCAATCCAAAGGACAAGCGGACAGAGGATTATATAACAGGTCGTTTTGGATAGAATTTCGGTAGTTTGGTAGTTTTGCTTGCCACTTGAAATGCTGTACGAAAAGCCATAGAGTAATTTTTATAACCAAACAACAACAACAACAACAACAACAACAGCAAAATGAAAACTTTGAGTATATTAATCGCCAATTGAAAGCTCAGCAAAAAACGAGAGAGAGGTGCAACATATGGAAATAAGAAGTACATTTCACAAAAGACTGCTGGAGATACAGGACGATGTCCTTGTAATGGGCGCCATGGTAGAGAATGCCATTACGCTTTCCATTAAAGCTCTGGAGCTAAGAGATCTTACGCTGGCACACCAGATAGTTGTAGATGATCATATCACTAATCACAAAAGGTTCGAGGTGGAAGAAAAGTGTATTCAGCTTATCGCCACACAGCAGCCTATCGCTAATGACCTGCGTCTAATTGTAGCTGTGCTTAATATAATCACAGAATTGGAGCGGATCGGTGATTATGCTGTGGGTATTGCCAAAATCACGATCATGCTTGGTGATGAGCCTCCATTAAAGCCCTTGATTGATATTCCGCTGATGGCGAAGCTTACAATAGATATGTTGAAGCGCAGCCTGGATGCTTTTATCAATCACGATTCAGATGCAGCAAGGAAAATCTGTGACGAGGATGATGCAGTTGATCTTCTGTACGAGAAGATTTTCCTGGAATTGTCATCCTTCATGATGGACGATCCGAAAACCGTTACCAGAGCAACCCGTCTTATCTGGCTTGCTCATGATCTGGAACGTTGTGCTGACAGGGTAACCAATATATGTGAGCGAGTGGTATATGTAGAAACTGGAAAGATGGAGGAAATTGAGCACTAAATAATTAGCAATAGCAGTTATTTTACCGCATCATTTCAAAGTAACAAATATGAATTTTTTGATTATTTCTTATAAGTCTATCAAGCAAATCGGAGCATCTATCTTTTTAGTGGTTCTGATTATTTCCATGAGTCTCCTTTCTGGCTGTGGCAACCGGTCCGAGGCAGGACTGGTTATAGCTGGTTCAACTTCTGTCCAGCCTTTTGCCGAGGTACTGGCTGAGGAATATATGATTCATCACCCTGAATTTGTCATAGACATTCAAGGAGGCGGTTCATCTGCCGGTGTAAAGACAGTCCAATCAGGCACCGCCGATATCGGCATGTCCTCCCGTTCATTAAAAGATGAGGAGAAGAGCCTGTTTGTTGTTGAGATAGCCAGAGATGGGCTTGCAGTGATAGTACACTCCAGCAATCCGGTTTCTGACCTCACATTAAATCAGGTCCGTGATATCTATGCCGGCTCGACCATCGTGTGGAGTGGGCTTGGAGGTTCTAATGACAAAATTCATGTTATAACTCGAGAGGAAGGTTCAGGAACCAGATCAGCCTTCGAAGATCTTGTTATGGACAAGAGCGAGATAACCCCTCGGGCTATAGTTCAGGACTCCAATGGAGCTGTTCTGCAATTAGTCGCAGACGACCCAAACGCTATCGGATTCATTTCCCTAGGCTTGGTTAATAGCGATGTTAAGGCATTAAGTCTTGGTGGAGTAGCCGCAACGCACGATAACGTTAGCAACGGCAGTTACAATCTGTCCAGGCCGTTTTTGTTTATGACCCTCGAAAAGCCTACAGGAAAAGTAAAGGAATTCATTGATTTTATTCTTTCCACTGAAGGTCAGAACCAGCTTGCAAAAGAGGGATTGATTCCCACAACTAAAGGAGGCGGAGGATGAAAAGCCTAATAGAGAAAATTACAGAGAAAACGTTTCTTATTATTGCGCTTTCAGCTTTGTCATCATTAGCGCTTATAACTGTTTTTATTTTTGTAGAGGGTTTGCCGCTAATTGCCAAGGTTGGTATTATGGACTTTGTTTTCGGCATGAAGTGGGCTCCTAGCCAAGGTTACTTTGGTATTTTCCCGATGATAATAGGTTCCATATCTGTAACTCTTGGAGCGACAATCCTGGGTGTTCCCGTCGCTATTTGCTGCAGCATTTTCCTGGCTGAGTTTGCGCCCGCCAAGGTAAGTAATATTATCAGACCTGCCATTCAACTGCTTGCCGGCATCCCTTCCGTTGTTTATGGGTTCTGGGGATTGTTGTTTATTGTTCCGTTTATCCGGAAATATATTGGAGGACCTGGACTAAGTATATTAGCCGGTTCTATTATTCTAGCTATTATGATTTTGCCTACGATAATAAGTATCACCGAGGTTTCTCTTCTCTCGCTACCCCGCCAATATAAGGAAGGGGGTCTTGCATTAGGTACCACTCACTGGCAGACAATCTACTCTTTGCTTATTCCTTCTGCTAAGTCAGGTATTGTAGCCGCCATAATTCTGGGTATCGGCCGGGCAATCGGTGAAACAATGGCTGTCATCATGGTACTGGGTAACGCTGTTGCAATTCCACAGTCGATTCTTGATCCTGCGAGAACACTTACTACTAATATTGGTATTGAGATGGGGTATGCATCAGGAGACCATCAGCAGGCACTTTTTGCAACTGGTATAGTGTTGCTTATAATTATCATGATCTTAAACGCAACAGCTCAGTACATAACCCGAAGGAAATGAGGTCAATATGAAATTAAGCTCAAAAAACGCACAGAAAATAGCAAAGGTATTTATATGGTCAGCCGCCATGGTTGTTATAATTATTCTTTTTGCGATTATATTATTCATATTGGTTAAAGGTTTGTCTGTTATCAATTGGGAGTTTCTGTTTGAGATACCGAGGGATATGGGTCGCTCCGGTGGGATTTCCTCTTCAATTATCGGTACATTGATGGTAACAGCAGTTGCTATCGTTGTTGCAACGCCATTCGGCGTCGGTACTGCTTTCTACCTCACGGAATACACACGCGAGACCAAAATAACACGCATCATCAGATTCAGTGCAGAATCACTTTCAGGAATACCATCGATTATATACGGGCTGTTTGGCTTTATATTCTTCGTCATATACCTGAGGCTTGGCTGGTCTATCTTGTCCGGCGGGCTTACATTGGCTGTGATGATTCTGCCGACTATTATCAGAACATCGGAAGAAGCTATTAAAACAGTTCCTGCTCTATACCGCGAGGTAAGTTATTCATTGGGTGCCAATAAATGGCAGACAATAACCCGGACTGTATTCCCCTCAGCGCTACCTGGTATCGCCACCGGTATAATTTTAAGTATAGGGCGATGCGTTGCCGAGACGGCTGCTGTAATTCTGACTGCCGGCTCAGCGCTTCGTATGCCCACTTCTCTTTTCTCACCAGCCAGAACAATGGCAGTTCATTTCTATATACTGGCACGTGAGGGTATTTCATTGGAGAAAGCTTATGGCACAGCAGCGCTTTTAATTATTATTATTCTTCTTATTAATGTTGTTGCCAATGTGTTGGTTAATAGATTCGTAGCAAAAGGTCGATAAAAAGGGAAACGGGGTTTTGTCCTGATAGACGAGAAAGGGTTATTGTAATTATGCTTCCGCAATCAAAAATAAGTATAAAAGAATTAAACTTCTATTATAAAAATAACCAGGTTATTCGAGATTTCAACCTGGAGATATCCTCTAATGAAATCCTGGCAGTCTTTGGCCCGGCCAACAGCGGTACAACCACCCTGCTTAGGTCATTCAATCGCCTCGGTGATTTGATACCCGGTACGAGACTCGAAGGCGAAATTCTTCTTGATGGCAAGAATATCTATGCTCCTGATGTTAATGTAACTGATCTGCGCCGTAGAGTGGGTATGGTGTTTGATGTACCAACACCGCTTCCTATGTCGATTTTTGATAATATTGCATATGGGCCGCGCCTCAACAGTAAAATATCCCATTCTACACTGGCTGAGATAGTAGAAAAATCTTTGGGTATGGCTGCACTTTGGGACGAAGTCAAGGACAGGCTGCACACTCCCGCACTCCGGTTATCTGGTGGGCAGCAACAGCGTCTGTGCATTGCGCGTGTTCTAGCTCTTGAGCCTGAAGTTATTTTGCTCGACAGGCCTTGTTCAAGTCTTGACCCGGTATCTACATCCAAAATCGAGGAATCATTAAGGCAGCTTAAGGAGCAATTCACAATTATAATAGCCCCTCATAATGTTCAACAAGCCGGACGTGTAGCCGACCAGGCTGCATTTATGTTAATGGGGAATCTTATTGAACACGGTAGTACTGCTGAGATTTTTAGCAATCCCAGCGACAAGCGCACAAGTGACTATATTACCGGCAGATTTGGGTAGAAGTCCACTGCTCATCCCTTCGTTATGAATATCTCGCCGTCCTTAACAATGAATTTCGCCTTGTCGCCAGGCATTATGATGTTATCTAGCATTGCTTCGGATATCTTGTCCTCTACCAAGGTCTGTATGACTCGTCTTAACGGTCTTGCTCCATACTCCGGACTGTATCCTTTCTCTGCCAGCAACGTCTTCGCCTCCGAAGTGAATTCAAGTTCAATTCCACTATCTGTTATTCGCTTAGCCAGTGTATTGAGCATTATCTCGACAATCTGTTTCATTGACTCCAAGCTCAGCATATGGAAGAAAATAATCTCATCGACACGGTTGATGAACTCAGGGTTGAATGCTTTCTTCAGTTCATCCATAATCATGTTCTTAGCATCATCGTATGATTTGCCACCGTAAAGCTTTTCGTCAAATGCAGGAGTATCGGCCGTTGTGGAAAGTGTATTTTTGTCCGATATCTTAACACTTTGTGGTAAATCAAACCCGATCCTTCTGCCTTGCGATGTTGTAAGCAGCCTTGCGCCTATGTTGGATGTCATGATAATTATGGTGTTTTTGAAATCTATTGTACGCCCCTGACCGTCTGTGAGCCTGCCGTCTTCAAGTATTTGAAGCAATGCGTTGAAAACGTCTGGATGCGCCTTCTCAATCTCGTCAAAAAGCAACACTGAGTAAGGCTTGCGGCGGACCTTTTCTGTCAGTTGACCGCCTTCCTCATAACCGACATATCCCGGAGGAGAGCCAATAAGCTTGCTGACGTCGAATTTCTCCATATATTCAGACATGTCAAGTCTTATCATGGAATTTTCGGACCCGAACATTACCTCCGCGAGGGACTTGGCGAGTTCTGTCTTACCGACCCCTGTAGTGCCAAGGAAAATAAACGAACCTATCGGACGTTTAGGATCCTTGAGCCCCAGTCTGCCTCTCCTTATTGCCTTTGCAACAGCTGTAACAGCTTCGTTCTGGCCAATTACGCGTTTATGGAGCTCCTCCTCGAGGTTTTTGAGCTTCTGTGAGTCCGTCTCTGTAAGCTTCTTTACAGGAATGTTGGTCCAGATTGCAACTATATTGGCAATGTCATCGGCTGTAAGAATATTTTCCTTTGTCTCCTGGTTATGCTTCCATTCTTCTTTTGTCTTCGCGTATTCTTCTTCAAGCCTGGTCACTTCCTCTCTGTAATGGGCTGCCGACTCAAACTCTTCTTTGTCTACTGCCGCCTTCTTCAGTTTGTTCAGGCTTTCGATTTTCTCTTCAAATTCCTTGAAATTGTCGGGTGCCGTGAAGGATTTCATTCTTCGTCTTGAAGCGGCTTCGTCAATCAGGTCTATGGCTTTGTCCGGCAAAAACCTGTCGCTTATGTATCTTACGGAAAGCTTTACCGCTTCTTCGATGGATTCATCGGTTATTTTGATATTATGATGTGTCTCATATTTGCTGCGAATACCCTTTAAAATAAGTACCGCTTCGTCAACTGAAGGTTCAAGAACTGTGACAGGCTGGAACCGTCTTTCAAAAGCGGCATCCTTCTCGATTCTCTTCCTGTATTCTTCCAATGTTGTTGCGCCTATTAGCTGCAGTTCGCCTCGTGAAAGCAAAGGCTTTAAAATATTTGCCGCATCCATTGCTCCTTCAGCGCCTCCGGCACCTATCACGGTGTGGAGTTCATCTATGAAAAGAATTATTTCCTTGGCCTTACCGGCTTCGCCAAGCGCATTCTTCAGCCGCTCTTCAAACTCACCACGATATTTTGCTCCGGCTATCATCGAAGCCATATCAAGCGAGACAACCCTGCGCCCTTTAAGCATTTCAGGTGCGTCCCCCGATGCGATTTTCTGTGCCAGTCCTTCAGCAATGGCTGTCTTGCCAACACCCGGCTCGCCCACCAGACAGGGGTTGTTCTTCGTGCGTCTGCATAGAATCTGCATGACACGCTCTATCTCCTGCTCTCTTCCGATTATAGGGTCGATTTCGCCTTTCTGGGCTGCCAGAGTAAGGTCTCTTCCATATTTGTCAAGGTTCGGAGTCTTGGTACGCTCCTTGCCGTCACGCTTTGATGAATGTCCCTGGCCGCCTGGCTGCCCTTGTGCATCATCTGTCATATCACGTAAATTTTCGTTTATCTCATCTATTTCAGGATCGGATGAGGGGTCTCGGGAAATATCGGATGAAGGGAATTTTGGCTCTTTTCCCGAACTCTCCTCGGACGAGAACCTCATAAGCTCCGAGTATATTTTCTTGACATCCATGCCGCTTGCGCTCATCAGTTTTACAGCGACATTTTCGTTTTCTCTTATGATTGCGATGAGCAAATGCTCTGGCTCAATCACATCCAGTGCAACGTTCTTCGCTGCGAGTGCTGCTATCTCAAGCACCCTTCTCGTACGCGGGGTAAAAAAGTTAACCACCTGGTTGATATCCTGGATATCGTCGATTTTGGCCGTTTCGTCAAGTTCTTTGCCTGATACCTGTTCAAGTCCGTTAATAAGAGCGTCAGTTGTAAGCCCTTCCTGCGAAAGCAGTTCGTAGGCCTTGCCCGCCTCCTCCATGAATATACCATATAGCAGATGCTCGGTTCCTATGTACTCGACATGGTTCTTCCGCGAGATCTCATATGCGTTTTTAATAACATTTGCTGTTCTTTCTGAAAATCTGATCATCATTTTGAATCACCGTCCTTTAGCTCTTTTCTTATGACAAACGCTCGTGTTTTGTCACGTTCCTTGGGTTCCATTACTCTTCCTGCCTCCTTTTGGACACTTGCAGGTCCCACCAGCGTCATCAGCCGATTTATGCTTGTATCTTCAACGTCTTTGATAATTCCAAGGGCTGCGCCCAGTCTTACGTCGGAAATCATCCTTAGGGACTCATCGCTTGTCAGAACTCTCGCGTACTTTAAAAGTCCGAGCGACCTGAACACCATGTCTTCTATATAAAGCGGATTTTTAGTATATATATCTTTTCTAATGGCGCGCTCCTGCTCCATTATCTGATATATGAGCTTCTTTAGATCGCTTATCAGCTCGTCTTCGGCCAGTCCCAGCGTTATCTGGTTCGAAATTTGAAACATGTTGCCGATAGAGGAGCTGTTTTCACCATAATATCCTCTTACGGAATAGCCCATTTTCTGAACCTTCTCTACAACTGACGAAATCTTCTGTGTCAAAACAAGTCCCGGCAAATGCATAATCACAGACGCCCTAAGGCCTGTTCCTGTGTTAGTCGGACACGATGTCAAAAATCCGAATTTTTCGTGATAAGCCACCGGCAGGTTTTTCTCAAGGAAAAAAGCCACGTCCTGCGCATTCTTCTGTGCGGCCTCAAGGTTCAATCCCGCTTCCATTGCCTGGATTCTTACATGGTCCTCCTCGTTGATCATTACCGAGACAGATTCGTCGTTTCTTATGACTGCATATCTATGTATTCTGCCCTTTGTGAGGTCTTCGCTTATTATGTGCTTTTCGACAAGCGCAAGCTTTTCCTCGTCGTTTAGATCGTTCATCGCCACGTCGACAAATTTTTGCTTGTGACGCTTGAAATACTCATGAAGCGAATTTTTAATCTCTTGTGATATCTTTTCGGAGGAGGCGTTATCCAGCTTGCTGGGAAAAGGATACGACTCGAGGTTGCGCGCAAGTCTTATTCTGCTGCTTAATACCACGTCACTGTCAGGTCCTTTATCTATATACCATGTCATATGACATCCTCTCCTTCCTTTGGCTTCGCTTTGCTGCTCTTGGAGTTTTTGCGGGGCTTGCCATCCCCGATACCACCTGATTCGCTACCTGTACTTTTACTCTTTCTTTTATTGGTGTTTGTTTCATCCATTGAATCAGTTTTTTTGCTTTTCTTGATTGGCTCAAAATCTTTTGGCTCTGTTTCATTAATGCTATCTGCTGTATTCATTGTGGTGTCGTGCGAGTCATTTTCTGATTCGCTGCCTAGGCTTTTTTCGATGCCTTTGATCAATTCCTCGTTCTGTAATATCCTGGTCTTCCACTTTGCCGCACTTTCATAATCTTCAATTACAACAGCATCCCTTATCCTGTCCTGCAGGTCCAATATTTCACCCCGCAGCAGCTTGATCTCGCTGCTCTCTATCTTCTCCGCCTTTTTGCGGCCCCTGTGCATCTCACCTGATTGTATTCTACGAAAGACCTGTACCAGCTGATCCTCAAATGCCTTGTAGCAGTTGCTGCATCCCAGTCTTCCGCTCTGGCGCATTTCTTCTAGTGTAGTTTTACATTTGGTGCAACACGCCTCACCCTGCCTGCTCGCTATAACTTCCCCGGGCTTGTACTGTCCGTTGATGCCGATTGAGTTCAATGCCGTCAAAAATTGTGATGCAAAAAGTCCTCCGCCCAGATAATAGTCATTGCTGGGATCAAAATGATTAAGGAGGCCTATTTCCTTGGCACAGTCGCTGCAAAGCTTGTATTCGTGATCTTTTCCGGCAATTGTCTGTCTGATTAGTACAGATGCTATTTTTGAATTGCATTTTTGACATTTCATTTTGCATTATCCTTTCTATAATCCCGGTAAATCTCTAAGTATCTGAAGTATCTTTGTTCTCATGTACATTATATCTTTGTCAATATTATTAAACTGTAACATTGTGTCCTTCTATATTGATTCTCTAACTAAATTATACACCTAATCAGTAATGTCATACCCAAAAATATTTAATCATTGCTTTATCTTCAATTATTAAGGTCTTTCTTCAGGCAAAAAATATCTTTTCTTTACAAAATTATATAACTTCATTAGTAAATTCGGTTGATGAAAATATTTAATTTTTGTGAACAATCTTGAACAAAGAAAATCCCCTGCAACTTATACGTTGCAAGGGATTTTGTGTGGCTGCCGAACAAGGACTCGAACCCTGACAGACTGATCCAGAGACAGTAGTGCTACCATTACACAATTCGGCAATCAATAACCACAATCTGGCTTGTGTGCGTAGAGATTATATCATGCAAAATAGGAATTCGCAAGGAATTTTTTGTCAGCATTTATACCATTTTATTGAAATTTATTGAATTTCAGTGTGTATAGCGTTTTGAAATAAGTTTGCTATATTATCTGAGACGATTGTATCATCATATCTAAAAATTGTGCATTCTTGAATTACAATACCGCGAATCATATTTTCAGGGTTACAGTAAACGTAGACCCCTCGCCTATCTCACTTTCGACTCTGGCATTGCCGTTATAAAGCATTGCTATGTGTTTTACTATCGACAGGCCAAGCCCGGTCCCTCCAAGTTGCTTGGAGCGGCCCTTATCCACACGATAAAATCTTTCAAACACCCTGTCTATATGCTCCCCCGGAATTCCATTGCCGGTGTCTCTGACGATAATTTCCACTTCATCCTTGGAGTTACGGTTGGCGCTTATAAAGACCTTGCCGTTATCTACGTTATATTTGATTGCGTTTTCTATAAGATTAATAAGGATCTGTTTTATCCTGTTACTGTTTGCATTGACAGGAAATGCCTGCGTAAATTCCCCCTCAATCGCTGTAATCAAAGATACCTTCTTGGATGAGGCTTCATCGTCAAGCAGTACTATTACCTCGTCGATAAGTGCGTTCAAATCGAAATTCGTTATGTCCGGGTCCTGCTTTACATCTTCTATTTCAGAAAGTATAAGTATGTCGCTGATCAGCTTGTGAAGTCTTTCGGCTTCGACGTCTATTATCTCAAGAAATCTCTCGCTTACTTCTGGATTCCTGATGGCACCGTTTCGCAGGGTATCGACAAATCCTCTTATCGATGTCAAAGGTGTTCGGAGCTCGTGAGTTACATTTGCTACAAATTCACTCCTCATCTGCTGTAGCAGGTCGAGTTGTGTTATATCCTGGAACGTTACGATTGCGCCTTTTCCTTTTTGTGAAATTATCGGTGAAGTCAAGACCTTAAAAAGCTTTTTGCCCTTTTGCGTTTTTATCTCAATATTTGAGTTCGCCTGTACTTCATCAATAAGAACTTTTTTGACCATTTGTTCAGCTGAGTTGTTTCTGACTATAGAAATAAAAGGGTATATACCTGTTTTAGGAAATGAAGGGTCAACAAATTCATCGCGCGCTATCTGGTTGATAAAAGTGACCGACATGTCGTTGTCAACCGCCAGAACAGGATTGCCAACCGAATCCAGAACAGAGTTAAGTTGTATGTTCTTCTCTTCAAGATCATAAAATACCGTCTGCAATTGCTCTGCCATGCTGTTAAATGCCAGTGACACCTTGGCCACTTCAGTTGATTTGTCATTAATGTCCTCTACGCGAACGCCATAATCTCCTACGGACATCGCGAGCGCTGCCCTCCTAAGCCTTATGAGCGGCCTTGTAACAAGGTTCGCTATCAGTATTGCAATGATGCTTAGAAGCAAAAACGTGATTCCCAGTATAAAAACAAATTGAACACTTATATATCCGATGCTTTTTGAGTAATCGGCCATTGATATCGATGCACGTACAATAAGTTCTATGTCACCCTTATACTCAGCCAGATAAAATATTTCAGTTTTCAGTGTATCACTATTTCTTATTGAATATGCAGTTGATTGTGTTTTGAATGCATTATATACTTCAGATCTGAAAAAATGGTTGTCCATGTTCTTGTAGTCGACTTCGTTGTCATATATGACCTTGCCTGTAAAATCGATTATCGTATACCTGATTGTGTTTTGACTATCACTAAAAATTTCCTTTACCGATTTTGTTATTTCCGGATAGGAATTTTTACTTTTTATCTCGCTTGAAATGTAGTTTATAGCGGAATGAAGCCTGGAGCGGTTTGTGTTTTTGTTAAAGTCATTAAGCTCCTTAAAAGCTATCCACCCTGTCAGAAAAACACTCACAAGAAGTATCAGAGCAATAAGTGCATAAATTCTCTTAAGCATAGCATTCTACCTTTCCGCGAAACGATATCCTCTTCCCCTTACAGTCTCAATGATCACTGGGTTTGAGTCATCTTTTTCTATCTTACGTCTTAATTGCCTTATATGCACATCTACTGTGCGTGTCTCCCCTGCGTATTCATATCCCCAGACATGGTTTAGCAGATCGTTTCGAGAATACGCAATTCCAGCGTTTACCATGAGAAACTTCAATAATTCGTACTCTCGATTGGTCATTTCAATCTCAGCAGCACCTCTGTAAACTCTGTGTTTTTCGTCATCAAGTCTTATTCCGGCACAGTTTATCACTTTGGCATCCTTGCTGGATTCCACCGCATCAGGCATGACAATTTCGGTCTTTGGAGTGGCTCCGATAAGCTTCATAAAACGTCTTACATTTGCATTGACTCTTGCTAGAAACTCCCTTACACCAAAGGGCTTCGTAATATAATCATCAGCACCTGTATCAAGTGCAGTCACCTTGTCCTTTTCGCTACCTCTGGCAGTAAGCATTATTATCGGAACCATATCGAATTCAGGAATTGTCTTGATGATTCTGCAAATTTCAAAGCCATCCACATCAGGTAGCATTATATCAAGTATGAAAAGTGCAAGATTCTCGAAGCTGTCCTTTTCACTGAACATTGTGCCTGCATCATGATAAGATTTAACATCATAACCCTCATTGATGAGGTTAAATTCAACAAGCTCGGATATTATAAGGTCATCTTCAACGGTCACTATCAACGGCTTCATAAATTTTCCCTTTCTTATGATTATGCCTCTTGTTAACAGGTGCAAATCTCTACTCAATAAAGTTCTGGTGTTCACCCAGTACATAGTATACAACCCATTCGGCAACGTTTTGGGCATGGTCGGCAATTCTTTCGAAGTACTTGCAGATTAGCATAAGTTCGACGTATTGTTCAATGTTTTGTATATCTACAGACATTATGCGAACCATGTCGCCCTTGAGTTTTAGGAAAAGCTCATCCACCCTGTCATCGCGCAAAATGACTTTCTGTGCCATTTCGACGTTTCTTGTCACGTAAGCATCAAGCGCACCGCTAATCATTTCCTTTGATATTTCAGCCATGGTTATAAGATCGTGTTGAACCATTACCCGTTTCATGGTCGACATTGTAATTATCTTCTCGGAAATATCGCTCGCGTGATCGGCTATACGCTCAAGATCGGTTATAAGCTTCAAAGCAGATGTCACATCACGCAAATCCCTTGCAACAGGCTGTTGCTTGGCGATAAGGTCTATGCACATCTTCTCGATGTCGCTCTCCATGTCGTCAATTATATCATCATTATCTATGATTTTCTGAGCAAGTGCACTGTCCTGCTCTATCAATGCAGTTATCGTATCGCCAATAGAGTTTTCTACCGCCACCCCCATACGTATTATTTTGTTGTGCAATTCAGCAAGTTCATGTTCGAATAGATGTCTTGTAACCATTTTAAATTCCTCCAGTTGTTGTTTTTTAATATTTATTAGCATTCATAATTGTTTTGATATCTTTGTAATTTTATTAGTTTTATTAGTTTTATTAGTTTTATTAGTTTTTATTAGTTTTTATTAGTTTTTATTAGTTTTTATTAGTTTTTAGTAGCTTTTTCTTTTCAACTATTATATCAATTAGTAGAATCCGTTATATTCTCAAGATATTTCATTTTTACTCATTCTTATGTGAAAAATAACATCAACCGAATCTGCCGGTTATATAATCCTCAGTACGCTTGTGTTTCGGTCTGTTAAAAATGTTGTCGGTATTGTCAAACTCAATTATCTCTCCATTAAGGAAAAACGCTGTCTTGTCTGAAACGCGGCTCGCCTGCTGCATATTATGAGTAACGATTATTATCGTATATTCCGACTTGAGTTCCGATATCAGGTCCTCTATTTTGAGTGTAGATAAAGGGTCCAGCGCCGATGTTGGCTCATCCATGAGAAGCACTTGAGGCTGTACGGCCAGAACTCTTGCAATACAAAGTCTCTGCTGCTGCCCGCCCGATAGTGCATATGCATTATCATTAAGGCGATCCTTGACCTCGTCCCAGAGGGCAGCGGCTTTTAGGCTTTGTTCTGCAATCTGGTTCAACAGTTTCTTGTTTTTGATTCCGTGTATTCGAGGACCGTAAACAACATTTTCAAAAATAGATTTCGGGAATGGATTAGGCTTTTGAAAGACCATTCCTACCTTTGTTCGCAGCTCTTCAACGGTTACTGATTTGTCAAAAATATCAACATCATTATAAAGCATTTCACCTGTGGTCTTGACACCGGGTATAAGCTCAACCATTCTGTTAAGGGTTTTTATATATGTGGATTTGCCACATCCGGAAGGTCCGATAATTGCCGTAACCTCGTTTTTTGTTATTTTCAAGTTGATATTTTTTAATGCCTGAGTTTCACTATACCAAAGATTAAAGTTTTTGGTATCATAAACTATGCTGCTATCGACAATCAACTTTTCCTTTTGCTCTTCGCTGTCTGTATTGCTTAAACTTTTCAAATCCTTATCCTCCACGTAATAACCATATTAAACAAATTTTGTTGTTATTAAGGTTGTTGCAAATCATTTTTTAATCTAACTATTTTAATCTAACTATTTGTAATCCAACTATTTATATTGAACTATTGTTTTATTCCACTCATAATGCCGCATTTATTTAAGTCACCAAGCCCGAAATGCTTGAATCAACCTCAATGTCCGAATCCTTAAAATCTCTTCTGGAATTTATTTCTTATAAAAATCGCAATGGAATTGAGTACAACCAGCAAGGATAGCAAAACAACAATAGTAGCAGCTGCAAGATTGGCATATTCTCTTACCAGTACACTGTCAAGTGTCCAATAGTAGATTTGAATGGGTAGCGCTGTAAAATCATCCATCAATGTCTGCGGCACCCTGAGAATAAGTGCCGGTATGCCAAGAACAACAAGTGGAGCTGTCTCTCCAATCGCCCTTGATATCGCAAGAATAGACCCTGTAAGAATTCCAGGCAAGGCAGCGGGTAGAACGACTCTTAGAATTGTAACCCATTTAGTCGCTCCTATTGCGTAAGAAGCTTCACGCAGAAAAGAAGGAACCGCCCTTATTGACTCCTGGCTTGCCACAACCACAACCGGCAAGACCAGTAGTGACATAGTCAACCCTCCTGCCAGAACGCTTGATCCAAGATTAAGAAGTCTGCCAAAAACAGTTAGTCCGAGCAATCCGAAAATAACTGAAGGCACTCCGGAAAGATTAGAGATGTTTATTCTCACAAAATGACTGAATCGACTTTTATTTGCATATTCTTCAAGGTATATAGCTGTAGCAACGCCTATGCTCAAAGTTACCGGAACAACTACCGTCATTAGCATAGCAGAACCGATTATAACACTGTATATTCCTGCCTTATTGGCGTTGATGGAGAGTCTAGACGTCAGAAACTCCCAGTCAATCCACCCTATGCTTTCTGACACTATTTGATAAAAGAGCAAACCCAGAACAACCAAAACAAAAACGGTAGAAAATAAAAACAAGTTCTTTACTACTTTATCAAAAATGATTCTTCGGCTAATTCTCTTCTGTTGCTTTACTTTGTCAAATGAAAATTTAACCAGCTCTTGCGACATATCAATACTCCTCCCTTAATTTGCGAGAGATGTGCTGTGCCAGGAGATTGATTAAAAACGTAAAAACAAACAACATCAATCCAACTGCATACAGGCTGTAATATCCAACTGTACCGCTTCCTGCGTCACCGCTTGTAAATTCTACAATATAGGCGGTCATAGTCTGCATAGACTTGGTAATGTCAAGTGTGAAAGCCTTTGAGCTGCCGCTGGCAATAGCCACTATCATTGTCTCACCGATAGCCCTTGATATAGCTAACACAAAAGAGGCTATGATTCCGGATGCTGCCGCTGGCATGATAACCTTGAACGCTGTCTCAAGTCTGGTGGATCCAAGAGCAAGAGAACCATCCCTGATTGAGTTTGGCACACTGTTCATGGCATCCTCGGACAGCGAAGTTACGATAGGGATTATCATTATACCCATAACTATACCAGGGCTTAAAGCATTCTTAGAATCGAGCGAAGGAATAAGCTTCATCAATAATGGCGTTACAAAAGAATAGGCGAAGAATCCGTATACTATTGTCGGAATTCCCGCCAGCACCTCCATAACAGGCTTGATAATTTTCCTTAGTCTTTCGCTCGCAAACTCACTCATATAAATGGCTGCCGAAAGTCCTACGGGAATTGCAACCACCATGGCAATCAGCGAGGTCATTATTGTGCCTACTATCAGCGGGAAAACGCCAAATAGCGGCTTAGCCGCCAAAGGTGCCAGCTGAGTGCTAAAAATATTGATTAATGGCACTTTGCTAAAAAACCTTGCAGAATCAGTCACTAATATAAGAACGATGCCTGCTGTTGTAAGGATTGAAATAAAAGCAACAACGGTTAAAATCACCTGCATAACCTTGCCGATTGATTTTGCCTTGCTATTTTTTATATTCGTAAGAATCGTTTCTCTTATAGCGATGTTTGAGTCGGATATTTTCTCCATAGCATCTCCCTATCAGGCTGTGTGAAAACTTTGCAAACGTCACTACAAGAAGTGTTTATGACTTACATCGTTGTAACAAGTTGTAAATATCGGTTACATATAATCCATATGCAAAGCGATAAACTTAATGTTTATCGCTCTTGGATAATATGATAAATCAGATTATCTGCAATATTTGTTTACGATGGAAAATCTGATACCACCAGATTTTCTGGAGCTAAAACTAATGTTTTAGCTTTCGCCTTTGTCTTGCAAAGTTTTTCCAACAGCCTGCGTATTTACGCACAACTGTTATAAAATTCATATTTTCTTCAATAATGTGTCTATATCACATATTCATACCTGCTGTCAATTATTCCATACATTACTCGGTCTGTAAGCGATGACTTTAACTGTCGTAAACTACCCTATGGCATTAAGCTTCGTTGCGTACTGTGCATATTCAGCATCAGGGAGTGGTGCGAATCCATTTGCTCCTGCAAGCTTTTTGGCACCGAATTCTGATACGATGAATTTTGCAAAATCAAGTACTTGTGGGGCTGCTTTGGCTTTTTTAAGGTTAACATAGGTAAATACCGGTCTGGTAAATCCTGAGTATGGGAGAGTCTCTCCGATTGTTTCGATCTTGGGTTCAACAGGTCCGCTTCCAAAGTCAACCTTTACAGCTGCGATTTTGTCCATATTGGTTACATAATAGCCGAATCCGAAGAATGCAATCGCGTTTTTGTCTTTTGATACAAGGTCTACCAGAGTTGAGTATTCCTGTTGCAGACTTGCTGTTTTGACCATGTCTGCCTTCTTGAGTATTACTTCATGGAAAAATTCATAAGTACCGTGGTTTTCGTTAGGACCATAGAATTTAACTTCTTCTTTAGGCCAAGCGGCTCTTATATCAGACCATAACACCTTATCGTCGGCTTTGAATTTGGCTGATGTATACATGTCGATTATTTCTTGTGTTTTCATTTCGACTGCCCATGTATTTTCTTTGTTGATAACCATGGTCAGTCCGTCTAGTGCTACTTTGATTTCAAGTACATCGTCAGCGTAGACAACGCCAGCTTCTGCCAGTTTATCAATTTCTCCGACTGCTTTGATCGGTCTGGATGCATCCGAAAAATCTGTCTCAAGCGCTATGAACTTCTTGAATCCTGCACTTGTTCCAGCTCTTCCTACCTGCACGCTTACATTGCTTTCCTTGTTAGCCATATAATCTTCTGCGATGTTGGCCATAAGTGGGTATACTGTGCCAGAGCCGTCAACTATAACCTTGCCCGATAATTCTACTTTTGAATCTGCACTGCTGGCTGGTGATGATGATTCTGACGCCGGACTTGTTGTGCATGCGAACATTGAAATCGTCATTGCAAGCACCAATACACTAATTGTAATTTTCTTTAACATAATTCTTCCTCCTATTATTTCTTTCATTTAATTTGCTTCGTCTATGTCTAAAGAATAACAGTTCATGATTATGAATTGATTATGTTAATGTAAAATCTATGTAAATATATCTCTATATCAAAAAACAGACCAATATTAACTGACCTGTCTTCTAAATCCGCTTGTCAAATAGCATTTTATAATATAACTATTGTAATTCCATCGTTATTGCGAGCCCAATCCCTGTCACTTCTCATATGAGGTTTAAGTTCAATTGCTTTGCGTCCTGCGGTCTCGAATGGTCCGAACGATTCACCCGGGCAAAAATGCTTGATCTTGCCATCTGCCAGAAGTTCTCTGAGGCAATCACGGGAACCATCCCTTATAACCCCTCCGACCCCTGTGGAACCATAACCGTGAATTACCTTAATACAATCAACCCCAACTCTTCTGAGAGTTGAAATTTGCAAGCGCAGATTCCTGATAGCCGTTTCGCACTGTGGCCTGCCTTCTTCCAAATTAATAATCCGCGTTTTCATCGCAACCGAACCTTTCATATCATTCTCAAGTTGACAAAGCAGAAACCACCTCGAAAAAATGGAAATTCCTACATGATGCCAATTAAACTTCATAATATTTTTAACTCTTACTGTCTTATTGTACCACAAAAACAGAGATAATAGTAATAATAATTTAAGCAAAATTTCTTGAATAATTCTTTGAATTAATTAATAATCTTACGCTTGTAGTGCGTAAAACTGCGGCAAATGATTGGCATAGCAAATGGCAGGTGGCATCAGGTCTATGATCATGAAGATATTATTTGCAAAAAAATGACCGCCAAAACATTTACTGCCATGCCGGTCACTTTTATCTCTATATTAATAAATTGGTAATAATCAAATAAATGAAATATGCAAAATCCAGAAAAACCATCTCTTGCATAATTTCGAGTTATTTGTGTCCGAATAAATTCAAACGGAACATCATTGACTCATCATCTGGGTCTTCGCAAATAACTTTAGCTTCTACCATCTTGCCGCCTTCTATCAACTTAACAATACCTGCAAGCTGGCTGAGTTTGCTCTTAAGATTGAACTGGTCACCATCATCTGTTACCAGCAAGACTTTGCCTTTGCAATCGTCCAGTGCTTTGATGAATTCCTTAGGATCGATGTCGTGCATACTGAATGCTCTTGCCATAATAATTTCCTCCTTTTCTCGTTTCTATGCCCTAATTATAACAAGTATAGACGTAATTGCAAGAAGTAAATTCTGATTAATATTAGAAATTTTTCAGATATAAATCAATTTTATTGTGCTACATGCTGTATTTTTTGTTGTGTTTTTGTATATGTTGCATAATCTGTTTCATGTGTTACTTTATTACCATAGTTATAGCAATTCATCAGATATTGTTTTATAATAAGCCTACAAGGAGGAAACGCTTCTTATTAATTTGAGGGAAGCGTCATGACATTTCTTATTAATTTAATGAAATGTACCTCCTTAAAAAATACAAGGAGGAAACGCTTCTTATTAATTTTAGGGAAGCGTCATGACATTTCTTATTAATTTAATGAAATGTACCTCCTTAAAAAA
>CAZZCN010000010.1:0-18744 GCA_964652975.1 uncultured Oscillospiraceae bacterium | reverse complement strand
AGGGAAGCGTCATGACATTTCTTATTAATTTAATGAAATGTACCTCCTTAAAAAATACAAGGAGGTCAACTATTATGATTTACAAAGAATACGGCAAGACCGGCAAAAAGGTTAGTGCCTTGGGCTTTGGCGGAATGCGTTTTAAAAAGGAAGAGTACGACAAGGATCCTATGATATGTGCGGAGGTTGTCCGCTACGCAAGCGAGAAGGGTATAAATTATTTTGACACCGCTCCGGGGTATTGTGATGACAAGTCAGAAGAGATTTTCGGAATCGCCTTCAAGAATATGCCAAATCCGTTTTATGTTTCAACCAAAAGCGCCAACTGGTCTGACAAGACTTCCGACGATGTAGTGAGACGCTGTGAGACCTCCCTTAAGAGGATGGGTGTTGCGAAAATCAACTTTTTTCATATGTGGTGCATTTTGAATCTTGACCACTACAAGAAAGTAATGGCTCCGGGCGGGCCTTATGAAGGGGCGCTAAGGCTGAAACGTGAAGGTCTTATCGACCATATCTGCATCTCCACACATGCCGATGGAAAGGAGATAAGGCAGATTGTTGAGGAAGGATTTTATGAAGGCATTCTGCTTGGCTACAATGCTACGAATTTCGCATTCAGGCAGGAGGGAATAGCTGCTGCCTACTCACAAAACATGGGGGTTGTAACCATGAATCCATTAGGTGGCGGTATAATACCGCAAAATCCGGCATTTTATTCATTCTTAAATGAAAACACTGATGACACACTTGCTCAAGCCGCGCTGAAGTTTAATATTTCTCACAAGGAGATTTCCGTTACTCTTGCCGGCATGGGAAGCAAGGAAGAAATAGACGAAAACATAAAGGCAGCTCAGGAGTATAACGAGGTTACAGGCAAACAACTGGCGGAGTACAAAAAGCATTTAAATGCCTCCCTGGACTCGTTATGTACAGGCTGTGGATATTGTGACTCATGCCCTGCCGGCATCCCGATCCCCAAATTCATGGATTCATATAACTCCAAGATTATCACATCAAACGATGTTGATGTAATTAACAAGCTTACCTATCACTGGGGACTTAAACCCAAGCAGGCAGGCGATTGCACGGAATGCGGCCAGTGCGAAAAGCTTTGCACCCAGCATCTGCCGATTATAGATCGACTCAAGGAAATAAAGAGATAATGCAAGCATTATCTCTCTATGGAAGAATCTAAAAAAAGTAGATTCTTCTTTTATTTTCTATGCCTTATCGCTCTTTGGAAGAAAAGAGTTAAGGCAAGCCTTAACTCTCTATGGATAATCCGCAAACAGCGGATTATCTAATGCATTTTACTAGCAGATTCTCCTATTCATTTTCTTTTCATTATCTCTCTATGGAAATAAAGAGTTAAGGCAAGCCTTAACTCTTTTCAATCATACTAATTATTATAGTGATTCCACGCCTCGTGTGCCTGATACGAGCTTCGCACAAGAGGACCGGATGCGACATAGGAAAATCCTGCCTGATATGCCTTTTCCTTGTATTTTTCGAACTGTTCGGGTGTGACATACTCAATCAATGGGTGATGTTTCTTGGTCGGTGGTAGATACTGCCCGATTGTCAGAAAATCACAACCGTTCTGACGCAAATCATTAAATACGGATTCAACTTCGCTTTCAGTTTCGCCAAGACCTACCATTATTCCCGATTTGGTGAGCATCAATGGATCTATCTCCTTAACGTTCCTCAGCAGTGCAAGTGACTGAGCGTAGTTCGCCATTGGTCTTACTTCTCCGTAAAGTCTCGGAACAGTTTCTATGTTGTGGTTTAGCACATCCGGTCTTGCCACAACAACCTTTGAAAGCGATTCTCGGCTGCCTTGAAAATCAGGTATGAGGACTTCGATTTTGGGTGTATTTTCAGGAATCTGCTCTTTTATTGCATGAATCACTGCTGCAAAATGTCCTGCCCCACCGTCTTTCAGGTCGTCCCTTGTCACAGAGGTTATCACCACATATCTCAGACCGAGTTTTTCGACTGCATTTGCCAGATTCAAAGGTTCTTCGGAATCCACCAGGTCCGGCTCTCCCTTGCTTACGCAGCAAAATGTGCAGTTCCTTGTACATTGTCTCCCGAGTATCATGAAGGTGGCGGTCTTACGGCCAAAGCACTCGCCGCAGTTGGGACAGTCAGCTTCCTGACAAACGGTATGCAAACTTAATGTTTTCATGAGCTCCATGACTTCCGTGTTTGCTTCTCCGCTGTTAGCAGCGACTTTCAGCCACTGGGGTTTTGGTGTGAAGTTCGATTTTTCCATTTCTTGTCCAATCTATACAGTTTTAATCTTTTCTATTCTTTATCAACTTTTATTTTTTTCTTTAGTTCATCATACGATATTGTCTCGATTTTCCATTCGAAGTGCTTCGCTAGATACTGTGTAACATCTTCGGTTGCCTGTGCCATATCTATTTCATGCCCCAGTTCGTTTGCCACTGAGGTTACACCTTTCGAGAGGCCGCAGGGATTGATCAGATCGAAATGGCTGAGGTTCGTATTTACATTAAAAGCGAATCCATGCATGGATATTCCATGGACGACCGCCAGTCCAAAAGCGGTTATTTTCTTGTCACCCACCCAAACGCCGGTGAATTTGTCCTTCTGTGAATAAGCTTCGATAGAGAATTTATCCTTAAGATATGCGATTATGGCCTCTTGCATTGTATTGATAAAAACCCTTATTCCCTCGTCGAATTCTCTCAAGTCAACAATAGGGTATCCTATTATCTGTCCTGGCCCATGATATGTCACATCGCCGCCACGGTTCACCTCGTAGACACATATTCCGGCCTTTGCGAGCTGGTCCGCGGTAAAGTAAATATTTGCCGAGTCAGTGCGGGTGCCTTTGGTAAGAACCGCTGGGTGTTCTATCATTAAAAGTGTATTTGGAATTCGGCCTTCCTGCCTTGCAGCAACCAATTCGTACTGAAAATCAAGAGCCTCTTTATAATCAATCATTCCAATATTACAAACTAATATATCCAATTCCGGTTACTCCTTGTTATTAATATTAACAATGTTCTCTGCATTTATTGTCGTCAATAACCTTTTATCAATAGTATTATTATAACACTCTAAAAATTTTTTTAGTATTTCATTCTTTGAATTATACTTTTGATATTGGTTTTACTAGATTGTATTTTCTGTTTTTGAATTCTTGCCTGCTAAATCTTACCTTTTATTTCTTTGTCTGAAATATCTTCATTAGCAAAATCTTTTGCTTTATACTATTCATTTATCCAAATAAATCATATACCAAAGTTCTGCTCGGACTATGATTCTATGTCAATACTATCAATCCCAAAACTAACAAACGAGTAGCTATCTCTGTATTGCGGGCTCCTGTCATTCTCCCATGATCCATACATATCAAATGTGGCGGGGCTTACGCCATATGGTTCGTAGTCATTTGCACAATGGAATGGACCCAGAATGTTACGGTTGCTATTGATCAGTTTAATTGTTAAAAGGTTTGCTCCTTGCTTAGCAAATCCGCTTAAATCACAGACATTGTCGAACATGATTTTCGCCACAAATTCTCCGTTTAAATGCACCTCGGCAACTGCGAACCTTCCGTTCAAGTTCATTTTACATTTTGGGTTACTTATCTCAATTGTTTTTTCCAGTGTAATCTCTCCGGCAAAAAACGGGTTTCCACTCTCAACTATATTAGATGCGTCTATTTCCACTTTTGATTTAACAATTGTAAAATCGCCATCCGAAACACTGGTTTTTTTGTATTCTTTTATATATCCGTTGCGAGAAATGACATCAAAATCACCTAATATGTAAATCGCTTCTATGTCTGTATCATAGCTCAGGCAGTTCATCAGGCTTTCAGTTCCTTCGATCATGCCGAATAATACATTATAGACATGCTCGCTTTGGTGGTAGTTGAGTTCGAATATGATTTGATTCAACCCAGTATTTATTAGATTCTTGATATCAATTCGCACAAAGCTTCTATCCAGGGTTCCCTGTCCTGTGATTTCTATTGACTCTCCGTTCAGCCAGATATTTGAAGTCTCCATTTTCTCGGATTCAATAAAAATCGATTCCGGCACTTCACTTATATCAAATGAATATTTTAAGAAAATCTTGCCGTTTCGTTGTTCCTTGAGCAATCGGTAAGATGCTGCCATAATAGGCATTCGGGGTTCGTAAGTCACGTTGTCGTATGAAATTTGAACGTTGTCTATGGTCAATGCGTTTTCAGTTCGCTTTAATATTTTCATTTTTGTATCAATTGTGTATTTTTCACTATTGCTGGTTCCGGATTTTTCTTCTGTCAAATTTGCAGTTGAACGGATTACAGTTTCGACTTTGCGCGCTAAAGCTGAATTTGTTGCAAAGGAGTCTGATTTTATTTCGTCTGCGTTGCTTGTAACAGCGTCTATTGCGTCAGAATTGATTTCATAATCGTCTTTACCAGATGCAGTATTATTAATTGAATCCGAGACCAGCTGTAAATTTTCGCTACTCTTTTCTGCAGTAATATCGTCCAGCATTATTACAAAAGATTGTCCCGGTTTGAAGGTCATAGGTATTGATATTCCAGCAGGCGTTTTTGTGAAGTCCAAATGCTTGCACGTTCTGGATTCGAGGTCAAATAACCTGGCAGAACCAGCTTTCATTTTAAATTCTATGGAATATTCTTTGTCTTCTGATAGATTGACTGCATAAATGAAATCGCCAAAATCCGATTTTCTGAATGTAGACCTTATTTCGGTTGTCTTATCGCTTATTTCAAAATCCGGATCATGCAACTGATCAAATGTTACGTTGGATTTCAAAAAGTCCAGATCTGCCTTTTTGCCATCAACAAATCCTGGTTTTTCGCCCTCCAGATAAATTCTTCCACCGTTTGAAACATATTCACTTAAAAAATTTACGGTCGAGCTGTCAAGATTATCCATTTTCGGAATTACCACGGCGGTGTATTCGCAAAGGCCCATGACAAGCCTGTCTCTATTGACTTTTCCGTGTTTTTCGAGTAATAATTCGTCAATGTAGTGGTGTCCGATATTGGCAGCACCGAATTTTTCGACAAGCGTATGGAAATCATCCTCAAGTTCCTTTATTGATTCATAATCCAATTCTCTGTTATATGTCAGATAGGCGCTGTGCATAGGATGAATAATCGCGACATTTGCAATCTCCCTGCTTTCGGCAAGCATAAAGCCCAGGGCGGTAAAATAGTCATTGAAATGCCGAAACTCGACAGTCCAGGGATTGTGCTCTGAGAAAAATGTAGGATAATCCCTTTTGCGCTGACCGCGTATTGAGTAAGGATACAGATGCTGGCACATGAGATTGACCCCGTTCACGTACTGCCACTCGGCGATTCGTTTAAGCTCTTTGGGCGTTACATCCCATCCCGTGCATGCAAACGTTTCAGTTAAAACTTGCTTTTTGCCTAATTGCTGCGCAACCGACGATACCTGGCGAGGTGTTATCTCTGTTGAAATTCCACGGCCGAGCCAGTCGATTCCCGGAATCTGCTCATATTCATAAAAAGGCATGACTCCTGCACAACACCACATCTGGAAAAACAGTCCCTGCTCCTCTATGGAATGACCCGTCAATTTGCAGTTGTGCTTCTCACACCATTCGTATATAGTTTTTGCAAAATTATTGGTATATAGCTTGTTCATAAGCCGCCAATATTTAAACCTGAATTCATATGCCTGCTCACAGTCGACAAACAACGCGCCCAAAGTGTCTAGAATATCCGCTCCGCTATATTCCGCAGGAAAAGCAGATAATAGCACAGGGGTAAAAGCTGTACCCCAACGAAAATATTGCGGTTCGTCGGTAAAAAAACCAACCATAGCGTTACCAAAATCTTCTTTGAAATGTTCAAAGTACTTTTCATGTGTCAATGCAATGAATTTATTAACCACTTCCAGATTCAAAATATCCACAACCGATGAGTTGGTTTTGTCGTATATGCAGTGGAATTGCTTTATTTTATCTTGCGGCTCTGAAGTTTTATTTGTAGAATCTGTTTTTTCGATTGAATAGCTTGTAGAGTTTTCACTATCCGGGGTTTTGTAGACTCTTGCAAGTCTGTCGTTTTCAATAGCATAGACAGCCAATGCATTTTCGTCAAATGAATCTTTGACTTCGTACGTTATATAATGCGCGAAATTAGCGGAATCATCGAGCAGCTTCATTCCTGCAAATCCGCTCGGCCATCCGTTTTCGTCATAGCACCAGGCGTTCATATTCTGGGCTTTGGCCTCTTCTATACAGACTTTGGTAGCTTCAAACCAATCCTCACCAAGGTACTCTGTCATCAGTCCGCCTCTGGCATGCATAAAAAATCCGCCTATACCGGCATCCTTCATGCTGCGAATCTGCCTCTTGAGCTCCTCGCCTTCCAATAAGTCATTCCAGCTCCAAAAAGGGATTGATTGATAATCCTTGAGGTCCTGTTTTAATAATTCTGTCAGCGAGGTCATATTGTTGGTCTCCTTGAAAGATTGATTATAGAATTTATTGATTGCCTTTTGACTGGTTGTTGATTGCTGGTTGTTGATTGCTGGTTGTTGATTGCTGGTTGTTGATTGTCGATTGACGATTTTTATTTATATATTTCGATAATATATTATCAATTAGAGTACAATCTGAAAATGAAACACATTTTCCATATTATCTCGGATTTACAGAGATATTCAAAGTTGTCTTTATCGGAAATTCGTCGTTATAATTTATCGTATAAGCAAGATAAACTCTGCCGCCGTTTTCATCCATCTTCGTCGCCACCCTGCTTGTCATGAATCCAACATCGAGCGTGCCGTAAGGGGTGTTGACTCTGCTTATATGGCGCTTGCCTTCGATGAAATCCATTTTCATCTCGTGGGTGCCGATTCTATCCATATAGACATTGTTGTTGTCTTCAATCCTTATAGTGGTAGTCGCGTCAGAAATACTGCCTTCGATGGCTTCCCTGAAAATGACATCCCAACCCTTTTCGGTTTTGATTAGCTCCCCGTCTGAAATATTATCTATGACAGATGGCTTTTCGTCATACTGGGTCTGTTCGCTCCTGATCCTAACAACAACTTTTTTGTTTTCATTATCTTTTTTGGTTTTCATTTAATTTCTACTTTCTAATTGTGATTTTAATGGTTTTTATATATTCACTTGAATTATTTTATTGTTCGAATTAAAAACACTGAACTAGCATCATTTTTATTATTTGCTTTACTATTTTAAGTTCTTCTTCCTCTCATTCTAAAATCATCATTTTGTACATACACTAAATTTTCCATTTTATATAAAACTTCTTCACCTATAAAGCTTCAGGAACGAGTAGTGCAAGGAGCTGATAATGCGAGTAGCGCAGCATACAGGTGGTATGTGAGCAACACAGCGTTATCTTGCGACGTAGCAATGCGATGTTCATCAAGCTTTATAGTTGCAGCGCAGTGTTATCTTGCGTTGAAGCAATGCGACGTTCATCAAGCCTTATAGCTTTCAATATCAATCTTTTGAGCTTGCTCAATTGCCATATCCAAAAACACACTCCCCAGTTCCTTGAATTTCTCCTCGCTGTCACTTGTGTAAAAGGATCTCTGCCTTATTATATCTTCAGTTTGAAGATTTTCAAGACTCAGTTTGTGCAATATTTCACTGATTGTCTTGACAACTTCTCCTGCAGAATTGATCAGTAATACCGATTCGCCCATGACCTTGGCAATAACGTTTTGCAATAACGGATAATGTGTGCAGCCAAGCACAAGTGTGTCTATCCCCTCGTCTTTTAGCGGTTGAAGGTAAGTCCTGGCGGCCATGAGCGCTACATCGTTATCCCACCAGCCTTCTTCAGCGAGTCCAACGAACAGCGGGCAGCCCTTTTGAAAGACTTCTATCTCCATTTCTTTTCTGTAAATTTCAGCTGCAGACTTAATTGCATCAACATAGACGTTGCTACCTACTGTCGCCGACGTTCCAATAACGCCAATCCTGCCATTCCTTGTACCCTTTGCAGCGGCAACAGCCCCGGGATTGACAACCTCTATTATGGGCACATCAATACTGGCGGACAGGGCTTTATAAGCGTGTGCACTCGCTGTGTTGCATGCAATAACTATCATTTTGACGTTCTGACTTAATAGAAACGCAGCATCCTGTCTGGCAAAATGAACTATCGTTTCTTTGGACTTTGTACCATAAGGGGCTCTTCCGGAATCTCCGAAGTAGACGGTGTGCTCTCCGGGAAGCTGCAAAATCATTTCCTTCTGGACAGTAAGTCCTCCTAATCCCGAGTCGAAAATGCCTATCGGACTTGACCTGTCAAGATTCTTATCGCCTATGGTCATTACAAAATCTCCAGTCTGAGATTGTCCTCTTTGTTGGCAACAGCAAGGTTGCACAACCTTTTCAGCAGTTCCTCAAAACCAATTCCGGATGCATCCCACGCCTTGGGAAAAAGACTTATCGGGGTAAATCCCGGTAGTGTGTTGATTTCATTTAACATAATCCTGCCGTCATCCTTATCTATGAAAAAATCAACTCGTGAAAGACCTGAACATCCAAGGGCTTTATATGCCTTTTTGGCATAACGTTTGATTTTGGCGGCATTTTCTGTCGTCAAATCTGCAGGTATACAAACGCTTGAACTGTCCGGATCAAAATATTTTGCCTTGTAATCATAGTACTCGATTTGCGGCGCGGTCATAACCTCGCCAAGCATCGCTACCTTGGGATTGTCATTGCCAAGAACCGCAGCTTCTATCTCGCGGCAATTAACAAATTCTTCAACCAAAATGGTGCTATCGTAAGCCGAAACCTCTTCCAACCCTTTTTTTAAATCAACAGCATTCTTCGCAACAACCGTACCTACTGATGATCCGCCGTTATTGGGCTTTAAAAAGCAGGGATATCCTAACTTGTTTTCAATTTTCTTAATCGTCTGCTCCATATTTTTCTTAATCGATGACCTTGATACGGCTACGTGCTTGCACTGAGGTATGCCGGCATTTTTGAATATCTGCTTTGCATGGACTTTATTCATGCCTGCAGCTGAAGCCAGAACCGTACACCCGACATAAGGGATTCCGGACAATTCGAGCAGTCCCTGCAGCGTACCATCTTCACAGTTGATGCCATGCAGAGCGGGAAAAATTATGTCAGGTTCGCATCCCATTACAGAAACCAGAAAGTCTTTTATCGTTACTCCCTTTCCGCGTACTATAACGCTCTTCTCGAATGATGTCTCCGAGGCCAGATCCTCCCAGGAACCGTCGAGAATTGCGCTGTCTTCACCATCGAAAGCAAGCCATTCACCCTTTTTCGTTATGCCAGTGCAGCACACGTTAAATCCTGCTTTTCTCAGACCTCTTATAATATTGTAGGCTGACTTTTGCGATATCAGGTGTTCGGTGGAAACTCCTCCAAAAAGCACACATACAGTTTTCATAATAGTTACATCTCCAATTTAAATTTATATTTCGTTTGTCTTGTGAAATGATTTATATTTTATCATAAAATCGTTCTATACTACTTAGTAATTTTATTATCTATTTAAAGTCTGTCTCATGCATTATATTAGATTTTCTTGTTTTTTTCATCTCTTTTTAAAAAATCTCTTCAATTCTAACTTCCTTGATGAAATTCTGCACCATTTGCGGATTGATTACTCCGATTTCCTCGAACAAGGCGTTCGAAGCGGAACAGGCTACAGCCATTCTAAGACAGTCCTCGTCAGGCATACCCGTCGCCACAGCATAGGCGAAACCGGCGGTAAATGAGTCACCGCTCCCGATTGTATTAACTGGATTGATATCTATCGGTCCTGCAAAAAGCAGCCTGTCTTCAAAGCAAAGAAGCGCTCCTTTGTCCGACAAGGTAATGGCAATGCGGGGAATGCCGAATTGACGGACATCTTCACGTATTTGTAATAAGTCCCCTCTCGTCCATGTGCCTTCCCTCAGGTTCTTGATTATTGAAGAAAAATCCTCGTCAGGCAGGAGTTGCGACAATTCTCTCAGGTTGGGTTTGATAAAAAACGGAACCGCTCCGATACCATCGATAAAAGCTTGCTGGGATGTATCTAGAAAGCACAGAGCACCGTGTTTTTTTGCCATCAAAATGAGTTTTGCGTAAATATCATTATCTGCACCCTGAGGAATGCCTCCGGAAAAAACAACTAGTGCTTTTGATTTTTTATTTTCGAGCAGTTCGAGAAATCTCGCATATAGATTTTCGATGCCGGAACCTTCAACAGAGGGACCTGTCTCAAGAATTTCTGTTTCTTTTTTGGATTTGGAATCTATTATGTTAATTGAGTTTCTGGTCTCGCCATCAAGCATTATTGCTTCTACACATATACCATTTTTTTCTAAATCGTCAATGATGAATTTGCCGTTCGCACCAGCGAAGAAACCAAGCAGTTTAACTTTTGCACCAAGTAAAGATAGTACGCGCGCAACATTAATCCCTTTGCCTCCCGGACTTATTACCGGATTGCCGGCGCGGTGCATCTGTCCTGGATGCAATTGTGTCACTTTGTAATTTCGGTCTACGGCCGGGCTTAAGGATATTACGATAATTTCTTCCATTTAAGACCCCTCGATTCCTACATAAATGATGTGCTCATTTTCATTTCTAACGCTTGCTATCTTGTTATGAGACATTATGCAATATTTTACCATAAAAGGTCAAGCGGATGTCAAATGCGAGATATGTAAAAATCACTTGATAATTTTATATTAGTGATGTTACACTATATAATCAACTATTAAAGCCACATATCCAGATAAAGAAAGGATGGACTGAATATGAAAAAGTCAATCAATAGCTTTGAACGACAACTTTCTGATATACAGGGGAGATTATTTGAACTTTCAGCTAAGCAAGGGTACGACTCCAGACAATTCATTTCCGCCTTTATGAATAGTGAAACAGCTGATAATTTAGATAGAGATTACGACCGCCTTCAATGGCTTGGCGAAGAATACATTCTTGCAAACCTTTCCGATGAGACTCATTTGGGAAAAGGCGAGGTTTTTTCAAACGAGGTGCTTTTCTGGGCAGGTTATACCTATCGATACTGGCATTTCTTAACGGGTGAGAGCAGTAAGACAATCTACAAGCAGGCCGATGCAGATATTATGAACGAAAGTTACTTTGGATTTCACACTCTCGATGTTCCAATGGCTGTTATAGATTTAAAAGAGCTTTACAAACAAAATAATGACTTGAAAAAACATTCTTGAAAACGCATTCTTGAAAGAGCATTCAGCAAACTATTTTTTGTGTTTTCAATTACATAACATAAATAAGTTTGCTATAATTATATACAAATATATAGGATAGGGATTTTCAAAATGATAAATGGTGATAATAATTTGAATTCGACAACGAAGGAACATGCGAAGAAGGACAAAATAGCTGTAAGGCTTTTTCGCAAATACATAATACCCGTTTTTTTGGTCCTCTCGTTCTTTTATATGGAGTTCATGCTTGCATTTAATATGGAAGTCCCCATGACTGGCATCGGAATGTTTAATTCGTTTTTATTTTCTGTTTTTTATTCTCTGTCAATATTCTTAATTTTAATTTTGATTCCCGGCCGTGTGAGGAAATTTGCAGGTGGAGCAATTCTATTGTTTATTACTATAATCTTCTGTTCACAGCTGATCTATTACAAGATATTCAAGACTTTCTTTTCAATCTATTCGGCAGCCAAGGGGAGCCAGGTGCTGGATTTTATTAAGGATATTTTTTATACTATCGGCGTTAACTCTCTCTGGCTGGCAGTTTTTGCTGCCCCGTTTGTTTTATATCTTGTTTTCTTTAGAAAAATGAACGACGGACGAAAATACAACGCATCAATGAAACTCACAGTTCTGCTAATGGTTTTAGTTTCTTTTGGATTATCCTTGCTTTCAATCAATTTATACGACAGAGACCAGAATTCACCTTATGACATGTATTACAAGAACAGCAACCCTCTGATTTCCGTCCTTGATTTCGGGCTTATGACCACAATGCGTCTTGATGTGAAACGCACTGTTTTCGGATTTGATCCGGTCATCGATTTGCCCGCGGATGATACATCTGTAAGTTCATCAGATGGTAATTCTTCTACCTCAGACTATTTGAATAATTCAAGTCGGTCAGACGGCTCTTCTTCATCCATTGCTTCATCGTCTTCTGTAAATTCATCAACAGAAGGTTTAACTCCCACAACTGGTCCTACACCATCAATAAGCGACAAGTATAATGTAATGAGTATCGACTTTAAGAGTTTGATGAGTAAAGAAAAAGATGCCACAATGCAAAGCATGCATAAGTACTTTTCTTCCCTCACGCCAAGTGCGAAAAACGATTACACCGGCATTTATAAGGGCTATAATCTCATATTGATCACTGCCGAGGGATTTTCTCAATATGCTGTTGATCCTATATTAACACCAACTCTTTACAAGATGTCTCATGAAGGCTACTATTTCCCAAACTTCTACACACCTCTCTGGGGCGTTTCCACATCGGATGGCGAATACGTTGCTACAACAGGTCTTATCCCTAAATCCGGCGTGTGGAGCATGTTCAAATCGGCAGATAATTACATGCCTTTTGCCATGGGTAATCAGCTCAAAAGTCTTTCCTATAAGACTATGGCATATCACAATCATCGATATAATTATTACGGAAGAGACTTGTCTCATCCAAATCTAGGTTATACATACAAGGGGCTCGGGAATGGATTGGATGTAAAGCCTACCTGGCCGGAGTCTGATTTGGAGATGATGCAAAAATCCGCCGGCGAATATATTGGCTCCTCGCCCTTTCATACATATTATATGACGGTCAGCGGTCATCTGAGATATTCCTTTGGAGGCAATTTTATAGCCGCCAAAAACCGTAGTCTGGTCGACAAGCTGTCGCTTTCATCTGCATGCAAGGCTTATCTTGCTACGCAGATTGAACTTGACAGGGCTATTTCATATTTGATGCAGAAGTTGGAGACGGAAGGTATAGCTGAGAAAACTTTATTCGTCATAAGTGCAGACCATTACCCATACGGCCTAAAGAAAACCGAGATTGACGAGCTTGCAGGTCATGTGGTTGAAGGCAATTTCAAACTGATGCGCAACAGCCTTATTCTATATGTAAAAGGTATGAAGCCTCAGGTGATCGATTCTCCTGCCTCAAGCCTTGATATCATCCCTACCATTTCAAATTTGCTTGGAACTAAGTTCGACTCACGCCTTTTGATGGGCAGGGATTTATTCTCTGATACGGATCCTTTAGTTATATTCTCCAACAAAAGCTTTATAACTGACAAAGGCCGATACAACTCCGTCACGAAAAAGTTCGAGCCACTCGCAGGTGAATCATTGGATGCGAATTACAGACAGAAAATTTCAAATATGATTGATAAGAAATTCTACTACTCCGCTAAAATTCTGGATACAGATTATTACAAAAAAGTATTCAAATAAGAACAGTTGTGGTATTATTCTAATTACAGTCAAATATGGACGCAAAGTTATAAAACTAAAGTTTTATAACTCTTGAAAATTTGCTTAGGCAAATTTCCTTTGGAATTTTTATATAATGGAAGCATAGCTCAGCTGGTTAGAGCGCTCGCCTCACACGCGAGAGGTCACAGGTTCGATCCCTGTTGTTTCCACCACGTTAAAAGCTACATTTTCTATATGAAAATGTAGCTTTTCGTTTTATAATATATTTATGCAATTTCTGAAATGGTGGATTATATCCATCATTTTTATTTTATAAGATTAATCCAAAATGAAAGTGTTGAAACCCAATGATTGTAACCATAATCCCTCAATAACTATTTCTGAACAGGTATCTAAAAAAACTTAAGGTTGCGGCATATTGCCGGGTAAGCACGAAGCAAGAGCATCAGTCAGATAGTTTGAAAGCTCAAATGGAGTATTATGAAAGCTATATAAAAAATTATGCAAACTGGATTTTTGTTGATATATATATGTTAGAAATTTATTAATGGTTTCAATCTAAATTCCAATCGGCTCATTACTTAAACAATCAAAAACTAATTTTTCGATCTTGTCAATGTTTTCCCTATTGACAACTGACCAGAAGATTCTTACTGGATTCTTCCCCTTTAATACCTTTAGGGGAATACTCGAATATTCCCCGAAAGAATCTATCAATATATTACGCAGTTCATTATTTTTTGCACCTTTGGATATACCAGCTAAATGCTTTAAAGAAATATCGTTTTGCAGTTTAAGTGATTTTTCAATAATTTTCATGTCGCAAGACCCGGAAGCAATTTCAACAAACAACAGCTTTACTTGTTCAGCCGCACAAGCAACAGCTGCTCCAGAAAATTCGACATTCGCATTAAGATACAAACTTTTAAAGTTCGAGATATATTGTTTCAGTTCCGCATCTTCTCCGGTATCAACCTCAGCATATCTCTTTAGTTGTGCCATAGCATCGGAATTTATCTGATTAAAATCGAATTCTATATTTCTGCTATCGCACTCCTGCCTTGACCTATTCAAATATTTTTCTCTGACTATCTCAAGATTTATTGAACTAAAATTGTATTTCATGAGCATCCAGATATCATAGAATTGTTTCACCTGTTCATCTAATCGGTTGTCTTGGATACCAATGGTAGAAGGACCTAAGGTAGAGAGTTTATCGGCAAACAAATAATTGATCGGCAATATGTTGTAATCAAACGGGCTTGCTACTGCAAAAATCTGATCCCCTTTAACTTTTGAAATGTCTATATCGGAATAATTAACAATAAACTCTATTTTTAATTCCTGATGAGCTTCTTCATGCTCTTCCATACGTCTTAGTGATCGTAATTCGTTATCATTCAGGACTGTTGGAACATTTACATAGTAAGTATGAAGCGGCAGGTTGGTTTTAGGCATTCGGGGGATATGCGGTCTGAATTTAAAGAAAATTTCATTTCCTTTTAGATTTTGGGTAATCAGTTCGAGGGCTTCCTCGATCTCTTCTCTCGTTCCGGCAAAAATCATGTCAATGTCAACACTGGTTCTTTGTGCTGCAATCGGCAGATAGAATTGTACTGCCGCACCACCTTTAAGAACGATTCTATCACCAAATACAGTTTGAATTTGCAGGAATAATTCCAAATCCCACAAGAAAAGCTCTAACCGTGCAATATTCTTAAAGCCATGATCATCCACTCTCTTCTCTAATGTAGCTCTGCTAAATACCTGCAAATCGTGAATGCGTCCATTTGAATTTTGAGTCATAACTTATTTCCTTCCTTTATCATAGAAACAAATCGGATTGCTTCATCACTGATATACTTGCTTTCAACAATATATCTGACATCATGCTCCATATTGCGAATATAGGCTGCTTTTACCAATTTCTTTTGATCCAATGCTCCATTCCGAACCAGATTCTGGTACATTCTTACAAGTTCTTGCAATGCCAATGGATACTCATCTCTCGTGATTTCATAAAAGAGATCCAGAAATGCTTTTTCCGGTGTTGCCAGATTATTCTGTGAAAAAATGAAACTTTCGGTAGGAATAAGCAGTACATGCTGCCTACTGTTAACAAAATTGTCCAATTCCAGTCGACTGATCGACGAATAGGACTGGGTAATAAAATATCTTGTTGAATCCAATGCTGTCTTTACTTCTTCAATCGCAGTCTTTGATGCATAAACAATAATTGGATATTTTTCCGGAATATGGTGCAGAAATTTACTTAAAATATCTATGCCTGAAATATAAAATTCGAAGCCTGTTTCCTGGAGTGTGTTCCGTATTACTTTTGCAGCATCTGAGAGTATAACCGCATTATTTATTTTGCTGTCTTTCAATTTGTAAACACCGTTTCTGATTCGAACCAGATAACCTGCCTCTACTAATTTTGAAACATCCCAATAAAGCGAGCTTTTTTGCTTATCGGGAAATATCTCTTGTATATCCTGCATTGTGAGCAAAGGTTCCTGCCCTATCCATTTTTTGATTTCAGTGAATTTATCTTCCAAACTAAGCCTTGTTATCACAATAACCCCCCTGTCTGTGACTTATTTTAACACAATAAAGCGAATTCGTCTATAAAATAGCCGCAAATATCATATTTGCAGCTATTTTATAGTTTCGTTATATATTGTTTGTTTGGTGCGACTGATTTTTGAAACCGTCGCCAATGTAGCATAACGGAATTTTAGTTCGAATATGTGGTTTGCGATAAAACTTCGCTAGACAAGAAGGTGCAAAATTCAAATGAGAGGCGCAACGCTAAAACTAAAGTTTTAGCTATTGAAAATCTGCTGTCAGCAGATTTCTTTTGCAATTTTGATATGTGACTAAAGTCAAAACTAAAGTTTTGACTTCTGGAAAATCTGCTTAGGCAGATTTTCTTTAATATACCGTCGCCAATGCCGTATCGCGGAATTTTAGTTCGAATATGTGGTTTGCGATAAAACTTTCGCTAGACAAGGAGAAAACCAAAACTTTCAGTTTTGGTTCTATGGAAGATTTGCTTAGGCAAATCTTCTTTTACAAATTATTTGTTTGCTAAAGCAAATCTGCTTAGGCAGATTTGCCAAGAGCGATAAAGCTTTAGCATTATCGCTTTGCATATAGTTGATATGTGACTGAGGCTTGAAACTGTATTAGACGCCGTATTGCGTAAATTTAACGCAAACCCTGGTCGTAAGGGATACCGGCGGCTTTAGGCGCCTGCGACCTCTTCGACGTAAAAGCAAGTACAACAAGAGTTGCTGCAAACGGTATGATTTTATATACCGTGCTGGGTATAGGCAATTCCGCCAGAATTGATATGCCGGAATACGCTGCTGCTATTGTCTTAAGGAATCCAAAAAACAACGCAACCAAAAATATCCTTTGTGGCTTCCACTGTCCGAAAATCAAAACTGCGAGGGCTAGAAATCCATATCCTGCAACAGTTGCATTAAAATTGGTTGATGTGGGTATTATGAATATCAGTCCGCCAAGCCCAGCCAGACCGCCAGATATCATAACGCCCGCGTAACGGATCTTCCTTACATTTATACCAACTGAATCAGCTGCCTGTGGATGCTCTCCACATGCTCTGAGACGCAAGCCGAAACGCGTCTTGTATAATACAAATATCGAGACCAGTAGAATCAAAATCCCCAGATAAGTTGTAAGATAGGTGCTTTTAAAGAACAAATCCCCTATAACCGGAATGTCTCCAAGAAACTCAACCTTCGGTATCCTGAATGTATTTTTGAATGTAATCTGCTGCACACCCTGTGTCTGGCTCATTCTTGCGACAAAAACAGCAAATGCCGGAGCAAACATATTGAGTGCCGTGCCACTTATCACCTGGTCGGCATTCATATTGATCGATGCATAGGCATGAAAAAGCGAATAGATTATCCCTGTAATTACAGCAACAAGGATTGCAAGCAGCAGAAGAGGTTGACCGCTTATGGTATCCTGCATTTTATTAATAAAAAGAATGCTGCTGAATGCCCCCATAATCATAATTCCCTCAAGACCTATGTTGACAATACCGCTTCGCTCGGAAAACATACCTCCAAGAGCCACTATTAGAAGCGGTATGGAAAATATCATTGTCTGTGAAAAAAGAAAATAAACTTCATTCATACTTGTGTCCGTCCTTTTCTAATTTTTCGGGTACCGGGTCGGGTTTGATTTCAACCGGATTTTGACTCGGAATCTTGTTCTTTCGCTTCTTGAAATTGTCCCACAGTTCGCTTAACTTGCCAAAATACGTCTTCACTATCAAAGCAAAAGCACTGAAATATATAATAACCGATGTTATTATTCCGATAATTTCCGGTCTGTAATTATATTCCTGGGCATAAAACCCTCCAACTGAAATATGAGATATGAAAAGTGCGGAGAAAACTATTCCAATCGGGTTGGACATTCCAAGCAATGCGACCGGTATGCCTGCAAACCCTTCATTAGCAAGTACATCAATAACTTCAATGCTTTTACCTGTCTTGGCAAGGTACAGAAAAGCCCCGCCGATGCCTGCCAGCGCTCCGGCAATGACCATCGCCTGTACGATTCCGCGCTTAGCATTTATTCCTGCATATCTGCTGGCATCCATATTGTGTCCGCAGGCTTTAAGTTCATATCCAAGAGTGGTTTTGTTTAGTAAAAGATATATAATTATTGCAAAAATCACAGCCAATACTATTCCGGCATTTACACTTGAACCGGCAAACAATTTATCGAATCCCCATCTTGGGATTACGGATATAGGATCTTTTGACTGGTTCTTGAAGCTGTTAAAAACCGTCTCTACAACCATGAAGTTTACCATATACATTCCGATATAATTCATCATTATGGTTGCAATTACTTCGTTGACATTATAATACGCCTTCAAAATTCCCGGCAACAGCCCCCATAACGCGCCACCTAAGGCAGCGGCAAATACTGCAAACATCCAGTGAAAAGGTTCCGGTAGAGACTCGAAATTGACACTTACAAATATTGCACAGTAGGCTCCAACAATAAACTGTCCTGATGCACCGATATTGAAAAGACCTGTCTTAAAGGCGAAGCCTACTGACAGACCAGTCATGATAATAGGTGTAGCAGTATATAGCATCTGCCCGACACCATACATTCCATTGGAAAATCCACCGGACATTATTTTGAAAAAACCCGCTACAGCATCCTTTGGATTGCTTATCAATAATATGATAAATCCTACCAGAAGACCTATTACTATAGCTATTACTGA
>CAZZCN010000009.1:54253-57654 GCA_964652975.1 uncultured Oscillospiraceae bacterium | reverse complement strand
AGGAGATATACGAATGATAAAATGGGAATTAGGATTTTCAGAAAGAATAGATGAAGAACCAAAAGAATTTTTACAAAATGCAAAAACCTGTGAAGTCGCAAGAAACTACTATGAAATGGGCTTGCTGCCCGATTATAACAAAGGCAAAAACTATTTGCTATATGAATGGATGGAAAATAAATTTTGGCACTATCAAACGAAACTCTTTGTAAAGAACAAAGCAGGTTTTAATCCATTTATTTGTTTTTCAGGCTTAGATTATGAATACGAAATTTATATAGACAATATTTTGCTAATAAAGGATGTCGGGCTTTTTACACCTGTCAAAATTTGTTTATTTGATTATATTAATAAAGAAATAGTGTTAAAGGTCATATTCTATCCAATACCCAAAAAACCTCTGACTTATGGAAGAGAACAAGCTTCGCTTAGTGTTAAACCTGCCGTTAGCTACGGATGGGATTTTCACCCAAGATTGGTGCCGTCAGGCTTTTACGATGAAGTCGTCTTGAAATATGAGCCTAACATAAAGATTGAAGAATTTGATATACAATATGTAGTCTCTGATGATTTTAAATCGGTTAGCGGAAAATTCCATGTAAATACAAACAGTAATCAAAACACCCTGAATGTTTGCATGATTGACAGTACAACTACTACGGTTTTTTCCGAAAAACTTTCTTGTTCACTAAATTCTGAAATTGATTTTATTATTGAGAATCCTTTATTATGGTGGTGTAGGGATTATGGTAAACAGGAGCTTTACACAATTTCTGTTGCCATTGAAGACCAAAATGGTGATATTTTAGATACCTATAAAAGACGAATAGGTTTTAGAAGGGTTCGTCTTGTTATGAATGAAGGAGCATGGGAAGGAGATGATTTTCCTAAAACCCAGGGCAAAGCACCGATTACTTTAGAACTAAACGGGAAAAGAATTTTTGCAAAGGGGACAAATTTGGTTCCACCTGAAATATTCTCATCCCTTTCGCAAAAAGCAAATTACAAGGAGCTTCTATCCCTTGTTTATGACTGCAATATGAATTTAGTTCGTATGTGGGGCGGTGGAATCGTTAATAAAGAGCCATTCTTTGAGCTTTGCGACGAAATGGGCATAATGGTTTGGCAGGAGTTTCCTCTCTCGTGCAACCGATATGATGACGATGACAATTATTTGAAAGTATTAGATAAAGAGTCAAGAAGCATAATCAATAGGCTGAAAAAGCACCCTTGCTTAGTTATATGGTGCGGAGGCAATGAGCTGTTTTGTTCGTGGGGTGGTATGTCCAATCAATCCCACGCTTTGCGGCTTCTTGATAAAAATTGCTATGAATTAGATAGAAACACACCATTTTTAATGACCAGCCCACTATATGGCATGGGACACGGGCATTATATGCCTATTAATTCCAAATCAACAGAGGTCTATACAGATATTGTAAATTCAAGCTTTACAGCCTATACGGAATTTGGAATGCCCTCGCCCTCCCCTATTGAATATCTTAAAACCTTTATGGAGGAAAACGAGCTATACGATATGACTAGAGATTCGGTTTGGGACCATCATCACGGCGTAAGTGCTTGGGATATGGTCAGCCCCTCTTGGTTTTGCACAGAGCATATAAAAATGTATTACGGTACTGAACAGACTTTTGAGGAGCTAATTCAAAATGGGCTATCACTACAAAGCGAGATTTATAAAAACATTTTTGAAGAGGTCAGAAGAAAGGCGCCTTATGCTTCAATGGCGCTGAATTGGTGCTTTAATGATCCTTGGCCTACAGCAGCTAATAATAGCATTGTCAACTATCCTGCCATTCCAAAGCCTTCTTATGAATCTGTTAAAAAGTCGTTGCAAAACATTTTATTTAGTGTTCGCTTCAATAAAATGATATGGGATGTAGGGGATAGAATTGATTGCGAAATGTTTTTATTAAATGATTTGATTGAAGAAATTAATTTTAACCAATTAGAAATTTTGATTTATAACTCAAATAGAGAAGAAATCTTAAACATTGGTAAATTCAATTTTAAATATCAATCAAAAAGTGTCTGTAAATTGTTTGATTTTAGTATTAATGTTAACGAAAACTTTTCAGATTTATTTTATGTTATAATTAAGTCAAATAAAAAAACAGAAAATGAGTATGCGCTTTATATACCTAACTCTTAGCTTCTTTTCCCATACTGTTATTGCCCTCTTTAGCCGTCAACAAACTGCAGCGGTAACACCCAAACCCATCCCTATTGCAAATTTATTGCACATATTCATAAATGACTTGAATTGTTTAAATCCTCACCCTGCAAACAATCTTATCAAGCGACTGTTCGTCCCTTTCGTCAAATGATTTGCTTGAATGGAATATTTCATTGTGGAAATCACTGGATTTGTAGCCCTGCCATATATTATATGGTTGGTGTTGATATTTCTGCCGGGTTAAGCAGAGTTTGTTTGTGTTGTTTATTCGAAAATTTCTTCCTTATAAAAGACTTTATCCAGACATAGTCCCTGTGCAGGAAGAGTCTTACCAGAAAGCCTCCGGTCTTTGGATTCTATAATCGCCGGTATGTCCTCTGGTTTTATTTTTCCGAGGCCGACATAGCAAAGCGTCCCTGCCAGAATCCGTACCATGTTATATAAGAACCCGTTTCCTGTGAACACCATTTCGATTATGTTCCCGTTCTCTACTATATCAACCGAATAAAGAGTGCGAACTGTTGTTTTGGCTGATGAATTGCTTGCCATGAACCCTGCAAAATCATGCTCACCTATAAAATGCACTGCAGCCGCCTTGATCTTCTCCAGATCAAGCTTTCTTGGCACGTGATAAGTCCTGAGTCTGTCCAATGCCGGCCGTGTAGCATCATTATAAATGTTGTATATATATCGTTTGGCTGTTGTGTCAAATCTGGAATTGAAATTATCGGCAACCAATGCAGCCTTTTTAATTGAAACCTCCGGGGGAAGATAGCTGTTAAGTGCCAGTGGCAGCTTATCTGTGGATATCTTTGTTTTTGAAAAAAAATTGGACACATGTCCTTTGGCATGAACCCCGGCATCCGTACGACTGCAGCCATAAAGAATAACTTCCTCATTTGTAATATCAAATATGGCCTTTTGGATTGCCTCCTGGACAGTTTTGTTGTTTCTTTGGCTTTGCCATCCTTGAAATGCTGTTCCATCGTATTCACAAAGCAGTGCAATATTATTGTTTTCGTTTTCGTATTTGCTGTCTGATGCTGTTTTTCTGTATTCGTTTTCGTTTTCGTATTTGCTGTCTGATGCTGTTTCTCTGTATTCGTTTTCGTTTTCGTATTTGCTGTCTGATGCTGTTTCTCTGTTTTCGTTTTCGTTTTCGTATTTGCTGTCTGATGCTGTTTTTCTGTATTCGTTTTCGTTT
>CAZZCN010000009.1:52214-54153 GCA_964652975.1 uncultured Oscillospiraceae bacterium | reverse complement strand
GTTTCTCTGTATTCGTTTTCGTTTTCGTATTTGCTGTCTGATGCTGTTTCTCTGTATTCGTTTTCAGCTTTGTACATTGTTATTATATTCCTGTTATCATCATCTGTCTTAGAGGAATTGTTTTTGTAATGTATCTTGTTTACAAAAAATTCTTTTTTCACTTTCCAATAACCTCAAGTACTATTATCACAGCAATAAAAATCGAACAAAAAGCTATCGCAATGTAATCGGACTTGACGGTTTTCATTACATTGAGCTTTGTCCTGCCTTCAGCACCGTTGTAACACCTTGCCTCCATTGCAACCGCCAGTTCCTCGGCTCTTCTGAAGCAACTCACAAAAAGCGGCACCAGAATCGACACAAGACCCTTTGCCCGGGCTACCATCCCCCCTGTATCGTATTGTGCACCTCGAGATGACTGTGCCTTCATAATCTTGTCAGTCTCTTCCATTAAATTCGGGACGAATCTTAAGGCTATCGACATCATCATTGATATTTCGTGAGCCGGAAATCCAAATTTCTGTAAAGGACTCATTATGCTCTCCATCGCATCCGCTACATTAAGCGGAGTTGTTGTCAGTGTGAGAAAAACAGAACTTGTAATTATCAGCAGAGAAAGCCTTACTGCCATTCGCAGTCCTGCGAACAGTCCTTCATATGTAATTGCAAACCTGCCTACTGACCAGATGGGAGTTCCTTGAAATGAAAACAGGTTAAGGACAAATGCAAAAACAATAATGAATAAAATAGGCTTTAGTGAAAGAAAAATCTGTTTAAGCGGCACTTTTGTCAAGAAAATCATTATTGTTATAAAAACACCGAACACTAGAAAAGGTATAGGCTTGCTCAGAAAAAACAGACCGATCATCAATGCTATTGATATGAAGAATTTCACTCTGGCATCCATCTTATGAATTATCGAATTTCCGGGGTAATAACGCCCTATGGTTATGTCCATCATTTTATGCTTCACCTCCCTTTTCTCTTAAGTTTGGGGAGGAATCAGCTATTGTTTTAAATATTTCTTTGGCACAGTCGGAAGTATTATAATAGGTCGTTTTAAGCTCTGGATAGTCTTCTTTGATCATATTCATGAATTCTGTTATCAATGGTAATGAAAGTCCGTATGCTGTGATTGTTTTATTTGACGAAAACAATTCGCCCGGTGTGGTACAGGACATGACATCGCCGTCCTTTAGAACCAGTACACGGTCTGCCAGTCTGGCGATATCATCCATATTGTGTGATACAAGAACTACTGTGGTGCCTGATTCACAAAGTCTTTTAACAAAGGACAGGATTTCTTCTCTACCACCCGGATCAAGTCCTGCTGCCGGCTCGTCAAGGATAAGTATATCAGGTTTCATTGAAACGATTCCGGCAATTGCGACACGTCTCTTCTGTCCGCCTGAGAGTTCAAATGGTGATTTTTCTAAAAATGAAGAGTCCAGCCCGACCACTTCTATTGCCATATCTACAGCCTTTGATATTTCATCCTCACTCATTCCGAGGCATCTTGGGCCAAATGCGATGTCTCTGGAGACGGTCTCTTCAAATAATTGATGTTCAGGGTATTGAAACAAGAGACCCGCTCTCTTGCGAATAGCTCTTATGCTTGCCTTCTGTGAAGTATCATAATCCATTACAACAACCTTGCCTGTCTGTGGCTTTAGCAGTCCGTTGAAATGCTGGACCAGAGTTGATTTGCCAGATCCGGTCTGACCTACTATTCCAAAAAGTTCTCCCGGATAAATGTCAAAAGAAATGTTCTTAAGAGCATCGCTTGCAAATATCGTCTCGCGAGCGTAAGTATAGCTTAAATCAGTAACACTGAGGACCGGTTTAACATCCCTGGCGTGGCTGTCATGTGAATTTTTTGGAAAGCCATTATGGCTGCCATGTGAATCTTTTCCAATTGCACTATGTCCGCCTTGTGAAT
>CAZZCN010000009.1:14804-52114 GCA_964652975.1 uncultured Oscillospiraceae bacterium | reverse complement strand
TGTTTTCAATGCCATTATAGCTGCCATGTGAATCTTTTCCAATTGCACTATGTCCGCCTTGTGAATTGTTTTCAATGCCATTATAGCTGCCATGTGAATCTTTTCCAATTGCACTATGTCCTCCATCGGCATTATTAACGACAGTATTGTCATTAATACTGTATTCACTGTCTTTGATGGTATTACCATTTCTGATATTACCAGTAAATGCATTGGAGCTGATACTACTATTTATATTTTTGTTAATGTTAAGGATATCAAAGTCGTTGCTGTTCATTATTTCTAAAAACTCAGATTTTCCATGTTTCTCTAATTTACTTTTTATATAGTCGCTGCAAATTCTATAGATTTCATTTTTCGCATCTTCTGACGTGAATGTAGAAAATTTTTGCTTTTGAATACCAGTGAGTTGCGATACCATGTTGACAATTTCCATATGTACCGGGATGTCCAGACCTTCTGCACGTAAAAGTAATTCATCTTCGAAAACTTCTTTCGGGGTACCCGATTTTACAATCTTGCCGCTGGACATAACATATACATAATCAGCCATGATAGCTTCTTCCATATGGTGGGTTATATTAATGATTGTCATCCCGCGTTCCTTGACCAGTCCTGTGATCATTGTCATGAAATCTTTGCGGGTCTGTGGATCCAACATTGAAGTTGCTTCATCTAAGATAAAGCATCCCGGGCTCATGGCCAGTATTCCTGCAATTGCGAGTTTCTGCTTTTGGCCACCTGACAAAAGATGAGGAGCGGTTCGTTTCTTATCCTGCAGTCCAACTGCTCTAAGCGCCTTGTCGATTTCAATTATCATCTGTTCTCTTGGCATACCGAGATTTTCCGGACCAAACGCAACATCCTCTTCAACAGTGGTTCCAATTATCTGATTGTCTGGATTCTGAAATACTATTCCACACTTTTTGCGTATCTCCCAGGCATTCTTCTCGCTATTTAGCAAAATGCCGTCGACAAACACCTGTCCCGAATTTGGCATCTCTAGTCCGTTGATAAGTCTTGCCAAGGTTGATTTGCCAGAACCATTCCTTCCAAGTATTGCAACATGAGAACCCTTGGGCACAGACAAAGAGACACTGTCAACTGCTGTCAGTGTTTCAAGACCGTGTATCTTATATTCAAAAGAAACATCCTTAAGTTCTATGTATGGTTGCATTATTGCGATCGTCCTTCAGTATCGATTAGTAAATACTCATTACCAGTTTAATATCCATCAAATAATAATTAGAGTTATATATATTGTTATCTCTAAAATATATTACTGTAATCCACTTGTTTTTCCTTGAAATGCCAAAAAAGGGACGAGTTGCCCCGTCCCTTTAGCGGTAATTAAATTTTAGATGAGCTCTAAAAGCGCCATTTCAGAAGCATCGCCTCTGCGTGTACCAAGCTTGATTATGCGGCAGTAACCGCCACTTCTTTCAGCGTATTTAGGTGCGACTGTTGCAAAAAGATAATCAGCAGGATTGATGGCATTCCCTTTGGGATCGTGACTTTTCCTTAACCAGTTCATGATTTCTCTTCTGGCGGCAAGTCTGGACGGGTTGTCCACCTGCACCAGTTCATCCCTGGTCTCACGCTCTACTACATCATATTTGCTGCCGTTTTTAGATGTTTTGGATACAAGAACCTTACGGCCTTTTGAATCCTTCTTAGCAGTTGACACTGTAACAGTTTTCGGTGTGAAATTGTCCTTCTCCTTAAGAGCCAGTGTTATTAATTTTTCGGCTATACGTTTTACTTCTTTTGCACGGGCTTCAGTAGTCTCGATTTTGCCGTTGAGAATAAGTGTAGTAACCATTCCCTTAAGCATTGATAATCTTATGTCCTTTGCACGTCCAAGTTTCCTATATGCAGGCATTTAATGTGACCTCCTAATCAGTTAAAATCTGAACTTGTAGTTATTCCTCTGTAAAAGCCAGTGAAAGACCAAGTTCTTCTAACTTTAATATTACTTCTTCAAGAGATTTCTTACCGAGATTGCGTACCTTCATCATGTCATCTTCTGTACGAGCAACCAAGTCCCCTACGGAATTTATTCCTGCTCTCTTGAGGCAGTTGTAAGTTCTGACTGAAAAATCCAAATCTTCGATGGCTGTGTCCAATACATGGTTCTTTACCTTGTCTTCATCGCTGTCCTTAAAGCTTGGTCCGCCAACGCTCTCTGTAAGAGCCTTAAACAGTCCAAGATGCTCACATAATATGCCTGCACCAAGACTGAGCGATTCGCTTACTTCGACTGTTGAATCGGTCCATACTTCCAAGGTAAGCTTATCATAATCGGTAAACTGACCTACACGGGTATCCTCGATGAAATAATTAACCTTCTTTACCGGTGTAAAAATTGAATCGATGGGTATTACACCGATAGGCTGATTAGACCACTTGTTACGCTCTGATGTATTGTATCCACGGCCTTTGCTTATTGTCAATTCAATAAACAAGCGACCTTCACCATTTAAAGTTGCGATTATATGTTCGGGATTCATGATTTCAACTTCTTCATCCCTTACAATATCTCCGGCTTTTACAACTCCGGTTCTTCCTTCTTCAGTGCTGATATATACTGTCTTGGGTCCGTCAACATTCAATTTGGCACGAATTCCTTTGACGTTGAGTATTATCTCGGTCATATCCTCGATAACACCTTTTACGGTAGAAAATTCATGAAAAACATCGTCAACTCTTATTGCAGTAACTGCAGCACCCGGTAATGATGAAAGCAAAACTCTTCGAAGTGAATTCCCGAGTGTTATTCCATAACCTCTCTCAAGAGGTTCGATAACAAATTTTCCATATGAGCCATTTTCATTTTTTTCTAGACATTCTATAGCAGGCTTTTCTATTTCTATCATTTTACTCCTCCTTCGTATCTTGCGTTTGAATAACGAATAATATTACGAAGTATTACTTGGAGTAGAGCTCTACGATAAGGTGTTCCTTTACTTCGAGATCTACATCTTCTCTTCCTGGCAAAGCCAGGACAGTTCCTGATAATCCTTCAGCATCAAATTTCAACCACTTTGGAATCATTCTCTCGGTTAAATTTTGAAACTTTACAGATGACCTGGACTTCTCTTTAAGTGCTATAACATCCCCAACACTCATAAACATTGAAGGAATGTCAGCTCTCTTGGCATTTAAGGTAAAGTGTCCGTGATTTACCAATTGTCTAGCCTCTGCTCTTGATGCGGCAAATCCCATTCTGTAAACTACATTATCCATACGCAGTTCAAGGAGTTGTAACAGGTTTTCACCGGTCTTACCTCTCATTTTGTCTGCAGATGAATAAATCTTACGGAATTGACCCTCTAATATTCCATAAAAACGTCTTGTCTTCTGTTTTTCACGAAGCTGAACTCCGTATTCTGAAACTTTCTTACGTCCTTGACCATGCTGACCTGGAGCAAAACTCCTTCTGGCGATGGCGCATTTAGCTGTATAGCATCGTTGCCCCTTGAGAAAAAGCTTTTCGCCTTCTCTACGACAGAGTCTGCAAGATGCATCCGTATATCTAGCCATTTTTTACACCTCCGGAATCAGACTCTTCTTCTCTTTGGCGGCCTGCAGCCATTATGTGGAATGGGTGTTACATCTTTTATTAGTGTTACATCCAAGCCGGTTGCTTGTAGTGCTCTGATAGCGGACTCACGTCCACCACCGGGACCTTTTACGAAGACTTCAACAGTCCTCATACCATGGTCCATTGCTGTTTTGGCGGCTGTTTCAGCAGCCATCTGTGCAGCAAAAGGTGTTCCTTTTCGTGAACCTTTCATTCCCATTCCGCCGGCGCTTGACCAAGAAATGGCATTGCCGTTGGGATCGGTTATCGTCACGATTGTATTGTTGAATGTTGAGTGAATGTGAGCAGAGCCGTGGTCAATATTTTTGCGTTCTCTTCTTTTTGGTCTGCCAGTTGTTTTCTTCACTGTTGCTTTTGCCATGACACTGCCTCCTTACTTCTTCTTTCCTGACATTGAACGCTTGGGACCTTTTCTTGTCCTTGCATTTGTCTTTGTTCTCTGTCCGCGGACAGGAAGACCCATCCTGTGCCTTCTACCACGGTAACAACCTATTTCGACGAGTCTTTTGATGTTAAGTGCCACTTGCCTGCGCAAGTCGCCCTCGACTTTATGGTTCGCCTCAAGCTCGACTCTTATCTTGGAGATTTCATCGTCGGTCAGATCCTTAGCTCTGGTGTCCGGATTAATCCCACAGGATTTAATGATTTTTGTTGAAAGTGTCCTACCGATTCCAAAGATGTATGTGAGAGCTATCTCTATTCTCTTATCGTTGGGTAAGTCCACTCCGGCAATACGCGCCATTTGTTTCCACCTCCATATTTTGACAGGTTAACCCTTATATTATCAAACATGCTTAGGATTCCTATTTCGAGTTGTCATTGAATTTAACTTAACTCTTAGACAGGCAGCCGCCCTTTGCATGAAATCTTTCTCGTGGGCTTTTCTTCGTTCCTCTTGACTCTAAAGACTCTCTTATCCTTGTTTCTGCTTGTGTTTCGGATCTGTGCAGATTACCATAACCCGACCTCTGCGTCGAATTATCTTGCATTTTTCGCACATTGGCTTTACTGATGGTTTTACCTTCATTTCAAAGACCTCCCTGCTTGTACATATCAATGAACGTCATCTCTTGTACGTATCAATAATTATTATCTACATGCTTAACTAAAAGCGCATGCTAAAGTATTTTACCAAATTTTCAAATAAATGCAATACTTTTTTTCATATTTCTCTGTTTTTTGCATATTTCTTTTTTGAATATCCAATTAATGCTAAAATTTAGCATTAAATAGCTTATTTGGCTCTCCATGTAATACGTCCTCTTGACAGGTCGTATGGTGACAACTCAATTGTTACCCTGTCTCCCGGAAGTATTTTTATGTAATTTTGACGAAGCTTGCCCGATATGTGAGCTAAAACCTCATGGCCATTTTCGAGCTTGACTTTAAATACAGCATTGGGAAGTGAGTCAGACACTATTCCTTCAACTTCGATGACATCTTCTTTTGACATTGATTATTCCTCCTTGTTTGTTATAGTGGAGGTACATTTCATTTCTTTGGTAAGAAATGTCATGACGCTTCCCTTGGTATAAATAGAAGCGTTTACCTCCTTGCCCTGTTCTTTTTACTTTGTGATAATTGCTTCATTTATAATTTTTTTGATTGCTGTGTTTTGTTCTGTATTGCTTTTAATAGCTTTTATTCTATCTAAAACTGCATCGGCATCGGATATCCTTCCAATCTGTTTGAGATGCGATACCCGCTTTGTTTTCGGATTTGAAAAATCCCTGTTGAATCCATTTACTGCCCTGGCTAGACGATTCTCGCAAAATACTATTAAATACACTATGTTCTTGTCGTGTCCTGCGGTTGATACAGCTATTGCACCTGCGGAAATTCCCTTGTTCTTTATAATATCAAAAACTGTTCTGTCCAAATTTTCCCCTTGCAATTTATAACTTCTACTGTAAAATTGTCGTAATTACATTGCCCTTTGCAGTAACCGCAACTGTATTCTCATAATGTGCCGATACTTTTCGGTCAGCGGTAGAAATTGTCCAATTGTCGTCACCAATTACCACGCCTGATTTTCCTATGTTTATCATTGGTTCTATTGCCACTGCGAGTCCCTCTGAAATTCTTATTCCTTGTGCTTTTGTTCTGTAATTAGGTACATCAGGATCCTCATGCAGGCTTCTTCCTATGCCATGCCCTGTAAGTTCCTTGACTATGCCGTATTTGTGGAGCAATGCGTGTTGTTCAATCGCGGAGGAAACGTCGCTTATTCTATTTCCTGGCTTTAGCTGCTCCATACCTTTCCAAAAGCACTCTTCAGTGACTTCAATCAGCTTCTTGATATCTTCTGCAATTTTGCCGACCGCAAATGTCCTTGCCGCATCAGCATGAAATCCATCTATATATGCACCAACATCTATACTGACAATATCACCTTCTACAAGTATTCTCTTCTTAGAAGGTATTCCGTGAACAACCTCGTCGTTGATCGATGTGCAAATCGATCCTGGAAATGGTGGTGTTCCATAATTCAGGAATGACGGTATTGCACCGTACTTCCGAATAGTCTCATCGGCTATTGCGTTTAGTTCAAACGTCGATATTCCGGGAGTTACAAATTCCTTGAGCTTATCGAGCACCTTGGCTATGATTTGGCCGGACCTTTTCATTATTTCGATTTCTTCGAGAGATTTAAATAATACCATTATTTTATCTATCCTAATCTACATATCAGAAATAATCTCAAGCGCTCTTTTTAGACCTTCCTCTGATGAACAGTTGTTGTCCAGGTTGTAAAGCAAGCACTTTTCACTGTAATATTTTACTAGTGGAAGTGTCTGGCTGTAGTATGTCTCCAATCTCTTTTTTACGGTTTCCTCGTTGTCGTCTTCTCTTTTTACTACTTCACCACCGCAAATATCACAAACACTGTCAATTCTGGTTGGTCTTGAAACGGTATTGTAAGTCTCCCCGCAATTACGGCAGACCCTTCTGTGTGACAGCCTTGAGATAATAATATCATCTGACAGCTGAACGTATAGAACTATGTCAATTCCAGAATTTTGAGTGCCAAGGATTTTCTCGAATTCCACTGCTTGAAAAACCGTCCTCGGAAAACCATCCAGGATAAATCCATTTTTGCAGTCGTCTCTGTTGATGCGATCTTCAACTATCGATATTGTCAATGAATCTGGCACAAGTTCGCCGTTGTCGATAAATTTCTTGGCTGTAACCCCTAATGGAGTATTTTCTTTTATGTTCTGTCTGAAAATATCACCTGTTGATATAACCGGTATACTCATTGTCTTAGACAATGGCTTTCCGACAGACCCTTTGCCCGCTCCTGGTGCTCCAAGCAATATAATATTCATGATTATATACCGCCTCCTTAAAAAGGATATCTTAAAAAAGAATAAGGGTATCCTGTAAAGGATACCCCCTAAAGCTTATAAGGATATTAATCAAGGAACCCTTTGTAGTGTCTCATCATCATCTGAGACTCCAGCTGGTTAACAAGATCAATTGCAACACCGACCATGATAAGAACTGCTGTTCCACCAAACCATAATCCCTGCATTTTTGTTATACCACCTAAAATAATAGGGAGTAATGTTATAAGTGCAAGAAACATTCCATCAAACCATGATATCTTATTGGAAACCCTGGCAATAAAATCCGCCGTATGTTTTCCTGGTCTTATTCCAGGGATGAATCCACCGTTCTTTTGAAGATTGTTGGATACCTCCACAGGATTGAATTGAATCATTGAATAAAAGAATGTGAATCCGAATATCAGAAGTGCGTACATTATGTAATATACAGGATTGCCAGAGAAATTCTTGAAGAATGATACAACTGGTCCTGTACTGCTAGCCCAGAAAAATGATATAAGTGTAGATGGTAGAGAAATCAATGACATCGCAAATATTATCGGAATAACACCTGACTGATTGACTTTGATAGGTAAATATGTACTTTGTCCACCATATAATTTACGACCGATTACTTTCTTGGCATATTGAACAGGTATTCTTCGTTCTGCTTGCTGAACCCAAATGACACCAACTAAAACTGCTATAAAAACCGCTAAAACAGCTACTATGAAAAGAATAACCAGTATAATCGAGCCGTCCCCTTTTAATTGAGCCGTTTCGTAAATGGCCTTGGCAGCCTGTGGCGCTCTTGAAATAATACCAACAAAAATGATTAGTGAAATACCGTTTCCGATACCAAATTCATTAATCTGCTCACCAATCCACATGATGAAGGCTGTTCCTGCTGTAAAGCTTGCTATTACAAGGAAAGCATACAAGACTTCCATTCCTTTGAACGATACTGACATAGCGCCTCTTGTACCGTACCAAAGAGCAGTTGCCTGAAGAAGTCCAAGACCGATTGTAACATATCTGACAATCTGCATGATTTTCTTACGGCCTTCTTCACCCTCTTTTTGCATTCTTGCAAGTGCGGGTATAACAACTGTCATTAATTGCATAATAATTGAAGCGTTGATATAGGGAGTAATGCTCATGGCAAAAATTGATACCTGTGAAAGGGCTCCGCCTGAAATAGCATCAAACAGTGCTCCGAAATCTCCCAAACGACCAACAAACAATTCATTGAATTTTAATATATCGACTCCGGGAACGGGGATAACTGTACCAACTCTGTATACAGCAAGAATACCGATTGTAAACAGAATCTTCTTACGTAGATCCTGAATTTTAAAGGCATTCTTGATGGTCTCCATCATGCCGCCCATAAATTATACCTCCTCGGCTGTGCCGCCATTACTTTCGATTTTGCCTTTTGCTGTTGCCGTAAATCCTGATGCCTTTACTGTGAGTTTCTTTGTTAATTCACCATTTCCGAGTATGCGTATTCCATCCATTGCACTCGAATAAGAAATAATATTTGCATCTTTCAGTACTTTCGCATCAACAGTCGATCCATTTTCAAAACATTCCAGATCGCTGAGGCTAACTTCAACAAACTTCAGTGCAAACGTCTTATTGTTAAATCCTCTTTTAGGGATTCTTCTGAATAAAGGCATTTGTCCGCCTTCAAACCCAAGACGAACTCCGCCGCCTGCACGGGAATTCTGTCCCTTATGTCCTCGCCCAGCTGTTTTACCATTTCCAGAACCTACTCCGCGCCCCTTACGAAAGGCATCTTTACGGGCTCCCTCACTGGCAGCTAACTCGTTAAGTTTCATATCTGTACTCCCCCTTAATCCTGTGTTACTTTGACCAGATGAGCAACTGATTTAATCATACCCTGAAAAGCATCACAGTCATTTTTTTCGACTGTCTGCCCGATTTTTCTTAATCCTAAGGCCGTAATAGTTGCTTTGTGTTTTTCTAAAGAGCCATTGGTGCTCTTAATTAATGTTACTTTTACTTTTGACATACTAATGAGCACCTCCCTTACATTATTTCTTCTACGGTTTTACCGCGAAGTCTTGCAACCTGCTGCGGAGATCTTAATTGTTTTAGTCCTTCAATTGTGGCATTAACCATATTGTTAGGATTATTAGTTCCCAGCGACTTCGTGCGGATATCTTTGATTCCTGCAAGCTCTAGTACAGCTCTTACAGGTCCACCTGCTATAACGCCGGTACCTTCGTTTGCAGGCTTCAAAAGAACTCTTCCTGCACCAAAATTACCAATTATTTCATGTGGTATCGATGTTCCGTCTAAAGGCACATCAATCATATTCTTCTTGGCATCTTCGATTCCTTTTCTTATAGCATCGGGAATTTCAGCGGCCTTTCCAAGTCCCTTACCTACACGGCCATTCTCGTCACCGACGATAACCAGTGCAGCAAAACGGAAGTTACGTCCGCCTTTAACTGTCTTTGAGACACGTCCGATGTGTATCACTTTTTCTTTTAGCTCGAGTGTGTTAGCATCTGTGCGCATTACGTTTCCTCCTCCGTTTAAAATTTAAGGCCGGCTTCTCTTGCCGCTTCCGCCAAGGACAAAACTCGTCCATGGTATATATATCCGCCTCTGTCAAATACTACTTTTTCTATTCCTTTTTCTAAAGCTTTTTGAGCTATTAGTATTCCTACTTCTTTTGCAGCCTCTTTGTTTCCGCCGTTGCCAATTTTTGATTTTATGGCACTTTCAAGTGATGATGCACTTACCAGAGTACTCTGTGTCTCGTCATCAATTATCTGGGCGTAAATGTTAGAAAGGCTTCTAAAAACACACAATCTTGGTCTTAGCGTTGTTCCGCTTATTTTTGCACGAATTCGCTTGTGTTTTCTAAGGCGAACTGTATTTTTACAAGTTTTGCTTATCATGTTATTTCATCCTTTCCTTATTTAGCCTTTGCGCCTGTCTTGCCCTCTTTGAGTTTCAAGACTTCGAAATCATACTTCACACCCTTGCCTTTATAGGCATCAGGTACTCTGTAAGATCTTATTTTTGCGGCAATTTCACCTACGAGCTGTTTGTCAGCGCCGGAAACGACTACCTTGTTAGGTGCCGGCACATCAATAGTAATTCCCGTAGGTTCTACAAGTTCTATAGTATGTGAGTATCCAAGGTTGAATATTACCATATTACCTTGCTTTTGGGCTTTGAATCCGACACCTTGAATGTCCAGATTCTTCTTAAAGCCTTCAGATACACCTACAACCATGTTGTTAATCAATGAACGGGTTAGTCCGTGCAGTGCTTTGTGCTTTTTTTCGTCAGACGGTCTCTCGACGATAATCTGGTTGTTTTCGATTTTGACTTTCATTTCGCTGTGAGCATCCATGGATAGTGTCTCTTTTGATCCTTTTACTGTGATGCTGTTATTATTGATTTTCACATCGACACCAGCTGGAATGTCGATTGGTTTTCTTCCGATTCTTGACATGATTTCCTCCTGCTCTTGATATTATGAGTCGCTTGTCAACAGACAACCGCTCTTTTCAGAGATATTCCTACCAGACGTAAGCCAGTACTTCTCCACCAATTCCGGATTGACGAGCTTTTTTGTCTGTCATAATCCCTTGTGATGTAGATATGACGGCAATGCCTATACCTCCAAGCACTTTAGGGAGTTTCTCACAGTTGGCATATACCCTTAACCCCGGCTTTGATATTCTTTTGATACCTGTTATAACAGGTTTTTTTGCTGCATACTTTAGCGTAATTTTAATTACGTCCTGCATGTTGTCTTCAACAATATCGTATTTTGTAATATAACCTTCTTCTAAAAGTATTTGAGCAATTGCTTTCTTTACATTTGAAGCAGGCACATCAACAGTGGCGTGTTTTGTTGAAGCTGCGTTACGTATTCTTGTTAGCATATCTGCTATTGCATCTGTAATTTGCATTTGACATCCTCCTTCCTGGTATCCCTTACCAACTGGCTTTGCGAACACCGGGGATTTGACCCTTGTAGGCGAGCTCTCTGAAACACACACGGCAGACTCCGTACCTACGCATATAAGCATGTGGTCTTCCACAAAGCTTACAACGATTGTATGCCTGGGTGCTGAACTTAGGATCTTTTTGCTGTTTGAGAATCATCGACAATTTAGCCATTTCCCATTCCTCCCGATTATTTACTGAACGGCATACCTACGAGTGATAAAAGCTCACGAGCTTCCTCATCTGTTTTGGCCGTTGTAACTATGATAATATCCATTCCGCGAATCTTATCGACTTTATCGTAGTCGATTTCAGGGAATATAAGTTGTTCCTTGACACCCATGGCATAATTGCCACGTCCGTCAAACGAGTTGGGGTTCAATCCTCTGAAGTCACGAATACGAGGAATAGAAACGCTTACCAGCTTATCTAAAAACTCATACATCTTTTCTCCACGGAGTGTTACTTTACATGCAATGTTCATACCCTGCCTTAGCTTGAAAGCTGAAACAGATCTCTTTGCTTTTATAATAACTGCGTGTTGTCCGGCAACCAGGCTCATATCGTTAGCAGCATTATCAACGGCCTTTGGATTTTCTTTTACGTCACCCACACCCATATTGAGTACTATCTTCTCAATTTTGGGTATTTGCATGGCTGATTTGTATTGGAAGGTCTGCTTCATAGCCGGTGCAATTTCATTCAAATATTTATCTTTTAATCTTGACATTTTGTCCTACCTCCTCACAATCGTCACTTTGAGCCCTTTACCGAGCTGATGATTTCTCCACATGCTTTACATACACGAACTTTTTCACCGCCGGCAAGTATTTTGCGACCAATTTTAGCAGGACGCTTACATTTATCACATACTATCATTACATTTGAACTGCTGATAGGTGATTCCTGTACTATTTTTCCACCCTGTTGATTTCTGCCCTTTGGTTTCTGATGCCTGGTACTCATGTTAACGCCTTCGACGATAACTGTACCTTTCTCGGAGTTAGCCGTGAGCACTTTGCCGCTCTTTCCGGAATCTTTTCCGGTTAAAACGAATACATTATCATTTTTTCTAACATGTATTTTATTCGCCATTACTTTCTCCTCCTTATAAAACTTCAGGTGCCAAAGATAAAATCTTCATATAGTCCTTATCTCTCAGCTCTCTTGCTATTGGCCCGAATATACGGGTTCCACGCGGGTTCTTATCGTCCTTTATTATAACTGCTGCATTTTCGTCAAATTTTATATAGGATCCGTCATTACGGCGAACACCTTTCTTAGACCTGACTATTACAGCTTTTACAACTTCACCTTTTTTTACTACTCCACCGGGTGTTGCTGTCTTTACAGAACAGACTATTACATCACCGATATTGCCATATTTGCGCCATGATCCACCAAGCACCTTAATGCAGAACAATTCTTTTGCACCGGTGTTATCAGCGGACTTGAGGCGGGTTTGCACTTGAATCATATAAACTTCCTCCTTCCCGAATAAACACTTTTCGGTTACTTTGCTTTTTCAACAATTTCGATTAATCTCCAGCGTTTATCTTTGCTAAGTGGTCGTGTTTCCATAACCTTGACTTTATCACCGGGCTTGCACTCATTGTTTTCATCGTGTGCTTTTAGTGTGTAAGTTCTCTTTATTATTTTCTTGTACAATGGATCTCTTACATGCTCCACAACAGCTACTACGATTGTCTTATCCATTTTATCGCTTTTTACCAGACCCACTCTTGTTTTTCTGAGGTTTCTGTCAGTCATTGCCGCTCCCCTCCCATCACTCTTTTATTCCCTTAAGCTCACGCTCGCGGAGTATTGTTCTCACCCGTGCGATGTCCCTCTTGACACTTTTAAGTTTCAGGGGGTTATCTAGCTGGTTTGTGGCGTGCTGGAATCTGAGTTTAAATAATTCTCCTTTGAGATCAATTAATTCAGTGTTAAGCTCAACAATTGATTTCTCACGTATCTCACTCGGCTTCATCTACGTCACCTGCCTTTTCACGAACAATAAACTTTGTTTTACAAGGAAGCTTGTGACTTGCAAGTCTCATAGCTTCTTTTGCGTCCTCTTGCGAAACTCCGGAAATTTCAAACAGTACTCTTCCGGGTTTGATTACCGCTACCCAGTAATCCGGAGATCCTTTACCTGATCCCATTCGGGTCTCTGCAGGTTTTGATGATACGGGCTTGTCAGGAAACACCTTGATCCATACCTTACCGCCTCTTTTGACAAATCTGTTGATTGCGATACGGGCTGCTTCTATCTGATTGCTTTTAAGCCAGCAACATTCTGTGGCCATAAGACCGAATTCTCCATAAGCAATAAAATTACCGCGGGTGGCTTTACCTGTCATTCTGCCACGATGTTGTTTCCTGTATTTGACTCTTTTTGGAAGTAACATTAGGCTTCGCCTCCTTCCACAGCTTTGTCTCTCTTGGGTGCAGGATAAATTTCACCTTTATATACCCAGACTTTGACACCTATTTTACCATAGGTGGTGTTTGCTTCTGCAAAACCGTAATCAATATCCGCCCTTAAAGTCTGCAAAGGAATTGTTCCCTCGTGATAATGCTCTCTTCTTGCGATTTCGGCACCACCAAGTCTACCGCTTACCTGAGTCTTAATTCCCTTGGCGCCTGCCTTCATAGTTCTGCTCATTGCCTGCTTCATGGCACGTCTGAAAGATATTCTCTTTTCTAACTGTGCTGCTATGCTTTCGGCAACCAACTGAGATTCCATATCGATCGCTTTTATCTCGTTGATGTCGACGAAGAATACAGAGTTGAATTTTGTGAGGAGTTTCTTCTTCAGTTCTTCGATTCCGGCGCCTTGTCTTCCGATTATGATACCGGGTTTCGCTGTGCGAATTCCGATAAGTGTCTTTTCGTCGCCTTTTCTTTCGATAGTAATCTGTGAAACTCCTGCAGCAAAGCACTCCTTCTTAACGAAGTCACGAATTTTCTTGTCTTCGACAAGGTACTTGCTGTAATTTTTCTTATCGGCATACCATTTGGTGTCCCAATCTTTGATTATGCCTACTCTTAAACCGTGAGGATTTACCTTTTGGCCCATCTACTTTGCCTCCTTACTTTCTTTCCTTGAGAACGACTGTTACATGGCTTGTTCTCTTCAAAATTCTGCTGGCGCTACCACGTGCCCTTGGCATTATTCTCTTTAGTGTAGGGCCTTGATTTGCATAGCAGTCGGCAACATAAAGAGCATCCCGTGACAATTCATTATTGTTGACGGCGTTTGCTTCCGCCGATTTTAATAATTTGATAAGAATCTGTGATGCTGACTTGGGTGTGTATAAAAGTATGGCATTTGCCTCGTCGATATTTTTACCTTTAATCAAGTTAACAACAACATTTACTTTACGCTGTGATATACGGACATATTTGGCGATTGCCCTGCCTTCGTCCTTGCCTATCCCTAAAACCTTTTTCTCCTTTTTTGTAAGAAGCACCGGTTTTTGAAATTTCTTTGCGGTCTTGGAATACTTCGCAAGAATATCTTCACGGTTTTCAAGCATATATCCCTTGTTCATGACCTTCTTTTCCACTTCGTGTTCCTCCCTTCTACTGCTTAGGTTACGGTTATTTTACAGCCGAGCTCTTCTCGCTGCCGCCGTGACCTCTATATGTTCTTGTAGGAGCAAACTCTCCCAGCTTGTGTCCGACTGTTTCCTCTGTACAGAATACCGGAACATGTTTGCGTCCGTCGTATACGGCTATTGTATGTCCCACCATTTCAGGGAAAATTGTCGAAGATCTTGACCAGGTCTTAATGACTTTTTTCTCATTTTTTTCGTTCATTGCTTCAATTTTCTTCATTAAATGGTCTGCAACATAGAATCCCTTTTTCGTTGATCTGCTCATTACCCGATTCCCCCTTTACTTCCTTCTCTTAACGATGTATTTACTAGAAGGCTTTTTGCGATTTCTGGTCTTCTTACCAAGTGTAGGAACTCCCCAAGGTGTCACAGGACCCGGCATACCGATTGGTGATTTACCTTCACCACCGCCGTGTGGGTGATCACATGGATTCATGACAACTCCTCGAACTGTAGGACGAACGCCCATATGACGTTTTCTTCCAGCCTTGCCGATGGTGACATTCTCGTGCTCATGGTTTCCGACAGCTCCGATAGTAGCTTTACATATAACAGGAATCATACGAACTTCACCGGAAGGAAGACGAATCTGGGCAAAATTGTTCTCTTTTGCCATCAACTGCGCACTTGCACCTGCGGTTCTAACCATCTGCGAGCCTTTGCCAGGCTTCATTTCAATATTATGTATGATTGTACCTACGGGTATGTTTTCGATTGACAGGCAGTTGCCTGAAAGTATGTCGGATCCAGGACCACTCACTACCACGTCTCCAACTTTCATACCTTCTGTTGCCAGTATGTATCTTTTCTCACCGTCCAGATAATAAAGAAGTGCAATATTGGCAGTTCTGTTGGGATCATACTCAATCGCAACAACCTTGGCCTTTATACCGTCTTTCTCTCTTTTCCAGTCTATGACTCTGATCTTACGTTTGTTTCCACCACCGATGTGACGGACAGTAATACGGCCGTAGCAATTTCGGCCTCCTGTTTTGCTTCTCTTTGCCAAAAGCGCCTTCTCGGGCTTTTTGTCAGTTATCTCTGAAAAATCAGAAACCGACATTTGCCTTCTGGCGGGAGAAGTGGGCTTATAATTTTTTACAGGCATCTTCTCTTCACTCCTTCTTCTAAGGTCGGTTGGCGTTAGCCACCGAATCCAAATTCCTCAATCGCATTCTTGTATTTCTTTGCAGCGGATGTTGTTTTGCCGCCTTTTACTAAAAATACAGAAGCCTTCGGATTGGTGTCTATTGTAACAACTGCTTTTTTCCATGATGGTGTCTTCCCTACGTGTACGCCCTGTCTCTTTGTCTTCCCATCATAGTTGGTGGTATTGACTTTTAATACCTTGACATTGAATAATTTCTCTACAGCCTGCCGAATCTCAGTCTTCGTTGAATCCTTGTCAACCTGGAAAGTGTACTTTCCGATTGTGGAATCAGTGTTGGATCTTTCGGTTATTATTGGCCTTACGATGATGTCCTGTGCTGTTCTCATTACACATACACCTCCTGAATTTTCTCAACTGCGTCTCTTGTAACAACAAGCTTCTCGAATTTAAGTAAATCGAAAACATTAATTGTATTAACTCGGGCAGTTTTCACACCGCGGATGTTTCTTGCGGATCTCTCAACAGTGTCATTCTTCTCATTCATTACTATCAAAGCGGTATTTGCTACTTTAAGATTTGATAATACTTTAAGCATTGTCTTGGTCTTGATTGCATCAAAATTCAATGTGTCAACAACTACAAGGTTGCTGTCCAGTAATTTCGTTGCCAATGCCGACTTCATAGCAAGTCTCCTGACTTTCTTAGGAATTGTATAACTATAATCACGAGGTTTGGGCCCGAAAATAATTCCGCCCTTTACCCATTGTGCAGATCTGATTGATCCTTGACGCGCACGTCCTGTTCCCTTTTGTCTGTATGGCTTTCTTCCGCCGCCTCTTACCTCACTGCGGGTCTTAGTGGAATGTGTGCCCTGCCTCTTGTTAGCGAGTTGGTTTAACACAGCTATATGCATAACTTTGGCATTTGGCTCTATTCCGAAGATGGCGTCTGAAAGCTCAATGCTGTCTATTACAGCGCCTTCCATGTTGTAAATGTCAACTTTTGCCATTTCCTTGCTCCTCCTTTACTCCGGTTTATTTGCCGGACTTGACGGTTTTCTTAATTTCAAGTATTCCGCCACCCTTTGGTCCCGGAACAGCACCTTTAAGTACTAATATATTGCGATCCTTGTCTACAATTACAACTTCCAGATTCTGGACTGTAACATTGACTGCTCCCATGTGTCCCGGTAGTTTCTTGCCGGGGAAAACTCTTGCAGGATCAGTATTTGCTCCCATTGAGCCGACTCTTCTGTGATACATCGAACCATGAGTCAACGGTCCTGTCTTCTGATTGTATCTCTTGGTAACGCCTGCAAAGCCTTTACCCTTTGAAATTCCGCTGATGTCTACACGGTCTCCGACAGCAAACATGTCTGAAACGTTAATTTCCTGTCCTACTGTGAAGTCAGCGTCCGTACGGAACTCTCTAAGATACTTTTTGGGTGAAATCTCGTGTTTCTTGAACTGGCCTTTTGCGGGTTTTGTCAGTTTCTTTTCGGCAATGTCGCCGTAACCGACTTTAACAGCACTGTAGCCATCATTCTCTGCTGTTTTCTTCTGAACTACTGATAAAGGTCCGCACTCCAGTACAGTTACGGGTATTGCAATTCCTTTTTCGTTGAACAGCTGAGTCATTCCGGCTTTTTTGCCAAGCATGAACTTTTCCATTTCTTTCTTACCTCCTTGGTTATTGGTTCATTTTATTAAATGAACTTGACCTGAACACCGTGCCTTGGCAAGCCCGATGTTCTATTTTGAAAAAACCTGTTACAGTTTTATCTCGATATTCACCCCTGCCGGCATGTCCAGCTTCATCAAAGCTTCAACAGTCTTCGGGTTAGGTGCAAGAATGTCAATCAGTCTTTTATGAGTACGAAGCTCAAACTGTTCTCTGGCATCCTTGTACTTGTGTGGCGCTCTGAGGATTGTTACGATTTCCTTGTCTGTAGGTAGCGGTATCGGTCCGGAAACCTTTGCTCCGCTTCTCTTCGCAGTTTCTACTATTCTTTCTGCGCTGCTGTCAAGAATTTCATGATCATAAGCCTTTAGTCTGATTCTGATTTTTTGGTTAACTGCCATTTAAAAACCTCCTATTTCGCTGCTGTGCAAGCTCCCACTGTGCCGGGCGTGTCATACTGTTTCAATATAAAACCCAGAATAGTGTTCTGTACTTTGCATTCTGGGCACATACTCATCAATAGAGCACACGCTGCGTCTGGTTTACCTGCCGCCTCATCTCATGGACAAGACTTCTCCGTCAAAGTTACCCGCTTGTCAACCGCAGCGGTTATAGCGGCAATCTCTGACATCTTCGCATTTATGTTTGCGCTTCCAAAAGTCGCGCACGTAGTATTATATTGCATGCCTTAACTAATTGCAACATTTTTTTTCTGATTTTCATCATATTTTTGCTATCTTATGATTTTTCGACACTTTCGACAATTAGACTATCCATTATTCAGTTGTTTGTTTGTGTTTTTACTTAAAATCAAAGGTAAATTACTATGATAATTATTATCAAATTGAAGAACTCTTTTGTTTTTTACATTGTCAATGTCAATTGTTTTATTTTTTATCCAGGTTATCCAATAATTCCTTTACACGTTCATTTGAAAAATGGTATTTTTTATTGCAGAAATGACATTCCAGCTCAATACCATTCAGGTCAGACGCCAGATTCTCCAGTTCTTCTCTGCCAAGGGTTATAAGGTTTGCTGACATTCTTTCTTCGCTGCATGTGCATTTGTAACCGCATTTCTTGATGCTGTGATATTCAATGTTGTGATCACCCAGAAACAAGTCCAGTACCTCATGAGGTGTAAACCCTTCTTCATAAAGCCAGGATATATCCGGAAAACCTATAGCCCTCTGCTCAATATAGGTAAGAATATCATCACCGGCATCAGGAAGAAGTCTTATCATCATCCCCCCGGCATGCGTTATGCCGTCACGGTTCATTCTGACACCCAGACTCATGACAGTGGGTATCTGCTCAGAATAAAGAAAATAGGCGGCAAGATCCTCTGCAATTTCACCTGATACCAGTTCTACCTGTCCGATATATGGATTTTTGAGGTCGGTGTCTTTAATTATTGTAAGCGTTCCCTTGCCTACCATCCCGCCTACATCAAGCTTCCCGCTTTCCTTGTACGAAGTTTCCACCGCCGGGCTTAGCACATATCCCTTGACCATGGCATCGGATGTACATACTGCAAACATTCCTTTCAGCGGCCCGTCGGATTTGACGGTGGCGCTAACAGTGGAATCATCACTTTTCAGATCCACAGACATCAGCTGCAGACCTCCGCACAGTCTTCCAAGCGCCGCAGCCGCAATAGGTGATAGTGAATGAATGTCTGTCATGTCGCGGCAGGTATTGGTATGTCTTACCGCAACGGCCTGAACAGCGCCATCAAGAGCTGTTGCACGTACAAGGTAATCATTATTTGGGTCTTTCATCCACTCTGGACTGAATGTTTCTTCCGAAGCCCCTTGCTTCGCTGCTCCATGTTCACCGGAATCAATATTATCGATATTCTTAGATTTATTCATAAGCATCCTTTACAAGTTTTTCTTTGAATCTGTCATTCCTGTTCTCTACAACAAAAAATATTCTTTCTGTTTCATGTGTCGGCTTTTGAAAAGTGAAGTCCCTGTATTCTCGCACAATTTCAAGGCCGTTGTCTTTTATTACGCTCTCGATATAATCCTTGCTGTAACTTCTCTCTTTGATTGTCTCCTCACCCCTCAGGTAATTTCCGTCCGATGTTTCTGTGAAAAATGTCAGTTCGGCGCGATTGATGGATTTGCGGGGATTGTAAAAATTTTGCCATATCAATGCAAAGGTGTCGCGGATATCATAAAAAGTCTTGTCAGCCAGATTGTTTTCGAAATAATATGGTGTTGCAATGTCAAAAATAAGAAGTCCTCCAGGATTGAGGTAGTTCTTACACAGTCTGAAAAAGCTGTTCAACTTTCTTTCAGTTAATATATGATTGACTGTGTCCAGAAAACAAACCATTATATCCACTGTTCCAAAAAGCTCGAAATCGGTTATGTCCTGGCATATGAACTGGATACTCTGAGCACCGTCTTTCATTTTTGCTGCAGAAAGCATTTCTTCAGAGTAATCGATTGCAAGAACCTCATATCCGCGATTCGACATTTCTATCGGAAGACTGCCGGTACCACACCCAAGGTCCAGCAGCAGAAGAGAATCATCCTTGCCGTCCCCTTTGCTTAATCTGCAATGGCGTTTTATTATTTTCTCTGCATAGTCAGCCCATCTGGAAGAATCGTTTGTCTCCTGCCAACGGTCATAGACTTCTGAAATAAGTGCGTAAGGGTTCATTTTGTGCTCGTTTCTCCAAATTTATGTAATTCTTCCATTGCTTTGGCAAGAACGGTATCTTCATCTACCGGCAAGTCTTCAACCGATGTGTTGGTGTATTTTTCGGGAAGCCTGGATTCGTATGTAGGGCTTATTCCCTTACCTTCAACCGAATCTCCTTTTGGAAGATAATATTTGAAAATGGTGATGTTGACGGCTGATCCGTCAGAAAGTTTAAAAAGACTTGTTCCGGATCCCTTACCGAATGTCTTCTCGCCAACGATTATCGCTTTACCGTGATCTCTCAGGCATCCTGTAAAAAATTCAGATGCACTGGCTGAATATGAGTTGGTTAAAATTGCATATCGCATGGTTGCAGGGACTTTCATCTGTTTTTTTGCAATCCAGTCGACTTTGAAATCCTTGTTGTTCTCTCTTCCCTTGATAGTCGCTAAAAGAGTGCCCTTGGGAAGCAGATATTCGAGCATGTTGGTCATTACAGCTGCATCACCGCCGGAATTGTATCTCAGGTCGAAAACTATGTTTCTGGCACCTTTCTTCTGCAGATCATCCATTGCTTCGATGAAGTCTTTGTCAACGTTACCTGCAAATGCCTTTATATGTATATATCCGACTTTGTTACTTAACATTTTGGATATTACATTCTCGTATGTTATGGTTTTCCTTACAATAGTGAATTGCATCGACGTTTTCGTTGACTCTCTGAATATTTCTAGTTTTACCGGTGTGTTTTCTTTGCCTTTAACTTTTGCTACTATTGACTCTATTGAATCTGTTTCTTTTATTTTCACACCGTCTATCGATACAAAAACGTCCTTGATTTTCAGTCCCGCCTTTTCTGCAGGGCTGCCTTTGACAACTTCGGCTATTTCCGGCCTCCCCTTTACTGCAACTGTTACTGTACATCCAATGCCAACATATTCACCGGACATATCCTCGGTAATCTGGTTATATTGTTCTTTGGTCAAGTAATATGTATACGGGTTATTCAGCGATGATGGCAGCCCCTGCGCAATCGCCTGCAAAATCTCTTCATCTGTAAGCTTTGTCACAAATGAACTTTTAAGATTGGATATAATTTCATTTACCTTTATAACCGCCTGTCTGGTCTCAGGCTTTGAATCAAAAGATAATCCCGAACCGTTAAGCGATGTTACAGGAAAAAACACTGCAAATGCAAGATAGGCGAATAGTACACATGTGAAGACAAATGTTACAAGAGCGCTTATTAGTGCAGTCCCAACAGTTCTTTTAAATAGGGTTTCCTTGAATTTAGTTTCATTAAATTTGTTTGTAATGTATAATGCGTCTTTATTTGTAAGGTTTTCAGAATTTTTATCTGTTTTGGGATCAAGCGGATTATTGCTTGGTCCACCGTCGCTTTCTGGATTGCTGCCGGGACCTTTGTATATGTATTTATCTTCATTCATAGTAATTACCACCCTTTTTGTTTTTCCGGGATGTTTTGTGCCATTGTGAAATTAACGGCACCGCATTGCTATTTTAACATTAATACTCTAACGGATATGTAGGAAACAAGTTTTTATTGAACTTTTCTATTTGTTGTTATTTTATTTGTATTCATTTTTGTATTTATTTTTATTTTTATTCTTATTTTCGTTTTCGTTTTTGTTTTCGTTTATGTTTTTGTTTTCGTTTTTATTTTTGTTTTTATTTTTGTTTTCGTTTTATATTTTTGTTTTTGTTTTATATTTTTGTTTTTGTTCTTATTTTTGTTCTTATTTTTGTTTTTATTTTTGTTTTTATTTTTATACATATTTATATACTTGTTTTTTGTTTTATCTGGACCCCAGATATTTTTTCTGGAGTGGATTGGCAGGTATTCCGCCTTCACGAACCTCAAAGTGGAGATGTGCCCCTGTCGAAAGTCCTGTACTTCCTGTAACTGCAATCCACTGACCGGCTTTAACTGTAGTCCCCGACCAGACTTTGATCAATTTGCAGTGAGCGTAAACCGTTGAGACGCCGCCACCATGGTCAATGATTATGTAATTGCCGTATCCACCGCCGCCGTAATTATTCCCGGATACAGGGTTATAACCCGATATTGTCTGTGCCACGATTACCTTGCCATCAGCAACAGCAACGATTTTCGAGTTGAAAGGAGAGACAATGTCTATACCATTGTGCATTCTCCAATATTTAAGTATGGGATGAAATCTCATACCGAAATTGTCCCCGACTCCTGGATAACCGGGTGTGGGCCACACCATCGAGCCTCCGTAATATATTGCTGTTGACTGTAGTTTTTTGATTTCGCTCCCTATTTTGTTAGATTCGGCCACAAGTGCTTTCTCGTCTTTTTCGGCCTTGGAAAGGTCGGACTTGACATCGTTTATTGCTGTTTTGGTCTGGGACATGTTCTTTTTGAGTGCTTCGATTTCCTTGTTCTTCTTATTTACATAAGCCTGCATCTCTTCTGAATACTCTTCCGCTTCCTTCTTCTTAAGGTATGCCTCATCCTTGGCGGCATTTAGTTCGCTTAGCACTTTCTTGTCATTGTCGGCAATAATCGAGATAATCTGGACATTCGCCAGGAAGGCACTCAGGTCCTTTGCGTCAAAAAGCATTTCTAATGTTCCCTTGTTACGGTTTTCGAACATTGTCTGCAGTCTTTTCTTATATTGTTCCTGCTTTGTCTTCACATTGTCTTCGGCAAGCTTTGCCTTAGCAAGTGAAGCCTCCATTTCCTTATATGCATCGTTCAATTCATCAACGAGCTTCTCGTATTGTTTTCGCTCGTCTGCTGTCCTGCTGTTAAGCCATGACAGTTCTCCTTGAAGTTTTTGGTTCTTTGCATTGAGGGCATTTTTCTCGGCTTTGAGTGAAGCTATCTGCTTTTCGATGCGCGCCTGCTCCTTGGTAAGGGACGATATGGTGGCGGCTTGAACATGTGAGCCCGGTGTGAATTTATTAATACCCAAAAAAACTGTCATCATCAAAGTGGCAATAATCATGACCGACAAAACTTTTTTGGTTTTAGTAAATATTTTCATAACAATCTCCAGTATATATTTCTTACATTAACGCGAATGCGTATCCACTTAACTCTCTTCTAAAAATTTTCCGCCTAATGCTTTTCCTCAAATTTTCCGCTAGACTTTGACATGTCGCCTCACTGATATGGCACTCCCTACAGCCCCTACCAGAACTCCAAGTAAAAGATTCGTTATAACCACTGCTGTAGTGATTTGTGAAACAGGTACCAGCGCTAAAAAAGTAATGTTCCCCATGCCACCGGCAGAACGTCCGATTATTAATGAATACAAAAACAATACCGCAGCATTAGCCAAAACAGCTCCAAGAAATCCTACTATGCTGCCTTCAATTATATATGGCACCCGTATATATCGATTGGTCGCTCCGACATACTTCATTATACCAATCTCTTCCGATCTTGAAAATACAGCTATCCTGACCATGTTCGATATTATAAAAAGCGTAATTCCGCAAAGCACGATGAATGCTGTCAGGGTTATAAAATTAACCGCTGTCCTGGCATTGTTTAAAAATTCTGTAACCGGCTGACTGTATTCCACCTTCCTTACCCCGAACGCCCCTTCCATTTTAGTTTTAAAATCAAGGCTTTCCGATGATTCCAGAAGCTGCACAGTGAATGTATAGGGTAGCAGGCTTGGATCGAAACCATCCAGAACCTTTGAGTCTTCACCCAGGTCTTTTTTGAATTGAAGAAAGTTTTCCTGTGGGGTTTTGCGAGTATATGATTTGATATTTTGATCCTTCTTAAGAATGTCTTCGATTTCATTTACTGTCTGCTCGGTAACGCCATAATCTACCCATACCAGTACCGGTGGCTGCTGGCTTGCGTTCTTTGCTATGTCATTGGCATTAGTAGAAAATATTAAAAAAGATCCCATTAATATCAACATGAGGGAAATTGTGGTTATTGATGCCAATGTTACAAGCGGATGGCGGATTATATTTAAAACACCCTCTTTGACAAACTGTCTGCCCATGGATAATTTCATCTATAGGTCCTCCGTTTTCCCTGGTGCAGGAACTCGCTTCGGTCTTATCATATTAGCGAAATCAGGCTTTTCCTCTAATGAAATTCCTTGGGTATCTTCAATTTCAATAGAGTAGAGCGTCGAGTTGGAGTCCTTGGAATTTCTGATACTTCCGAGTATTTCATTAATGTTTTCGATATTGCCTGCGCCACTCAAGCCAATGGCATTGTCACTATTCCTTGTGCCGTTCTTATTGCTTTGAATAGGGAAGATTTCTATTTCATCAATAGTTTCTGAGTTGTAATTAATTTCTGAAATATTATCTACATCGTGTTCGGATTCATGCTTAGGGTTGAGCTTGGGTTCTGTCTCGGGTTGATAGTAATGTTCTGTCTCGGACTGATTGTCAGATTCTGTCTCGGACTGATTGTCAGATTCTGTCTCGGGCTGATAGTAAGGTTCAGACTCGGTTTGAATATCAGAATCTGGTTTTGTATCTTCTGATTCACTCTCTGTTCCTGCATCAATTTCCTTTTCTATCTCTTCTAATAATTCTATCTCGTTATCGGTACCTATTATAGAATCCATGTCTTCTGCAGGATTCTCGTCAATATCCTCGGCTGTTTTCTCTGTCGCACTTTCGGTGTTGTCGATAAAATCCTCTTCACTGAATTTGATATTTATATTCCTTACGAACGGTTCCGTAGCTGCAATTTTGGCTTTAGCTTTTTTCTTTGCTTTGTTGTTAACGGAAATTTCGCTTCTGATTTTTTGTTTGTTTTTTTTGAAGTCACATCCGATTGCAAGGTTGTATTCTCCCAGCAGTTCATCCCTGACAAGGAATCCGTCCGCTATCTCGATAACCCGGCGACGCATTTTATTGACTATGCTGCTATCATGAGTACACACCATTATTGTGGTGCCGCCACAGTTTATATCCTCTAAAAGGGCCATTATCGACTCGCTGTTCTCAGGATCGAGGTTGCCGGTAGGCTCGTCGGCTAGAATTAACATGGGGTTGTTTACCATCGCACGTGCAATAGCCACCCTCTGCTGCTCTCCTCCGGATAGCTGATTAGGCTTCATCTGTGCCTTGTCCCTTAATCCGACAATGCTTAATACGATAGGCACTCGAGTTGAAATAAGTTTCTTTGATGCCCCTATGATCTCCATCGCAAAAGCGACATTCTCATATACGGTTTTCGAGTAGATTAATCTGAAATCCTGAAATACCATCCCAATATTTCTACGAAGATAAGGTATGAGACTTCTTTTTAGAAATGAAATCTCATAATTATCAACAAAAACATTTCCTGAAACAGGGTTTTCTTCGCAGGTCAATAACTTGATCAGTGTGGATTTGCCTGAACCGCTTCGTCCTATTACAAATACGAATTCGCCGTCCATGACCTTGAAACTGACATTTTTGAGTGCATAAATTCCTGTCTTGTATGTCATGCTCACATTGCGAAATTCTATCAAGGCATTTCCTCCATTATATCTGTTATGCCGTTAACTGTGAGGCAAGTGGTGATTAATTGCTCCACCACTTGCTGGTTGCCGGCTTGTAGATGCCTTTTTCTTGTTTCTCAAGGTAACGGCGAACCATGGAAGCCAGCTTGAAAAGTACGGCATCATCAAAGTTCCTCAAATCGAGTCCGGTTATTTTCTGAACCTTGTCAAGCCTGTAAACCAGGGTGTTTCTGTGCACGAACAGCTGACGCGAAGTCTCGCTGCCGTTTAGGTTGTTTTCGAAAAATTTGCTGATCGTAAGTAAAGTCTCATTATCCAATGACTCATATGCGCCTTTCGGAAAAACCTCGTCAAGGAACATGTTGCAAAGCGTTGACGGAAGCTGGTATATCAATCTTCCAAGTCCTAGTCTGTCATATCTCATTACATAGCTGTCAGCTTCGAATATATTACCGACAGTAAGGGCAAGGGATGCTTCTCTGTATGATTTTGCAGCGTCCTTGAGTGTATCTGCATACATACCGATTCCGATGTGAACCTTTGACATCGATTCAGAGTTTAAATTATCCAGTATCATCTTGGCTGTTTCGGTTATTCTGGATGATTCGTCTCTTCCTATTTCTGAAAGCAGGACTATTGTCTCTTCGTCCATGGCAAGTACGTGATCCTTCTTATGGTCTGCAAAAATCTCCTGCATTATCTCCATGCAGTCAAGACCGTCATTCTGTTCCACTCTAACAATGAATGCAACTCTTGTAGCTGCATAAGGAATCTTAAATTCTCTTGATTTGAGCGGGATATCTCCCGGAAGCTCGTTCTCAAGAAGGACTTTCTTAAGGAAAGACTCCCTTTCGGCATCGGTATTCTTCTCTTTAAGTGTGGCTTGTATCCAGTTAACCATCAGTTCAAGATAGGTTCTCGATACGGCGTCAGTGCCTTCGATAAAACAGACATAATTGGTTCTCTCGCCTATCGCAAGCTTGATGTAGGTTCTCCCGGACGTGATTGACATTTTCTCGTCTGACAGATAAATCGCACGGGTCGAAGGATCTTCGCTTCCTTCGTATTTTTCGTCTGTGCATGCAATCACTATCCCGTCATAATCTAATACTCCTGCAACATTGGTAAAAATCTTTGCGACTTCTCTGATACACTTTTTAATCTCTTCCATAATGACACCTTCCTGATTTATATTTAATCACTTTAATACATACAATTATTAGTGCTGTTTTCAACACTTACATTATATATTATATTTTTAATAAGAATGTTGCAATAAGGTAACAATTAATTCAGTGAATCTTTATCATTTTGTCATAATAATGACTCATTTTCTGTGCACTTTTCATCATAAATAAAAGACGCTCCTGTAAAAAGAGCGTCTTTGTAAATGTTTGCGTGGTTATTAGTTGATTCGCTAACTAAAAATTCAGTTAATTATACTCTTGCGACAATTTTCTCTGTCTCTTTGTCGAACAGGTGAATACGATTGCCATCAGCACAAAGTTTGATTGTCTCGCCTGCTTTTGCTGTCGTAAGAGGATTTACACGTGCAACTGCACTCAGTCCCTTGATGTTCAAGTATAGCAATGTCTCAGATCCAAGCATTTCAACAACTTCAACCAATGCATTAAACGAGGTCTCCGGTGATTGCTCGACCAGTTCGCTCTCTGCATAAATGGCTTCAGGGCGAATTCCCATTATCATTTCTTTGTTGATATAGGCTTTGACATCCTCTACTGTCTTATCCTTGGGAAGCTTAATACTAAAGCCTTCCTGCTCAAGATAATACTCATCATTCTTAAGAACCAGGGTAGCATTGAAGAAGTTCATAGGAGGCATTCCGATGAATCCTGCAACGAAAGTATTAAGTGGCTTCTGGTAAAGTGCTGTAGGAGCATCAACCTGCTGTATGAATCCGTCTTTCATAACTACGATACGGGTACCCATTGTCATGGCCTCTGTCTGGTCATGTGTAACATATATGATTGTTGTCTGCAGTCTTTGGTGAAGCTTTGTAATCTCGATACGCATCTGGACACGAAGCTTGGCATCCAGGTTGGAAAGAGGCTCATCCATGAGGAAAACCTTGGGGTCACGCACGATGGCACGTCCTAAAGCAACACGCTGTCTCTGTCCTCCTGATAAAGCCTTTGGTTTTCTGTCTAACAAGTGCTCGATTTCGAGAATTCTTGCAGCTTCTGTAACGCGGCGTTTAATTTCGTCCTTGGCTATTTTCCTTAACTTAAGTCCAAAAGCCATGTTGTCGAAAACTGTCATATGAGGATATAAAGCATAGTTCTGGAAAACCATCGCTATGTCACGGTCTTTGGGTTGAACATCATTAACAAGCTTGTCTCCGATGTAAATCTCACCGTCTGTAATCTCTTCAAGTCCTGCAATCATTCTCAAGGTTGTTGACTTTCCGCAACCGGAAGGTCCTACAAGAATTATGAATTCCTTGTCTGCGATATTCAAATTGAAATCACTTACAGCTATAACTCCTCCGTCATACCTTTTAAATACATTTTTTAAAATAACATTAGCCATTTCTTTCCCTCCAAAATAATCTGTTAAACATCGAAAATTCAGATGTGTTCCATCTGTGATTCAAATATACCAAATAAACGATTAAAATTCTATATGACAAATTAACAAATGTTTTCAATATAATTTAGTAATACAGTGGCATGATTTTGTGTTTTTGTCGTATTTTTTTACAAAATACAACTTTGTTATTGTCTTATTAACTTTTTTGTCATTTTATGCAACATTATGCAGTTCATAATTCTGATTTTTTCGCTATGGTTTCTTAGAACTATGTGTTTTTGTCCTAAAAGATTCAAATTCGAGAAAATAACTGAACGTTTATTGGTTACCTATGATACAGATTTTACAAATTACTTCCTCCTGAATAATAGTTTGTGTAATTACATTTAATTGCTTTGAACATTTAACACACATTTAATCTAAATGTATTATAGAGGCTTGTGAAATTTGGATATTTGTTTTAAAATTGTTGAATATTGCTTGATATATATGCTTTTATGCATTATAGTGTATATTTATTAATTTTATTCATTATTTGTGCATAAAATTAGAAGTATCCAAACAGGAGGACTACCCTTGGACAAGAAATTTAGAATCGGAATAGTTGGTGCAACCGGATATGTAGGAATGGAGCTTGTGCGTGTTTTATGCAATCATCCGGATTTCGAAATTACAAGACTCGTTTCACAGAGCTATGTAGGAAAGAATTTTTCTGACGTGTATCCGGCATTTGGAAATTTAGTTGATATGAAGTGTACGGATTTGGACGTTGAAGATCTGGGGGCAAACTGCGATATTGTCATAACTGCTCTTCCTCACGGTGTTTCATCTGTAGTAGTGCCTCAGCTGCTTGATAAAGGGCTAAGGGTGCTGGACCACAGCGGAGATTTCAGATATAAGGACATCTCGGTTTACGAAAAAGCGTATAAGCTTGTCCATCCCGTTCCGGAGCTTGCCAGGCAGGCAGTGTATGGTCTGCCGGAAATTTACAGGGATGAAATAAGCAGTGCAAAGCTTGTCGCCAACCCCGGGTGCTACCCTACATGTTCGATTCTGGGAATAAAGCCATTATTGAAAAACAATATAATAGATATTAAAACTATTATAATCGATGCCACTTCCGGAGTAAGCGGAGCCGGAAGAAAATCCGAACTTGCGTTCTCGTTTTGCGAGACCGAGTCAACTTTCAGAGCATATTCGCCTGTCGGACACAGACACACTTCCGAAATCGAGCAGATCTGTTCAGAGCTTTCAGGTGATAATATAAAAGTCTCATTCACGCCCCATCTTGCACCTATGAAACGTGGTATGCTTGCAACCATTTATGCTACGCTGAAGGAGCCGTTAAGCCAGGATGAAATACGCAATATGTTTATGGATGAATACGCTGATGAATTTTTCATAAGAATCCTACCTTTAGCTATATGTCCTGATACCAGGAATGTAGCATATACCAATTTTGCAGATATTTCCGTATTTGTCGACGAGCATACAGGCCGTGTAATTGTATTATGCGCTATCGACAATCTTGGCAAAGGTGCTGCATTACAAGCAGTACAGGCGCTTAACTGCATGGTGGGGATTCCCGAAAAATCAGGGCTGACACAGACAGGAGGAGGAATATAATGGACAATGAAATGATCAAGAACAAGGTTGATATGAAGGAATTGATTTCCAAAGCGGAAATTCTTATAGAGGCTCTTCCATATATACAGAGGCTTGCCGGCAAGACCGTTGTAATTAAGTACGGTGGCAATGCGATGATTAACGAGGAATTGAAAAATCACGTCATGGAGGATGTAACGCTTCTTAAATTCATCGGAATAAATCCCGTGCTTGTTCACGGAGGAGGTCCCGAAATAAGTGCAATGTTGACCAAACTCGAAATCCCCTCTGAATTCCGTGGCGGACTGCGGGTCACAGATGCCCAGACCATCGAAGTTGCAAGAATGGTCCTTGTAGGAAAGACTAACAAAGAAATAGTTTCGATGCTAAACCAGAAAGGTGCAAAGGCTATCGGAATATCTGGCATTGACGGCAACCTTATCGAATGCAAGAAACTCGAAAAGGATGCGAACGGCAATCCTATTGATCTCGGATTTGTAGGTGAAATCGAGAAAATCAACACCAAGGTTCTGGAAATGCTTGCAAGTGATGAATACATCCCTGTTGTAGCACCGATAGGAATCGGTAAAGACGGTCAGAGTTACAATATAAACGCAGACACAGTCGCAAGCCATATTGCTGTAGCCCTTAAAGCAGAAAAGCTTATAACGCTGACCGATGTCGAGGGTGTAATGATCAAATCCCCCTCAGGAGAGGATGTTGTTGTCCCTTCGCTTATAGAGGCAGAGGTTTTTGAACTAATTGATCAAAAAACAATCAGCGGAGGAATGATTCCAAAGGTTCTTGGCTGTCTCGAGACAATTAACGGCGGAGTAGGCAGAGCACATATTATTGACGGAAGAATACCACATTGCCTTTTACTTGAAATTTTTACCAACAGAGGAATCGGAACCATGATCATGAAAGAGCGACGACCCTACTACGAAGGCGAGAAGATTTGATTTCTTCATTCAATAAGAGCACCAAACAAATAGATTATGCTATGTTAATTTTATAAAATCTGCTCACTATGTTTTATGCTTCAAAAACAAATTCACTTAAATGGCAAAGCTTTGCTTTATTTATTGCATTTTTATCTTAACCCTAAAAACAATATCGAAAGGTCGTTTATTATGGAAGATTTGATTTTACAAAAAGTAATGGAACAGGATTCCACTTATTATATGAATACATTCGGCAAAAGAATACAGGTATGTTTCACTCATGGAGAGGGTATGTACCTTTACGGTACGGATAACTTGAAATACATGGACCTGATTGGCGGAATCGCGGTCAACGTATTGGGACATAATCATCCTAGACTGGTCAAGGCAATTTCGGAACAGGTGCAAAAGCTGATTCACTGCTCCAACCTTTATTATATAAAAGAGCAATCCGAGCTTGCCGAGAAGTTGATTGCTCACAGTACAGGACTTGACAAAGTTTTTATCACCAATAGCGGTGCTGAGGCAAACGAAGGCGCTATTAAATTATCACGCATATTTTTCGAAAAGGGCGGTACGGTGAGACCTAAAATCATCAGCGCACTCAATTCCTTTCACGGAAGAACTCTTGCTACAGTTACTGCAACCGGCCAGTCAAAATACAATCATCCGTTCCGGCCTTTGCCACAGGGATTTGTACATGTTCCCTACAACGACATAGCTGCTATAGAGCAGGCTGTTGATTTTGAAACCTGTGCAGTAATGCTTGAGGTGATTCAAGGTGAAAGCGGTATAATTTCTGCTACTAAGGAATATCTTAAGGCAGTGTCTAAGTGTTGCAAAGAAAAAGGCGCTCTGCTGATAATTGACGAGGTTCAAACCGGCATGGGGCGTACCGGAACATTTTTTGCATATGAGCAGTTCGGCATCTCCCCCGATATAGTGACGACGGCAAAGGGATTAGGCGGAGGCGTGCCGATTGGTGCGGTTTTGGCAACGGCCAAGGTTGCTTCGGGTTTTGCCCCAGGTGACCATGGAACAACTTTTGGTGGCAACCCGCTGGCGTGTGCCGCTGCATTGGCGGTTCTTGAAGAGATGGATTCAAGCTGTCTTATCTTGAAAGCTACTGAAATGGGCGAATATTTTGCCAAATGCCTTGGTAAAATAATGCAGGATACAGGTCTGTTAGTTGAGATGCGAGGCAAGGGACTTATGATAGGGATAGTTATTTCCGGTAAAAACGCCGTTGAAGTCAAGATGAAATGTCTCGAAAAAGGCTACCTGGTCAATTCCATTGGTGATTCCGTAATAAGACTTTTACCGCCTTTAATCATCGAAAAGGAGCATATTGACATATTTTGCGCAGATTTTGAGGAGATACTACACAGTCTGAAAGTATGATTTTAACAAAGCTTGCTAAGTCGAATTTAACCATAATCAACAAGGCAAAAAAAATTACCCATTTACTCACTTAAAAACTTATTTGCAATTATCTATTTTTATACTCAAAATTACTAATTCCATATATTTATTTTTTTATTTGAGTAAACCTAAGAAACGACATATTATAGGAGGATTTTTATATGAAACACTTTATAAGTTTTAACGATATTACACCGGTAGAACTGGACGAATTGCTATCACTTGCGGCAAAGCTAAAGGGCGAAACCAAAAGTGGCATTTTGCATCATTTGCTTGGTGGCAAGACCCTGGGTATGATTTTTTCCAAATCATCCACTAGAACCCGTGTTTCCTTTGAGGTAGGGATGTATCAGCTTGGTGGTCAGGCTTTGTTTCTCAGCAGCCAGGACATTCAACTCGGGAGAGGCGAATCAATCGAGGATACGGCAAAGGTATTATCGAGGTTTCTTGACGGGATCATGATACGTACGTTTGCACACAAAGATGTTCTGGATCTGGCAGAATACGGCACAATTCCTATAATAAACGGGCTTACAGATCTTATGCACCCATGTCAGGCACTAGCAGACCTTATGACAATCAAAGAGCATCTGGGATCGCTTAAGGGATTGAAACTGGCCTATCTTGGCGATGGAAACAATGTTGCAAATTCATTGTTGCACGCCTGTGCAAAAGCTGGAATGCATATATCTGTGGCCACTCCAAAAGGTTATGAATGCGACTTGACATGTATCGACGAGGCGATTGCACAGGCAAAGCTTACCGGCGGAAGCATAGAATTAACCAATGACCCCGAGGTTGCAATGAAAGGTGCCAACGCTGTCTATACAGACACATGGATCAGCATGGGACAGGAAAGCGAAAAGTCGACAAAGGTTCCGGTGTTTATGCCGTACCAGGTCAATTCCGAGCTTATGAATCTTGCTGCTAAGAACGCTATTTTCCTTCATTGTCTGCCTGCGTACAGGGAATATGAAGTGACCGGTGAAGTTATCGATGGACCACAAAGCGTCGTTTTTGACCAGGCCGAAAACCGCTTGCACGCCCAAAAAGCTGTACTGGTTAAACTTATGGCCGGCAGGGGCTAATATTAGTACTTCTACAACTGATTTCAACTATTGGTAGTATCGAAATTCCTGCAATAAGCAAATTATGTTATAAGTTCTAAGAGGAGCCTTCATGAAAAACATCCTTGTGCGAAAAGCCTTAATAAAGGATTCCAGTGAAATGCTAAGTGTTATACATACAGCAATGACTCAGTACGCCAAGGATTCAATGATACCTCAAACTCTTGAATCGCTTAGGGAATCTATTGAAGATATAGATCGGTACATAAAAAGCGATACTTTTCTTGTTGCCATTTTTAAAGACAAGATTGTCGCAACTGTACGTATATCTAAAGAGACTGAAGACACTGCACTTATAAGCCGTTTTGCGGTTTTACCCGAGATGCAGAAGGCAGGTGTCGGAAGCATACTTTATGAAGCTGCGCAAAAGCAAATAGAGGACGACGGGTATGAGAAAATCGTCCTTTACACAGCTCTCTCAAATCATAAGACAGTAAATTTCTATAAAGCCAAGGGATTTGAACTTCTAAGTATAGACTCCGGTTCGATCTACCCGCGGGGCAGGTTTGGCAAAAATATTTGAATTGAGTATCAAAAGAAAAATCAATTCCAAATTACACCAATGAGCTGTTGATTTCTTACAAGTATATAAGCTAAAGAAAATGTAAATAGTAATAATAATAATAATAATAATTATAATAATAAATGTAACTGGATTGTAATCCAAATTCAACGTGTAACTAACAATATAATGTTATAAAATAACTATGATTTAGTTCATATCAGAAACATCATATGTCGCATTTATTTTTACAAACGAAAATCAAATTTTGAGGAGGATTTTTATGTACAAAGGAAAAGTTCGTTCACCAATTGCAGTCATTTTATTGTCAATTGTCACCTGTGGTATTTATCAGATTTACTGGTTGTTTAAAGTTTCCGGTGATGTGAATAATGCCCTCGGAGAGCAGAGAATATCTGCTCCACTGTACTTTCTTTTAGGTTTACTTTGTTTCCCGTTGATTTATGTCGGAATGTACAAACTTGATATAGGAATTTTCGACATCAGGACCAGGGTCGGCTTTCCTGCAACGAAGAATTTCGTTATGTGGTTGCTTCTTTCATTGATCGGTATTGGATTTATCGTCTTCATGTATCAGGTGCAAAGCCAGTTAAATGAAATCTGGGAAAGAACTTAGGGTTGAAGAACACCGGTTTTTCTAAAATTCTAATTTTATGGAATCGATTCAGGCGTGCGATTAGCAATAATCTCACGCCTGTTTTGGCTGTTGCTGCATTTTGTGTTTTCGGCATATTTATTAACGGTTCAACCTGTGTTGTGCGCGTTATAACAGGGCTTCCATGTCCGGGATGCGGTCTGACAAGGGCAAGTATTTCATTGCTGCATTTTGATTTTCCCGGTGCATTCCACTACCATCCCCTAGTATATCTAATTATTCCTCTGTTTATAATTACAATAGTTCTATTGCTTACAAGAAAAACAACGATTTGGAAATTGACACCTCTTTTCATAGTTGTTGGGATTGTCATGTCGATAGTTTATGTAATCAGGTTATATCTTTTCTTTCCAGACATTGAACCGATGATATATGATTCGAATTCAGTTTTTGCTCGCCTATACAAATTTTTACTGCAAATTCTATATTAATATTTGCTAAAACAATCACTGGATTTAAATAATAATCTGATAATTGAATAATATCCGTTTGTTATAATCCATAAAAAAACAGCCAACATTATATTGACTGTTTAAAGATCCCAGACGGTATTCTAATAGGTTAAGCTGAATTCCTACTGCATAGGAGGCAGATTCGCCCATTTGGCACAAAGTTCACCAACAACCGGCGCTTTGTATAAATTACCCTTGTTTGACTCAACTGCTCCGATTATCATAAATATCAGGCATGCAATTGGAACAATTACTGTACAGACTAGAACTGCTGCTACTAGTGACAGTACAAGTGACTGTATGGCATTGAATTTAATGTAAGGGTTGTCTGCATCTACAATCAAAAGAACAATTCCCGGAATAAAGTTAAAAAAGATTCCCAGTACATAACAAAGCGCAGAAGCGGCGCCGCCATTCAAATCTCCGACTTTCGATTTTCCTACATCCATGTTTTTGACCACCTTTCTTAATTGAATTAATAATTGCTATCGTTTGGATTTATAATTATTTTTATAAATTATATCACATGAATATTAATTTTGTAATACCTTGGAGAAAATTCGAAAAGAGTAATGATAAATGATAAATGACATTGAGAATTGGTTTAGAGAAAATATAGTCTAATAAATCCAAGAATTTCTATCGATTAGAAGTTGAAATCATGTATTCTCATATTTGAAATTCAGATAGATAAGTATTTATTTTCTTTTCTGATGACAAGTAAACAGCAAGCACACAAAATTCTCATTGCAATTTTACTGACAAACCGGCTTCAATGTAATTATCAATACCCGGTTGGTGCAATCCAGTTGAATGGTGCAAATGGCAGGTTGCGCAAAATTGTAAAAGCCACTGTAATTATAACAATGAGGATAATCATCCATGTCTTAAGTTTTGGAAAAGGCAATACATGCTTTTGCATTATGAAAAAAAGATACTCACGCAAAGCCATATACGCAGCAAAAGGTCCGAAAACAAACACTATCAAGGCGTTGTTGTGTATTGCAGATATAATGTCAAAATGTAAAATGTCAAATCCAGCCCTCGTCATACCACATCCTGGACAGTATAACCCGGTCAGTTTATTAAGGGGGCAAAAAAGATATATTGCACGTTTACCTGCATTTACCGGATCATATTGAAGGAGCAAAAAAATTAACAGACCTCCTGCTAATAAAAGCAGGAGGCTTATTATTACACGGAATAAGACCGTGTCTTTTTCTCTAATAGTATCATTATGTATATATTTCATAATTATCAGCGTTTACTCTTCACATGTATTTTTGTCATTGTTCTGAGAGTTATTATAATTGTTTTGTCCGTTATTGTCACCTTTGTGAAGTATGCTGCTCAGTCTTTTGTATATTATCGCAACAATTAATGAAACAATAATGCCTTTGAAAAGATTAAACGGTACGAATACAAAAACAATAAGTGTCTTGAGATCGCTAACCAATGTATTGCCAGCCCCTGCCGTCATTCCTATTATTGCTTCAAGTGGAAAACCCATCACCTTGACATAAAAAGGAATCATGAAGAAGTAGTTTAACATGCTGGCAAAAAGTGTCATAAACAGCGTTCCAGAAAGCATTGCTGTTACTGCCATCTTCTTGCACTTGTTCATCCGATAAATAATTGATGCCGGTACCACAAAAGCGCAGCCAATGAGAAAGTTTGCAAGTTCACCGACTCCTCCGGTCTGTGTTGCAGGCAGATGTGCCAGATTTTTTATCAGTTCAACTATCACGGCACTTACCGGTCCAAGGGCAAATGCTGCCAGTAGTACAGGAACTTCACTGAAGTCGAACTGCAGAAAGCCCGGCATAAACGGAAGTGGAAATTGTAAATACATTAGTACTATGGCAACTGCAGCCAGTATACCGCTTTTTGCAATCCAGTTTGTTCTTTGTTTTGATGTCATTTTTTTCATTTGTGATTCCTCCATTTTTATTGTTTTAGTATTGTTTTGTTATTGCTTTTGTTATTGCTTTTGCTATTACATTTTTTTTGCTTTTCGTTTTTACTTTTGTTTTAATATCTATGTCTTATCTATATCTTTGTTTATGTTAACTCTTTTCTGCTCCCTATAAATCATCTTTGCATTGTGTTGCTTGTTTTGACCTGATCTGTTTTTGCTTATGTGTATTTAAGCCTGTGCTGTGATTCTCCATTAATGTGTTTAAGATATAAATCCCGGCAAAATAAAAAGCCCCGTGCAATGCATCGGGGCTCATGGTTTGAAATTGAATCACTCCAATATAGGAATTTCAATATCTTTTGTTTCTTCCATCCAGACTTTACTGTCGGCCAAGGATTCTAACCTTGTCTGCTAATTAAAGCTCGCGGGCTTACTGCTTGCAAGTGACTTTTAAATCACCATACTGCCTTTCACCGCCGGTAGGGAATTACGCCCTGCCCCGAAACATATTTAATTGTAAGGATATAGCGTTTTGAAATAAGTAGTATAACATATATGTTATCAAAACGCATTCGGCAAACTATTTTGTCGTATTTTCAATTATATAACATAAATATGTTTGCTATAGTAACA
>CAZZCN010000009.1:11952-14704 GCA_964652975.1 uncultured Oscillospiraceae bacterium | reverse complement strand
TGTTTATCCTGATGTCGTTCATTTTACAGTGTATTATGATGTTTTTCTATTCATTTCTTGTCATTTTTTGTCATTTTTTATGCTTGTTGTTTGGGAAAAAAGTGTTCCATTCATTTGCTTTTCGATTTGACATTCCTACGGTATATCAAGAGAAGTCCCTTAATCATTAAGTCGGGATCATAAATCACTTCGCGTTCACAATGCTTTGCAATAAGTCCTGCCAGTCCACCGGTTGCTAAGACAGTATATTTACGATTTGTCTCCCGCTCAATTCTGCCTATCATGCCATCAACCATAGATGCATTACCAAGGACTATTCCGCTGTTCATGCTGTCAATGGTATTGGTTCCTATAATTTTAGAGGGACTTTCGAGGCTTATCTTGGGTAGCTGAGATGTGCGTTGTGTAAGAGCTTCAAGCGATATGTTGACTCCGGGAAAAATCGATCCTCCAAGAAATGTCTTGTTCTCGTCAATAACCGATACTGTTGTTGCCGTGCCTAGGTCAAATATTATCATCGGACAACTATATTGCGCCATTGCCGCTACCGCCCCGACTACCAGATCGCTGCCAAGTTGCCCCGGATTATCAGTCATAATGTTGAGGCCAGTCTTTACGCCTGGACCCACAACAAGCGGTTCCAGCTTGGTTACGAGCTTTACAGCCTGTCTTATTATGTTGGTTAGAGGAGGAACAACGCAGGAAATTATGCTGCCTTCTATCTGCCCGATGTCAAAATCATACAATTCAATAATGTTCTTGAGTTCTACTGCATATTGTTCATATGTCTTGGTATGATTAGTCGACAACCTTGCCTCAAAGTATATTTTATTCTCGTCTATACATCCCATCACAACATTTGTATTGCCAATGTCAATTGCAAGTATCATAGCTTAATTCTCCAATCCAAGTCACTTTATATTACTGTGACCTCTGAACTCAAGTCCGTCTGCGCTTTAAGAATATCCCGATGGCCTTTGCCAGAACTGTAACAATTACCGTACAAATTACAACTTCGACCAATACATTGATTGAAATTACAACTTTGGCAAGTGTGATAATACCTCCGATGGACTTTATAAATTCTGTATTTCCAAAAAAGAGTATCAATAATCCGATAAAAAAAACTGTATTCGTCAAAGCACCTACGACAGCTGAAAGTCCATACGAAAGTGCCTGCTTTGATTTGATTTTCTCAAGTCCTTTGTATGCATACCCGCTTATAAATCCTATAAGAATTCTGGGAAGCAGACATAATATAAAAGTTAATAACGGGTTTATTGCCAGTAGAGCTGCGCCAAAAGCATCGAGTCCGAAACACTGGATAAAACTTGTGGCACCGAAAACAGCACCCAGTATAGCGCCTTCGACAGGTCCCATCATGATAGCACCGATTACCACCGGAATTGTCAACAATGTTATGGACAATCCCAAAGGAGCGTACTTGAAATAACCCAATGGCGTAAATGCCATTAAAATTATTATGGCGCTTAGCATGGCCAGTTGTGTAAGTCTGAGGGTTCTTGCGTGGATTACGCTCTTACGGTCTGTTGTTTGAATTTGTCTTGATTTGTCTGATTCTGAGTTGCTCTGTGTAACGAATGAGTCGTCACCCGATTTCCTGTCTTCCATGATACTTCCTCCTGCTACTGTTCTTTTATGCCTCCTGTAAAAGAGTGCCAAGATACAATGCTTTTAGTATTGTGGCTATCATACGCCGTTTGTTGAGATGTGTCAATATGAATTTTTCATAATATTTGCATTGTGATTTTTCATGGAATTACTATTGAATTTTTATGGAATTTTCAGAGTAAAAGCTCAAAATTTCTCTTGCCGTAAATAATTCTTCTAATACCGACTGTTTGTTTATCAATAATGAAAAAAACAAGGTAGTTTTCTGCAATTAATACCCTGTAACCTCTTAGTCTTAGATTAACATCCTTTACAAACGGGCATCTTTCAGGCATATGCCTTAAAGCACTTATTTTCTCAATGATACTGTCGTACAGATTCATAGCGGCAATAGGCGATAGTGTATTGACGTAGTCAACAATATCTAACAGGTCTCTTTTGGCAACGCTGAAAATTCGAATATCATATTCTACCATTAACGCTGTTCCTCAGTTTTCTGGCAACCTCAAAGAAATCTTCGCCATCGTCACCTTTTGAGATTTCAGCTTCAGCCTCGGAAAGAGCTGAATAAAGTTTTAGTAATGATTGCTGGTATTCATATGCTTCGACACTCATTACAACTAAATCACCGACTCCATTTTTTGTTATAAAAACCGGTTCGTGAGCGCTATGGCAATATTCGGAAATATCGTTTGAGTTGTTTCTCAAGTCTGAAATAGGTCTAATACTTGGCATTTAGTGCACCTCCAATATCATTATTCATGCTGTAATTGTATCAGAATTATGATACTTTCGTCAATAGATTTCAAGCTAAGAAAATATTATAGTAATATATTTTGCTTTTTGATATGTATACTATGGAATGTTTTTGATCGATGAATTAGACTGGTTATCACAACAATTGTTTAGCCTTGTGCATTGTGAAAAATTTATTAAACAGAATAATTCGATATTAAGGAGTATGTATGTTTGACAAGGGAAAATATGTGACTACCGGAGTTGACTCGACAGTTCCAACTTTTTTACAGTATTTCATGTGGAATGCAATTGATACGATGGACGTACCGGAGAAGGATTATCTGCAAATATTCAATTTAAGCAGTCAGCACATTATTCACTC
>CAZZCN010000009.1:6745-11852 GCA_964652975.1 uncultured Oscillospiraceae bacterium | reverse complement strand
CCATTTTTGAATTTCAGCAATAATTTGAAATTATCGTCGACATCGAATTTTACATTGAGAATATGTGCATAGATCTCAGTAACAGGACTGTCAACAAGCCACATCATCTGGTCTATCAGATGAACTCCCCAGTCAAAAAGCATGCCGCCTCCGGCAACCTTTTCGCAGCGCCAGTCACCAGGTATACCCTTTGATCCTTGAACACGGCTTTCAATATAAAATGGATTTCCTATAAGATTCTCAGCAAGTGATTTCTGCACAATTCTGAAATCCCTGTCCCACCGTCTGTTTTGATGAACTGAAAACACCCTTTCACACTTCTTCGCAACTGCAATGACTTCTTCAAGGTCCTTTGCGTTCAACATGGCCGGCTTCTCGCATATTACGTTTTTGCCTGCTCTTAAACAGTCTATTGACATCTCTTTGTGAAAATTATTGGGTGTTGCTATAATGACAAGTTGAATTTCTTTGTCATTAATAAAATCAACATAAGATGTGTGTGTCTTATAGCCTTGTTCTTTGGCAGCCTTGTTTCTTGTGTCATCTATATCGTAAACTGCTACTATCACTGCCTTGTCAACTGTTTTGAGCTGTGTGGCATGCCATGCACCCATGCCGCCAAATCCTATTATCCCAATATTCATAAATTTTGTCACTTTCCTGTTGCTTCAATTACATAGGTTTGTTCATCACTCACAATAAGCTATTGATTTTTCTATAAAGTTTGTCTTTAGGTTACAAAGGTATCTTTGAGAGATATTCAACGTTGCTTTGTGCGCTTGTCATCTGATCCGCATTACCGCTTTCCTGTTCAACAATAAATATTCTTGTTCCTAGTTCCTTAGCCGTGCGGATTATTTCAGGGAAGTCTAATATTCCCCTGCCAATGTCAACATTGGTCTTATCAAAAGCCATCTCTTTTAAGTGGATCAATGGAAGTCTGCCATTGAATTTTTTCATATATTCGAAAACATCCACACCTGCGTACGCGACCCAGTAGACATCCAGCTCCATGTCAAGTCCCGGAGTATTATCATAGAGTATGTCAAGTAAAAACTCTCCACTGTCTTTGTTAAATTCATGAGCGTGGTTGTGATAAGCGAACCCAAGACCATTAGCCTTGCACTTCTCGATTATTTTCTTGAATTCTTCTGAAATTCTTAAAGCGTCATCTTTTGTCTTGATATCTGCATGCGGACATACTATGTATTTCACACCGGCCATCCTGGCATATTCGATTTCTCCATCAAGATTACTGGTCAATTTTTCATAACCCACATGTGCTCCATGAGCAGCCAGTCCCGTTTGTACAAGCAGATTTTTAAGCTCTGCAGCCGTCAATCCGCCATACCCTGCAAATTCTACTCCTGTGTATCCATATCCGGCAATTTTTTGAATTGTTCCGATGAAATCCTTTTCGGTGAAATCTTTCACTGAATAAAGTTGTAATGCTATATTTTTCATTTTACCGACCATCCTCTCCTGCTTGAAAGAGCTGTTTGTTGCACTATTGCATTTTAAAAATTTGCTCGAAGTCTAGTGCTTATGTACTCCACCTTACGTGTAGGGTATCACAAATTCCCGTTTGAAAATGTTTCTGACTTTAACTAAATCTCTGGAATGACAATTTCTATCTCACGACCAGCCTCTGCAGAGCGTACTATTCCATCAATAATAGCCTGGTTATACAAAATCTGACTTGTTGGGACCGGTGACTTTTCATTATTCTGTATGGCATCAAGAAATGAACGGATTTTTTTGAAAAACAACCCGCCAAAACCCTCATTCACCAGAATCGGCATTACAGTTTCTACCTGTTTGCCGGCGAAGTCATGATAGATTGTCATTGCTCCACTCATATCTCCGCCATTCCAGCAGTCTGAAGAAGGTATCCGTAAGGCACCTTTCTTACCCATGATTATAGTATCTCCGGGCGAATCGACATGCATGGCCCATGCAATTCTGAAATCCAATACTATCCCGCCTTCCAAGCGAATAAACGCAGCTGCAAAGTCATCAACATTAAATCTTGCAGCATCAGCAGGATTATTATAAACAGGATTGGTTCCGAAAAAGTTTGATGTATACCCGCTGACAGTAAGCGGTTTAGGATAGCCTATGGCATTAAGAACAAGATCAAGCGAATAGCATCCAATATCGCCCAAAGCTCCGACCCCTGCGGTTGATTTTTCGATAAAGGTGCTGTTTGGAATCCCTCGTCTGCGTCCTCCACCTGTTTGAATATAATAAATATCCCCGAGTTCGCCGGAATCTACAATTTTTTTGACCATCTTCATGTTTTCATCAAAACGAGGTTGAAATCCAATTGAAAGCACTTTTCCACTTTTCTTTTCGGCTCTTATTATTTCTACTGCTTCTTGTGTTGTTATGCACATCGGTTTTTCTAAAAGAACATGCACTCCACTATTCAATGCATCAATAGCGCATTCTGCATGAGTCGAATTATATGTGCATATACTTACGGCATCGAGCTCTTCTGCCTCCAGCATTGCTTTGTGATTTTCATATAATCTTACGTTTTCAACTCCATATTGTTTAAAAAACTTTTCTGCTTTTCCATCGATCAAGTCAGCTCCTGCTACTATTTCAACATCAGGCATCATCTTATAGCTCTCTAAATGAGATTCCGCTATCCATCCCGTTCCAATAATTCCTATTTTAAGCTTTCTGCTATATGTTTTCGCGCTTTCTTCAGCTTTTGGTGTAAATTGTTTCAATACCTCGTCGCCTTGTCCTATTGCCATTTTAATTCACTCCTTTTCTATCATGATATTTATATTAGATATAATATAATATATTTTACTCTTAATTATTGAAGCATATTTTTCGCGGTAAATCACTGTGCATTGTTTTACATTAATATTATACTAATTCCTTAAGGTAGTTATTAGCAATAATCAATCCTTCTTTTATTTTAGCCTCGCTTCCTTCATAAAGAGGATCCTCGTGTTCTATGCTTATGACGCCGTCGTATCCGATGTCTTTGAGTTCAGCGATTATGCTTTTCCAGTCAACCTGACCCAGACTGGGCATGCGGTATCTCCAGTATCCTAAATTATGACCACCACCAATTTGCTTGTTGAATACTCCATAATAGCTGAATTTTTCTTTAAAAATTTCAGTATCCTTGCCGTGAAAGTGAAAAATGCGATCCTTGAACTTCTTGATTAGTGGCAAATAGTCAATCATTTGTAATAACAGATGTGACGGGTCAAAATTGAGACCAAAGTATCTACTTGGAATTCTTCTGAACATCTCCTCCCAAAGCTCTGGTGTAAATGAAATTGTTCCTGGCAATCCTGGTATTTGCCAGCCTTCCATTGGACAGTTTTCTATCATTAGCAATACATTCCTGCTTTCGGCGTATGCAACGAGCTCGCCGAAAACCTGTTCAAATTCTTCAAAGTTTTCACTGATTGATTTGTCAATATTTCTTCCAACAAAAGTTCCGACAGATGGAACCCCGAGCATAACAGCTGCATCAATACACTTTTTTACGTGATTGTTCGCAGCCTTGCGTTTTGCGAGGTCGCTGTTCAAGTTATTATCATAATAAGCCAGAGATGAAATAGTGAGATTGTATTTCTCGAAATATGACTTGATTGTATCGGCTTCCTCTTGTGTCAACTTTTCTACATCAACATCGCAGGACGAATAATCGCGGTCATTTATATGCGGCCAGCAAGCTATCTCCAATGACTTGAAACCGTTCTCACTTGCCCATTTTGCCTTCTCCTTGAGTGGAATGCTCCCAAGACAAACTGTTAAAAATCCTACATACATAAATAATACCTCTTTTCGATTTTTATTTTTACGATTAATTAATAAAATTCTTTTTCATACTGATATATAACTTATTATTCTATTTTTCATTTTCTTTTTTCATTTTCATTTTTTACTTTAAGTTTTCAACAATTATACTCCTTTTGCAGCAGGATATGATTTTACTTTGCACCACCTTTCAAATCGGTTGTGGCTCTGACAATTAGATTATGTGCCAATATGACGCACTCTTTGTCCGAAGATTCCTGATTTATCTGGCTAAGTAATATCTTCATTGCTGCGCATCCCATTTCGTATGTGGGTTGGGACACGGTGGTGATCGCAGGATTGAACATAGATGCAAAGCTTATATCATCAAAACCACATACTGCTATATCATCAGGGACTCTAAGCCCCTTTCCTTTGATTGCGTTGATTGCACCAATTGCCATGATATCGGAAATTGCAAAAATAGCGTCAGGGCGACTTTCTGTCTTCTCTAACATTTGCAAAGTGGCAGTGTAAGCGCTTTTATAGCTGTAGTTTCCGTATTTGACCAGTGTCTTGTCATATTTAACACCTGCATCCAGTAACGCCTTCTTGTAGCCTTCTTCTCTTTTAATGGTTGAAATGTAATTATTGCTGGAACCGATGAACCCAACCCGTTTACTGCCAAGACTGCAAAGGTGTGTTGTCGCCTCGTATGCCGCCGAAAAATTATCAATTGAAACATGCGATACATTCAAGTTCTCAAGGTATTCACAGCATTGTACAAGCGGATATTCGCTACTGATTTCTCTCATCTCCTTTACACTCAGTTCAGAAGCCATGAAGATAATTCCGTCGGCAAGTTTGTTCTTCAAAATGTCAACATACGCGTGTTCACGCTGAGCATCAGAATCCGTATTGCAAAGCATCACATTATATCCGTTTGAATGCGCTATATCCTCGATACCCTTGACTATTCTTGAATAGAATGGATTTGAAATATTAGGGATAAGTACAAGTGCGATGTGAGATTTCGTCCTTCTGAGATTTCTCCCCAGAAGATTGGGCTGATAATTCAAGGCTCTGACAACCGCCTCCACTTTTTGCCTGGTCTTGGCAGTGACAGAGGAGCTGTTATTAATCACACGCGACACAGTTGCAACAGATACATTGGCTGTTCTTGCAACATCTTGTATTTTCGTCATTTAAAGCATCTCCATCATTCGAATTTTGATAAATAATATAATTGTAACGGATTACATTTATATTATCATGATGGAATCTGGATGTCAACAAGACATTTGCACCATAGCAATTGCATACATTTGCACCATAG
>CAZZCN010000009.1:0-6645 GCA_964652975.1 uncultured Oscillospiraceae bacterium | reverse complement strand
TCTGGATGTCAACAAGACATTTGCACCATAGCAATTGCATACATTTGCACCATAGCAATTGCATACATTTGCACCATAGTAATTGGATCATTTTGACCTTTGGATATATTTTCCTACTGCCAATCCCGTTCAGGATTTGCACCCTATAGTAATTGCCCATGTCGGGCGAACTACAAAAAATCCCTCGATTTCTCGAAGGATTTTCTGTTATCCACAATCAATTAAATTGATCTGTAATAATTAGTTTAGCGTTTATCGGCAAGTATAGCGTTTAGAATTAAGTTATATAATATAAATAAGTTTGCTATATTATATTACTTGAGTTCAACAGTTGCTCCGGCTTCCTTGAGCTTTGCTGCGGTTGCTTCTGCATCTTCCTTGCTTACGTTCTCTTTAACATTCTTAGGTGCTCCGTCTACCAGGTCCTTAGCTTCTTTGAGTCCGAGTCCTGTGATTTCGCGAACTGCTTTGATAACATTGATCTTAGCTGCTCCGGCTTCTACAAGAACTACTGTGAATTCTGTCTGCTCTTCAACAACAGCGGCTGCTGCGCCACCGGCTGCAGGTGCTGCTACTGCCATCGCAGATGCTGATACGCCGAATTCTGTCTCAAGTGCCTTAACAAGTTCAGATAGTTCCATAACTGTAAGGGCTTTTACTTCTTCAATAAATTTCTCAATTTTTTCGTTAGCCATGATATTAATCCTCCATTAGTTTTAAATTTTGTTTGTTTTTGTTCTATTTCTTGTTTTACTTCAATTTTGTTATCGTCCTGTGACGACCAGTGTTTCAATTATTAGCTTCTTAGATTGTGTTGCATTTCTGCATGTCGTGATAAAAGTCGTAGATATTAAGCAGAAACTGCTATTGCTCCAACTTTATCGGCATTCGCTTCGCCTGCCTTCTCGCAGATAGCGTTCAATATCATTGCAAATCCGGTAAGTGGTGATGCGATACCGCAAACAACCTGGCCATACAAGACTTCCTTTGATGGTATTGAAGCGAGGGCTTTAACGTCGGCAACACTTATCCCTTTGCCTTCCATGACTCCGCCTTTGATTGTAAGAGCTTCAATCTTGTCAGCATACTTCTGTAATACTTTCGCAGGTGCTACGACATCGGATTTGCTGTATACTATTGCTGTAGGTCCCTTGAAAAGATCAGTCAGGCTTTCAAGTCCAGCTTCCTTTGCGGCAAAAGCTGCTAAAGTGTTCTTGACAACTTTGTAAATTATCTTCTCGGTACGCATTGCTGTTCTAAGTTCTGTATCCTGTAAAACAGTAAGACCACGATAGTCTGCAACCAACAATGTCTGAGCACTCTTGAATTCCTCTGTCAGTTCGTCTACGATGTGTTTCTTAGCTTTGAGTACTTTGTTACTTGGCATTGATTATTCCTCCTTTTTGTTAAAATTAAAAATCCCTCTCATCCAAAGACGAAAGGGATAGCATCATTAATACAAGTATTTGATGTGATCACCTCGGCAGGACGTCTGATACGTTTATATCCGTTAACGGATTCCTACTGTCTTTGGTTGTGCCTGGTTATTGTACGTTAGATTCATACTGTTGTCAATAACCGGGCGTGGATATTTTTCACTGGTTTTTGTCTGTCTAATTATCGTTAATTATAAAAACGAATGATTAGTGAACAATTTTGGTCGGGTTGATTTTAATTCCGACTCCCATTGTCGAACAAATGACAACACTTTTAAGGTATTGGCCTTTGGCGGCTGATGGTTTTGCTTTGATTATAGCATCGATAAGTGTCTTGAAGTTGTCGGTTATTTTCTCTGTACCAAATGACACTTTGCCGATTGGACAGTGGATAATGTTGGTCTTGTCGAGACGATACTCGATTTTACCTGCCTTGATATCAACAATAGCCTTTGCAACATCCATTGTAACCGTTCCTGCCTTAGGATTAGGCATGAGTCCCTTAGGTCCCAGTATCTTACCTAAACGTCCTACAACACCCATCATATCAGGGGTTGCTACCACTACGTCGAAATCAAACCAGTTCTCTGATGTGATTTTGGTTACAAGATCCTCGGCACCTACAAATTCTGCACCTGCAGCTGTAGCTTCATCTGCCTTTGGTCCTTTTGCAAAAACAAGAACCCTTACTTTTCTTCCTGTACCGTGAGGCAATACAACAGCTCCTCTGACCTGTTGGTCAGCATGTCTTGAGTCAACACCCAGTCTGACATGTAATTCAACTGATTCGTCAAATTTTGCTGTTGCTGTCTGTGTAACAAGTGAGATTGCCTCGGAAGGTTCATAAGAAACGCTTCTGTCAACAAGTTTTACGATATTCTTATATCTCTTGCCCTTTTTCATCTTTCTTTACTCCTTCCTTGAATTAGCCGTCAATAACGACTATTCCCATGCTTCTCGCTGTTCCTTCGACCATTCTTGCACAAGATTCGAGACTTGCTGCATTTGTATCAACAATCTTGATCTCCGCAATTTTCATGCACTCTGATTTTGTGATCTTGGCAACCTTGTCTTTGTTGGGTTTGCTTGAACCACTTTCAATCTTGCATGCTTTCTTTAGCAATACCGGAACCGGAGGAGTTTTAGTGATGAAAGAGTATGATCTGTCCGCAAAAATTGTAATTATGACCGGGATGATTAATCCTACGTCTTTTGCGGTTCTTTCATTAAATTCCTTGACAAACTGAGCAATGTTAACGCCGTGTTGTCCAAGGGCTGGTCCTACCGGTGGTGCCGGTGTGGCTTTTCCTGCGGGTATCTGTAATTTTACATACCCGGTAATTTTCTTTGCCATTTCGTTCCACCTCCCAAATTTTTTGCTTCTTGTTCTTTCTATCTATGTTATATGCATTCTGCATATTGATAGCTGGTTATTAAATTCTCATTATCTGAGTAAGTTCTAACTCTACAGGTGTCTCTCTACCAAACATCGAGACAGTAACTTTTACCTTTTTCTTCTCGAAGTTTATCTCTTCAACAGTTCCGATAAAGCTTTCAAGCGGTCCGCTTATAACTTTTACGGAATCGCCTATGCCGTAATCGACTTCCGGCTCCCATGAAGATTCAAGTCCCATGAATGCGAGTTCTTCTTCGGTCAGTGATACAGGCTTGGAATTAGGTCCTACAAATCCTGTAACCCCTCTTGTATTACGCACTATATACCATATCTCATCAGTCAGAATCATCTTGACCAACACATATCCAGGATATATTTTACGTTGCATAACCTTGGTCTTACCGTCTTTGATCTCTGTATAATCTTCCATAGGAACTGTTATTTCCTGTATGAAGTCTTGAATACCGCGGTTCTCGACTATTCTCTCAAGAGTAGCTTTAACTTTATTCTCATACCCTGAATAGGTATGAATGACATACCACAAGGCTTCGTTGCTTAGTTCTTCCGACATTTGGTTTAACTCCTTATTTGACAAGTCACCGGCAAAGCACCGGCAACTTATTAATTCTGTTAATATCAGCCTTTTGGCAATGCGTAATTACTTGGATGTCGTTGATGCCGAGGATTGAGAAGATGTAACAACCTGTGACGATGCAGCAGCCTGTGAAGACGATACCGCCTGTGATGATACCTTTGATGGCACTACAGGAGGAATAGTCGGAAGTCCGGTGTTCTGAGATGTTGTAGTGCTGCTTGATGAGGTCTGTGGAAAAAATCCTACCGTATTGAGCGAACCACGTAAAACATTATCTATAATAAAAACCAGAACAGCCATTATAAGGCAAATTGTCAAAACAGTGACAGTGCTTTGTATCAGTTTCTTTCTGTCAGGCCATACAACCTTCTTAAGCTCGGCTTTAAGCTCAATAAAAAACTTTGCCACTCTTTTACCTGATTGTTCAAATCTATTCATTTTCTTTTCTTTGTCAGACATTTGTGCACCCCTCGTTTCTTATAGGTCAAGCCTTATAATCACTTAGTTTCCTTGTGATTTGTGTGCTTGCGGCAAAACCTGCAATACTTCTTCATCTCAAGTCTGTCAGGATCATTCTTCTTGTTCTTCATAGAGTTGTAGTTTCTTTGTTTGCATACTTCGCATGCCAATGTGATTTTCTCACGTGCTCCTGCTTTTGCCATTGTTATTCTCCTCCGCATTTTGCGTATATTTTAATGCTTATAATTATCTTCGCTAAAAAAAAAGAACTTATACGTGTCCGTTGATAAGCAACAGAATTTTATCATTAAACAGCTGCTTTGTCAAACAATTTTTTTGGAGACCTTGTTCGAGTAAATTCCCAAAGTAAATTCCATAGTGGAAAGGCTAGTAGCGTTTAATCTGAAAAAAATATAGTGTAGAATTAAGTCTGAGAGTTTTCTTGCCAAAAAGGAGGGGCATAAAAAATGTCAGATTTAAAATCTATAAAGAATAAACACATGACTCTAGATGACCGAAGCGAGATTCAAACCTGTTTAGATCGTGGAATGACCTTTAAAGCAATCGCAAAGAGAATTGCCAAGGATCAGACTACCGTATCTAAAGAAGTAAAAAAGCACATTACTGTTAATACAAACGATATTCCGGTAAAAACCAACCTTAATGGAAAACCAGCTGTCATATCTCCATGTCCGGAACTTCTAAAGGTGCCTTTTGTATGCAACGGCTGTAAAAAGCGACGTTCACGGTGCGCATTTCAAAAATCTTTGTACATAGCGAAAAACGCACAGCAAGAGTATGCATCGCTTCTAGAGGAATCACGAGAGGGAATCCCTCTGGTAAAAATGAATTTTATGTAGTCGATTCCATTATTGCGCAAGGAATCAAAAAAGGGCAGCATCTGTATCACATTTTGAACACCCATAATCTCGGTGTTTCCCAGGCCACGGTTTACAGACATTTACATAGAGGGTATTTGTCTGTAAGCAAAATGGACTTCCCAAGAGTGGTTAAGTTTAAGCCACGCAAGCAATACAGTGAGGATCAAATCCCCAAAGCTGCCAAGATCGGCAGGATGTATCAGGATTTCCAGTCTTATATCGAAGAAAACGGGATTGCCACATGGACGGAAATGGATACCGTAATCGGTCGTATCGGCGGAAAAGTCATTATGACATTCGATTTTACGTTCTGTAATTAAAAAATATTACTCCCAATAGTTTTGCACATTTAGAGTCGAAACTACAGTTGAAGCCTTTGTTGCAAATCCACGGGTAACGCCGCCTATACTGGCTCTACCATTATATACTCCTACAACCATACGTTGATAAATCAAATCCATTGTTTTTCCAATCCAAATTGTAGAACCACTATCTCCGGAAATTCCGTAATTTGTGGTTAGAATTCTGTTTCTATCTTTACCAATATTGTAATTTGTACTAATAACAGTGCCATATATGGAATTATGTGAATATCCCCCTTCTAGATAGCAACCAGCACCTTGAGTTAGAAACAAATTGTTCTGATCCCACCCGAGCAGAGGATTATTAGACCATCTTGTTGTAGCTCTCATTGCCCATCGGTTAAACAACCATGAATCTTTTATCTCAACAAATGAAGCATCGCAATAAATCGGAGTGGTTAAATCTAAATATTGTGCTACAGTATAAGGGTTATATACAACCTTTCCAGCTAATGCCCCAGGTTGAATATCATTACTATAAACATTTTCATTGGTGTCATAACAATGCCCAGCTGTTACGAAGCCAACTTTGCCGTTTCTCGTTGCTCCAAAAGCAATTGTACCACTATCTAAACCACTTCCAGGCTTTAAATCGTAAACTGCATCAAGTGTAACATCAATTGGAGTATCAGAAAATTTAATGATTAGAATTTTTGATTCAATGAATTCATTTATTGCTTTTGACGACATAACTACATGTTCTAATTGCTTATCAAAGGTTGCTATTATAGCATTTAAAGACTCATCAAGCATTACAGTTTGGACTACTATTCCTTCCGAGTCTAGAATTTTGTACAAAGTAACATCCATAAATTGTAATAATTCTTCAAGTGAATAACGAAATTTATGGTATATCGCATTCTCATCCTTCATAAAATTCATTGAGTCTTGTTCTAGATATCCAATATTCAATACCTTATTTTCATCAATCCACATACCTGCATATTGTCTAGACGATAATGTGGACTTAACAGTAATTGCATTATTTAGAGCTTCGCTTTGTGCTGCAATTTGTGCTTCCATTTCAACAGTTAATCCGCTATTATCCACTGAAGGTGATTCATTTGCACCTACATATGAAAACAAAGTTATCATTATTGAAATAAATAGAAATAGCGCTATAAATTTGTTCATTTTCTTTTTCATTCCGCTCCTCCTTATTATAAAATAATTAATCAATTAGATTCACAATAGCATCTTCCATTTTATATTGCATTATTGTATTTCTTAATGCACATACCAGAATTATCCGCAAAGGGTTTGTTATTATTGTTGGTGTATTCCTTACATGCTTTTCGAATTGATAAGTGCAAAACAACTCTTAATCTAAAGTCCAATTCTATATTAGTCCATGACCGAAATTTGCACCAACTATCATTAAATCTATACATTTAATTTTACAACGCATTTTAAAAAATGTCAACTACAAATTATGTGTGGAGTTTATTTTTTGACTGCCTGTGTTACTGTTCACACACTAACCAACAGATGAAATAGCTAGAAGTGGTTTGCACTA
>CAZZCN010000008.1:14642-62247 GCA_964652975.1 uncultured Oscillospiraceae bacterium | reverse complement strand
TTTGGAGAAGGAAGTATTTGAAAAAGGAATTATAATATATGAGCAATAATGAAATAGTGAATGAATGGATAAAATTTGCCAAAAGAGACTATGACTCTGCTGTTTATCTCGATACAATGCACCCAAAGCCATATGAAATCATATGTTTTTTATGCCAACAGGCTTCAGAGAAAATATTAAAAGGGTATCTTATTTATTTTGATATTACTCCTCCAAAAACTCACGAACTAAAGATATTATGTGAAATGTGTAAAGATAGGGACAGAAGTTTTGCCGAAATTGAAATTGAGAGTGGCATAATTTCAACATATGGTGTACAACCGCGTTATCCATACGAAATTGAAATAAATGAAGATGATACTAGAAAAGCTTTAGAATGTGCAACGAAAATTATTAACTTTGTTACAAGAATTTTAAATGAGAAATAGATAGTTTTCTTAATCTTATCATTGTGGAGGAAGACAGTTAATGAAAAATCAATATGAAAGCCCTTTGAATTCGAGATATGCGAGTGACGAGATGCAGTATATCTTTTCACCGGACAAAAAGTTCCGCACCTGGCGAAAACTTTGGATCGCTTTAGCAGAGACAGAGCGGGAGCTTGGACTTGACATTTCCGAAGAACAGATAGACCAGTTAAAGGAATTTGAAGATATAATCAACTATGACGTGGCACAGAAGCGGGAAGCGGAAGTCAGACACGATGTCATGGCGCATGTTTATGCATATGGCGAGCAGTGTCCTCTGGCAAAGGGAATAATACATCTAGGAGCGACATCCTGCTATGTAGGTGACAACACCGATCTGATTTTAATGAAAGAAGCACTGGTTCTGACAAAAATCAAACTTGTCGCAACACTCGCGAAACTCGCGTCTTTTGCAGACCGCTACAAGGACATGCCGACACTTGGATTTACTCATTTTCAGCCCGCACAGCTTGTTACTGTGGGTAAAAGAGCTTCGCTTTGGATGATGGACCTGCTTATAGACCTCAAGGATTTGGAGTATGTAATCGAAAGCCTTGAGTTTTTGGGAAGCAAGGGAACCACCGGAACACAGGCGAGCTTCATGTCGCTTTTTGACAACAACCACAAAAAGACCAAGGAACTGGATGAACGCATTGCGAGGAAAATGGGATTTGACAGAGTTTATCCGGTCAGCGGACAGACATATTCACGTAAAATCGACGCAAGAGTTTTGAATGTACTTTCGGGTATAGCTCAGAGTGCAACAAAATTCAGTAATGATATAAGGCTGTTGGCACATTTAAAAGAGATCGAGGAGCCATTCGAGAAAAATCAAATCGGTTCATCGGCAATGGCATACAAGAGGAATCCAATGAGAAGCGAGCGAATTGCTTCGTTGGCAAGATATGTGATAGCTGACGCCCAGAATCCTGCGATGACTGCAGCTACGCAGTGGTTTGAGCGCACATTGGACGATTCGGCCAACAAGAGACTTTCCATTCCGGAAGGATTTTTGTGTGTGGATGCTATTTTGAGCCTTTATATGAATATTGCAGACGGACTTGTGGTCTACCCTAATGTTATCAAGAAACATCTAAATGAAGAACTGCCGTTCATGTGCACCGAGAATATTATGATGGAGGCTGTAAAGCGTGGAGGAGACAGACAGGAACTCCATGAGGCTATCAGAACACATTCGATGGAGGCATCTGCAAATGTTAAAATGAACGGTGAGAGAAACGACCTGCTGGACCGTATAGCTGCCGATCCTGTTTTTGGAATGAGTCAGGATACTCTGGATAATCTTCTTGAGCCATCATTGTACGTAGGCCGGGCGCCTGAACAGGTCGAGGAGTTTTTGGAGGACGATATCTATCCTGTTCTTAAGAAGTACAAGAAAGAAATCGAGAATGTTTTTCCGACGCTGAAGGTTTGACATAAGTATTTAAACAAAAATCATCAAAATAAGTACTGAAACAAGAATCATCAAAATATGAAATTTTACAACTTATAATGTCGTAAAATGAAGCTGAGTTTATATCAGAATCAAATGAAGAATTGTGAATGTTTTTCATACAACGAAATATAGATTTGAAAGATATCCCCAATTGAATATATGGGGATATTTTTATTTTGGAAGAACATTTTTTATTTTACGAAAACCATGGAACATTTGAAAATTAATATCGTATAAATAGTAGTACCGATTGTATTTTATATTCGTATTTATACTGATAGTAAAAATTAAAATGAAATTTGGAGGGATTTATATGAAAATCAAAAAAATCATCGCAGTTGTTCTGACATTTGTTCTTGTTGTATCTGTGTTAAGTGCATGTAGCTTTTTACCGAAACCGGTGTCAAAAGTTGAAGGGCTGGCGACCTACAAGAATTACACTGACATTCAAAAGCTTATTGAGTCAAGCCTTAAGAAAACAAACGCGGGAATTTTCGGTCGTATGTTTAAGGGAGCCATGCAGGAGACAGCGCTTAACGATGCAGCTGGTGACAAGACAGGTGCCCCGGCTCAAGATTCTTCTTTGCAGGACTACTCTAAAACGAATCTTCAAGTTGAGGGTGTTGACGAAGCCGATATGGTGAAGACCGACGGCAAATACCTGTATATCATTGCAAACGGTCGTTTTATCATAGTTGATGCACAAAATCCAGCAAATATGAAGATCGTTGCGCAGATTCAATATCTGTATGTCAACCAACCCGAGAAAAACACAGTCACACCTATAGAAATGTTTTTGGACGAGACGAACCAGAAAATCACATTGATTACGTACAGCTATGACGACAGACTAGCCGAGGCATTGAAGGCGGCAGCATCTAAAACCGGTTCAGCAGCATCAGCAGGTACAGTCGAACCACAAAAGGACATAGCTATCGCACCTGATTACAAGTACGGATACTGGGGACAACAGAATGTAATGGTTCAGGTTTTTGACATTAAAGACATAACCAAACCGACATTAACAAGAGAATATCTGCAAGAAGGAACATATATATCCTCAAGAAGAGTTAATGAATATGTATACGTAATTACCAACAAATACCTGTATTCATATTATGAGAGCAAGGATATGAATCTATTGATACCTGCAATAAAAGACTCTGCAGCAACAGATGAGTGGGAGATGCTTCCCGTATCGTCATTGATGGTTGTTGAAAATAGAGACTATGGCAGCTTCCTCGTGCTTTCGGGTATCAACACCCAGGATAACACAAGCAAACCCCAGACATCAGCTGTTCTCGGAGCCGGTGAGAATCTTTATGCATCGCCATCTAACATCTATATAGCAAGTTCAAGGTATACTTACGATGAAACAGCAGATACCCAGACTAAAGACGGCGTAACTTACACAACAGAGGTTGCCGAGGAGACGAAAGCCGACGGTAATGGAACAGGAACAGCCACCACTTCAAGTGCTGCTACCAAGACAGACGCAGTTGCGCCTGATTCAACAACAATTAAAGAAGCAAACACGACAACAGCTGGTGGCACAACAGAAACAACAGCATCAGCAGTGCAGGATACCCCCAAGGACAGTGTAGTAACAACGATAGTAAAGGATGTTTTCCAAGTTTTCGAGCCGCCGGTATATAAGGTTTTTACCGATGTATTCAGATTTGAGATAAAGGACGGAACAATCACACCGAGAGGTTCAGGAGAAGTTCCGGGATATGTATTGAACCAGTTTGCAATGGACGAAAACAACGGATATTTCAGAATTGCCACCACCACCGGAGACAGCTGGCGCGAAGGCGAATTTACTTCAATGAATAATCTGTATGTGCTTGACAAGGATTTGAAAGTTGTCGGAAAAGTAGAAGGACTGGGTACACGCGAGACAATCAAATCAGTAAGATTCCTTGGCAACAAGGCATTCATGGTAACATTCAGGACGACAGACCCTCTGTTCGTAATAGACCTTACCAGCCCAACCAAACCACAAGTAAAAGGAGAACTGAAAATACCTGGATACAGTCAATATCTGCATCCGATTAGCGATACACTTCTTTTGGGATTCGGCAAGGATGCCTTCGAAGAGAACGGTAGAGCAATTGAACTTGGGTTTAAAGTGTCATTGTTCGATGTGGCGGATATATCCAATCCAAAAGAAATTTCGACCTTCATAGTCGGTGACAGTGGAACATATTCAGAGTTGCTCAATAACCACAAAGCACTCCTATACTCCAAAGAGAAGAATATAATTGGATTCCCGATAACGATATATAAAAAGCTGATTTCGCAGCAGGCAGACAGATTTGCATACGGAATGCCTAATTTTACCGGATTCATGATCCTAGGCATATCTTCTGAAAATAAACTATACGAAAAAGGAAGGATATCTCATTATACAATTGATCTTCCAGTGCAAGAACCAACAGAAAAGGAATACTGGGCACAATACGAAATGCTTTATAAGAACGAATACCTGTATTCTGTAAAACGAGGAATGTTTATAGGCGACACACTGTTCACAATTTCAGATGCTTTTGTTAAGGCAAGCTCGCTTACAGACTTCTCTGATAAAGGCAAAATCGAGCTTCCGGGTTTTAAAGAAGTTAACTATTATGCCTTCCAGGAAGTGCCTTCATACCCGGAAGGCAAGACTGATGGTTCAGGTGGTGCTACCGAGGGTTCATCAGGCACCGGTACAAAAGAAGCTGTAGACCCTGCAGTAAAATCTAATTAGTACGTTTTTTACCAAATGTTTTGAGGCTGCATTCTAGATTTAATATTTGTAAGCAGACGGAGCGTAAAAAGCTCCGTTTGTTTGTTTATTTTTAATGAAAAATCGTTGCTTGAATTGGCAAGTAAAACCAAGAATTGATCAGATGAAATGGTTGATCAAAAAACCTGGTATTGTTATGAAAATATTTTCTCCCCAGTTGTAAATCTGTATATAAAATACTGCCAAAGTACTCCAGTATTCTTGACATTTTGCAGTTGACGAATATCCTTTTTAATCATACAATGGTTTAGATAGAATTTATATCAGTTCTGTATTTTTTATAAAAATTTGAGAATATAAAGGAGAATAATTATGCCGTTAGTTACATCAAAAGAAATGTTCAAGAAAGCCTATGAGGGCGGATACGCAATTGGCGCATTCAATGTTAACAATATGGAGATTATCCAGGGAATCACAGAAGCAGCGAAGGAAGTAAATGCTCCGCTTATATTACAGGTTTCCTCGGGTGCAAGGAAATATGCCAACCATACTTATCTTATGAAGCTTGTAGACGCTGCTTTGATTGAAACAGACCTTCCAATCTGCGTGCATCTTGACCACGGTGATACTTTCGAACTTTGCAAATCCTGTATCGATGGTGGATTTACCTCTGTTATGATTGACGGATCCCACCATTCATATGAAGACAATGTCGCACTTACCAAGCAGGTGGTAGAATATGCTCACGCTCGCGGTGTAACAGTCGAAGGAGAGCTTGGACGTCTTGCAGGTATCGAGGATGCAGTTCATGTAAACGCAGAGGATGCTTCTTATACAGATCCTGAACAGGTTTATGACTTTGTTACAAGAACAGGAGTTGACTCTCTTGCAATAGCCATAGGCACAAGCCACGGTGCATTCAAATTCAAACCAGGTGTCAAGCCACAGTTGAGATTTGACATCCTTGAAGAGATTCAGAAGAAGCTTCCGGGATTCCCGATTGTTCTACACGGTGCATCATCTGTTATTCCTGAATATGTCAAGATGATTAATGACAACGGCGGCAAAATGCCTGATGCTATCGGAATTCCTGAAGAAATGCTCAGACAGGCAGCCAAAATGGCAGTTTGTAAGATTAATATCGACTCAGATCTTCGTCTTGCAATGACAGGTTCAATCCGTAAGTATTTCGGAGAGCATCCTGACCATTTCGACCCTCGTCAATACCTTGCACCTGCACGTACCGCAATCAAAGAACTTGTCAAGAACAAGCTTGTCAACGTTTTAGGATGCGATGGTAAAGCGTAGAATATCCGTCAATCAACAGTAAATAAAGGCTCCCCGCAAAACACGGGGAGTTTTTTTATGTAATTATGTATTTTTATCTTCAAATAAATATAATTAATGTTATAATTATCACGATACAAAAAGTTCCACATAACAATATTTAGCTTGATTTGGTTTTATTCACGTAATGGTCGGTTATTATCATTAGAAGTTTACTAAATTCACAAACAGGAGGGAATTATGAACAAGAATGCACCTTTTTATGAAGTAAGAACATTAACAGACCTGAAGGACATGCTAAGCCAGAGCGTCTCTATATATGGAGACAAGCCAGTTTTTCTTATCAAGGAACAGAAAGGCGAAGACTATAAGAAAGTGTCATATAGCCAGTACGGTGAAGATGTTACTTCTTTTGGAACCGCGCTTATAAGCCTTGGTATTGAAGAATTACGTGTTGCAATTATAGGTGAAAACCGTTATGAATGGTACATTTCCTACCTGGCAACGGTCAATGGCACCGGTGTTGTTGTTCCACTTGACAAAGAGCTTCCAAAGGGTGAAATCGCAAACCTCATCAACAGGGCGCATTGTAACGTGGTCATCTACTCTCAAATGAAAGAACAGGATATAAACGATATCAAGAAGGATATTAACGGTGTCAAATACTATATTTCAATGGATGAGAAGAATGATACAGCGGATGTTTTGTCGTTTTGGAGTTTGCATGGCAAGGGCAGGGATCTTGTGTCAGGCGGCGACAGGTCCTTTATTGACGCCAGAATCGAGCCTGACGAAATGAGAATTCTGCTTTTTACTTCCGGTACTACATCGGATTCAAAAGCAGTAATGCTATCGCATCACAATATCAGCTTCAATCTTATGGAAATGTGCAAAATGTTGTATATCGGACCCGAGGATACATTTTTATCTGTATTGCCTCTTCATCATACGTATGAATGCACTTGTGGATTCTTGTGCCAGGTTTACAGAGGGTCAACCGTCGCACAGTGCGAAGGCTTGCGATATATCGTAAAGAACATGCAGGAGTCAAAAGTTACCATAATGAACGTTGTACCACTGATGATCGAGTCGTTTTATCGTAAGATTTTTTCTAAAGAAAATGCATCAAAACTAAAAAAAGCTATAGCGATAAGCAACGCTTTGAGAAAAATCGGGGTAGACGTCCGCTTGAAACTGTTCAAAAAGGTGCATGATACTTTTGGTGGACATCTTAAGCTCCTGATTTCAGGCGGGGCACCGATTGATCCGGATATTATAAGCTCGATGCAGAATATAGGCATTAACGTTGTACAAGGTTATGGACTTACAGAATGCTCCCCGATACTGGCTGTAAACCGTGATATATTCTATAAAAATTCCGCTGCAGGAATGATTTTGCCTGGTGTCGATGTGAAGATAATCGATGTTGACGAGAATGGCAACGGCGAAATAATCGGCAAGGGGCCTAACGTCATGCTCGGATACTACGAAAATGAAGCGGCAACCAAGGAAGCAATCATCGACGGATATTTTCATACCGGAGACATAGGTTATATTGACGACGATAATTTTGTCTTTATAACCGGACGCAAGAAAAATGTAATCATTACCAAAAACGGCAAGAATATTTTCCCCGAGGAGATAGAGACGCTTGTTATGAGACAGCCATACATCAAGGAGGTTCTTGTCTACGGCAAGCAGGAGGATGATGGGGACACCGTTGTCAATGCGGCTATATTCCCAGATTATGACCTGCTTAAGGAAGAACTTGGCGAACAGTATACTGATGAGAAGGTAAGACAGTTGATCGGCGAACAGATAAAAGCAGTAAATAAAATGATTACCGGCTATAAATCCATCAAAAACTTTGAAATAAAGGAAACTGAATTCGAGAAAACCACAACCAAGAAAATCAAGCGTGCAGCATTCATACCAGTGAACCAGAAAAAGTAATAAGGAGAGTCAAAACTTTTAGTTTTGACTCTATGGAAGATTTGCTTAGGCAAATCTTCTTCGCATTTTTTACGCCAACGTAGCAAAAGCCAAATCAAAAGTTTTAGCTCTATGAGAGAATCTGCAGAATATAAAATTTGCAGTGACGCAACCTCTGAGATTACTCGATTGGATTCTCAGAGGATTGAAAAATTTCTTAGTATATTAATGAAAGTATTATTCAAATTTGTGCAGAGAATCTGGTCTCATCAGATTCTCCAAGAGTGATAAAACGAAGTTTTATCACTTTGCATATATAGATATGTAATCGAATTTGAAACTGACGCCGACGCCGTATTGCGAAGTTTTAACCAGTCACAGAGGCGAGGGCATCGGTGACGGAGTCGTACATATTATGCTCTCCCACTAGTGCCACAAATTCTGTCTTTTCGAATAGGATCTGGATGTCCTCCTTGGTGTCTGTCAATAGCAGTTTAATACCGGAAAGCTTACAGAATTCCACAATGCTAACCAAGGCGCCGATTCCTGTAGCGTCCATGTGATAAGAGTTTTCGAGGGACAGGATAACGATTCTGGCACCCTTGCAATGTATTTTAATATATTCTGCAAAATGATCCGAAGCTGCAAAGAAGAACGGTCCGTTTACGGAGAGGACTTTGATTTCGGCTGTGCTTAGATCCTTGTTCAGGACTACCTTGGACTTATTTGCCATTGATACCATGAAAACAACCACAGCCAGAAGCATGCCAATCTCGATTGCAACAACCAGGTCAAGAAAGACAGTCAGAAGAAAAGTGATTACAAGTACCATGATATCAGCGGGATGAGTCTTCAGCAGGGCTTTAAATACACGCCATTCACTCATATTATAAGCTACAACAATTAGAATAGCAGCCAGAGTGGTCATAGGAATCATCTTGGCGAATGGAATTAGAAGAAGCATTATCACCAGGACAGTGATTGAGTGGACTATACCGGCTACAGGCGTTCTTCCGCCGTTTTTGACATTTGCCGCTGACCTTGCAAGCGCTCCGGTTGCAGGTATTCCGCCGAACAGAACAGATGCAATGTTTGCCATTCCCTGAGCAATCAATTCGGTATTGGAATCGTGCTTGTCAATAACAAGTTTATCGGTAACAACAGCAGACATAAGAGATTCGATACCCGCCAAAATGGCGATGGTAAAAGCTGGACCGATAAGACTTGAGAGTTGTGAGACATCGATGACAGGCATTGCGAATTTGGGAAGTGCTGCAGAAAGCGTCGGGAAACGACTTCCTATTGTTTCGATAGGGAAATCAAATACTATGCTCAAAACAGAAGTAACCAGAATTGCAATAAGCGCTCCAGGTATCCGCTTGTTGATCTTGGGCCAGACGATGATAATAGCCAGTGCGAGAGCACCGGTCAAAAGACTGTAAATATTTAAATGATTCATATTAATAATAATTGAATGAATTTTATCGTAAAATTCCGCCGGAATCTTTTTGATTTCCAGTCCCAGAAAATCATTAATCTGCTGTGAAAAGATAACCACTGCAATACCTGACGTAAACCCCGTTGTAATAGTGCATGGGATGTATCGTATAATCGTACCGAACTTCAGTATACCCATAATTATAAGAAGTATACCGGCCATCAAGGTTGCAACTACCAGCCCGCTATATCCGAAATTAACAATAATTCCGTAAATAATAACAACAAAGGCACCAGTGGGACCTCCAATCTGTACACGGCTTCCACCGAAAAAAGATACAACAAATCCTGCTATAATGGCAGTCAGAAGACCTTGCTGCGGCGTAACGCCTGATGAAATTGCTAAAGCAATAGATAGCGGAATTGCAATTATTCCAACTAGAATTCCAGCAACAAGGTCGTTCGAAAATTGATCCTTGCTGTAGCCTTTCATAGTTTCAAATAATTTCGGTCTGAACATTTTATATTTATCCCCTTTATATGTACATCTAAATATTAATATATTATTCAAAATTTAAGTTTTGCACTTTTATTGGCGTCAGGGTTGATTACATTGAATTTTATTGTGTCGAGATAAGCATAATATCAATATTTTCACATTCAAATTTCAAATTCATATGCGCAACAGTAATAAATTTACTACTCTGAGCCGGTTTTGTAAAGGGAAAAAATAGATAATAATTGTCCTTGTAATCAAAAAATAATATGCATTAGTTATACAAAGTGATAAAATATACATGGATTTTGCTTTGACAATAACAAAATTCTACGATGATAATTAGCAGCAAATACATTTTACTACATTTAGCACATGGAAAACTAAAAACATTATATTTCAAGTGATTTTCAGACAACAAGCGAGGAGGTTATAAAAACATGGGTTACGAAATAAACGATTCAATTGAAATGCTAAAGGAGATCCTGCCGTTTCTAATCCCCATTATTCTACTGCAATGGTCACTGATGATCTATTCGCTGATAAAACTTATCGGCGCGCAGTCACCGCCAAAGTACCTTCCAAAATGGGGATGGTTGCTTATAATAATATTTGTCAATATCATCGGGCCGGTAATCTACCTCTTTTTCGGGAGGAACGACGAATGAGCGTGACAGAAAGCGAAAGCTTTGCTATAGAGATAATTAATCTGACCAAAAAATATAATCAGATAAAAGCGGTAGATGATTTGAACCTGTCAGTACCCAAAGGCAGCGTGTTCGGATTTCTCGGCGCCAACGGAGCGGGGAAGACAACGACATTAAAAATGCTGGCAGGTCTCACCAATCCTGATAGCGGCTCGATAAAACTTCAGGGAACAAACGTGAGCTTTGGCAATATGAAGGGCAGGGAGAAAATAGGGTACCTTCCTGACGTGCCTGAATGCTACGGGTACATGAGACCTGTTGAATTTTTGGGTTTTTGCGCAGACCTTTACGGTTTTGATGCAAAGACGCGTAAGATGAAATCACTTGAACTGCTTGACCTTGTCGGTCTTAATAATGTAAATAAGAGAATCGCCTCTTTTTCACGTGGCATGAAACAACGACTCGGTATTGCCCAGGCTCTGATAAATGAACCTGACATTGTACTTATGGATGAGCCGGCGTCAGCCCTTGACCCAACCGGTAGATTTGAGGTAATGGAGATACTCACAAGGCTTAAAGGCAAAACGACAATATTTTTCTCTACTCATATTATTTCTGATATCGAAAGGGTTTGTGACAGCATAGCCATAATCGATAAAGGCAGAATTTTGCAGCAGGGCAGTGTTTCTGACCTTAAAATGCAATTTGACAATAAATGCGTAAGCGTTGCTTTTCCCGAATTTATTTCCAAAGACGAGATTTATTCTTTCAACGACGAAATAAAAAAGAGTGTCTGGTACCAGAATGCTGATTTTAAAGGTGATAGGTCGCTTCTGATAAAAGTGGCTGACAGACCATCCGCACAACGGGATATCATTAGAATAGCAGCTTCGCGCAACCTGGCATTTGAACAGTTCAATTCACTAGCCATTTCGCTGGAGGACATTTTTTTGGAGGTGACAAAAGCATGAGAATATTTTGGGTTATGCTTAAGAAAGAACTTACTGAAAATTTCAAAAAGAGCAGATTCATAGTTATGCTGATAGTTCTTCTCCTTTTCGGAATAATGAGCCCGCTTACCGCCAGATACCTTCCGGAAATAATTTCTTTCATGATTGGAACTTCAGGGGAATCCATTGGAATACCGATAGAGATTCCACCCCCTACGATAATTGATTCCTATCTCCAATATTACAAGAATCTGACGCAGATGGGAATATTCGTGCAGATTTTGATTTTCATGGGGATAGTTTCAGACGAAAAATCCAAAGGTACCGCAGTTTTGATATTGACCAAGGCGGTTTCAAGAAACATATTTATGTTATCTAAATACGTGGCAGCATCACTTATTGTTACAGCAACGCTTATTCCGTCATATGCTGTATTTTATATTTACACGTACCTGCTTTTTGACAAGTTTCCAACAGGTGCTTCATTTATAGGAGTTTTGATGTATCTGTTGTTTTCGCTGTTTATACTTGCCTTTACTTTTTTTGCCAGTACCATGACCAACAAGACATCATTCAGTGCATTGATTGCAATAGGTGGATATTTTGTTCTCAGCATTCTTTCTATAATACCGAAAATTTCTGATTGGTTTCCTATGAAGCTTAATGAAGCGGCATATCAAATAAGTGCAGGATTGAATGTCTTTTCTGATTATACGAAAAGCATTGTTACAACCGTAATAGGGATTTTCTTACTGATCTTGCTGTCAGCGATTGTTTTTAAAAGACAAGAATTGTAATAGACACTGTATTATCAATTTGTGACTATTTATTGTATAAACAAACTTCGAAACTATGTTGCAATGTGATGAAAATATGCTTTAAGTGATGCTTTTTAGGCAGAAAAGTATTAAAATGATACCGCTGTGCAAAGAATGACCATAGAAATAAATTTATATATTTAGGGTATAGCTAGCGAGGATGTCTGTTAATGGAAAGTACAAACCATAATACAAGTAGAAATTCGTATTTTGTAAAAATACTTGCAATAATTTTAATCGTTTTTTCGATGGTAATCTCTAAAATTTATATTTTCAATCCGTTCATCGATGCTGCCGAGCCAGCACCTACTGATCCAACGACTGTTGAATTAAATTTAAGAAATACACTTCAGAATGCTTTTGACAAAATGCTTACGTCTGCGACGTTTACAACTTACGGTATAGCAGCTGCAAAGAAAATCCTCAAAACTGACGCAAAAGGTAATATTGTTATTGTTAACAATACTTTTGAATTAAGACCTGAAATTCAAGATATTTTCAATCAGCAGCTTATGAAGATGAGCGCTGGTAATTACAATGCTTATACCAGACTGGCTATGTCGGGATGGTCGCTTGGAGCTTCTATTAGTGTTGGCGAACCGGTAAACGGGGTTATAAAAGAGGTAGGAGAATTAGAATTAATATATGATATTACCTGGCATGACGGAACAAACGCATTAGCGGCAAGAATGGCAGTTGAGAGTCATGTCAGTGCGTTTTTAAATTCAAATGAATATAAATCCAAAACAACCGATTATGACAGACTAAAGTCAATCAACAATTTTCTTTTCAGAACATTTCAATATGATTACCGGGTGTTTGTTGAAAATGAATCAGAAAATGCCATATACACTGCATATCAAATGATTATGGATAAAGGCAGCGATATTATCAACGGTTATCCTAGAGGTGTCTGCCAGGCATACGCCATGTATGGGTATATCATGCTTAAGAAAGCCGGTTATGATTCTATCACCATAGATGGACGTGCTCCAATACCCCCGCCGGAAAATCCTGATATCAACCCTCATGTCTGGAACATGATAAAGCTGGGCTCGCTTTGGTATCACATAGATTTTACATGGAATGACCCGATTTCCGGAGACAATCCTGCGCCATATGTCTACAGGCAAGCGGATAAGGAAAATGACGAAAATTCAGAGAATTTTCTCTTAAGATCTGATGATGAAATATCAATAAACCACATATGGCAGCCTGTACAGGACGGATTTATATATTATATTGCCGCCAAAAAGTGGAATGGAACACCAGAAATAATTAATATAACACAACCTCCTGCGCCGACTTTGTCACCAACACCAACACAAGCCAAATCCAACTATGCGACTGCAACCTCGCAATGGGAGGTTCGGAATCCTGCGGTCACGACGGTAAACAGTTCCAAGAGTTTATCTAAACAGACGGATGCGAATTTAAAATCGGTCAAGATATCATCAATCAGCGTAAACGCAGACAATACTAATTCCACCGCTAATGGAATAGCAAAAACAGCAAATAAAAATGATTCACAACTGATTGTAAATATATCAGGTATAATAACTGACGAAAAGGGGAATCCTATAATTAACAAGACAGTTGAACTTTATTCAACATCTAAAACAACTCAAACTGCAAATAACGGTTTTTATGAATTTAAAGGAATCCTGCCCGGCAGCTATAAAATCTATATTAAAGATATAAACGGAACCGAGATAGCGCAGTTACCTGTTGTTATCTCTCTTGGAGAAAACACCGAACAGTTAAGTGGAACAGTCTATGTCAAAGGTGAAAATCTTGTTATGGACCTTATGCTCACAGGAAATGTGCTTTCAATCAAAAATATTTCATCACCGTCGTTTCAGCTTTCTCTTACGATGATCATCGTGACCGCTATAATTATTATAGGTGTTTTGATTTCACTGTCTATACTGCTTTTCAAGAAAAAACAAGACGATTTAAACTGGGATTATTTGAATTGAGGATTCTGATCTTGAATTTTTGAAGCTAATTCCCTGATAGCATTCTTGTAAATTTTGCTGCACAAAAACAAATCGTCAATGCGCATATACTCTCCAGCCTGGTGTGCTACATCATCCACAGAGTTGAAGTTCGGGCCGAACGCTACAATACCCGGCATTGATCTTGCATATGTTCCACCACCAATAGCAACCGGGGTAAGGCATTTATTGGTTGTTTTGTTGAATACCTTTAGCAAGGTCTGGATGAAATCACTTTCAGGGTCTGTATATATAGGCTCGAGGCCTCCATGTGATTTTATTGTCATTCCATAGGCGGAAATCTTCTCGCTGATTGTTTTGATAAGTGCTTCCCTGTTAAAAGTAACAGGATATCGTATATCTAAAGTCATTTCCAATAGATTTTGTGAAAATGATATCAATCCTACATTACAGGTAAGAGCACCTGACAGTGAATCAGAACCAGAAATTCCAAGCCCTTTTCCATCTGTCTCCATGTTGATGTGAATTTTATAAAAATCAAGAAACGGGTGAGAGGTATTATTAGCTTTAAATATGTCGTAAAGTTCATTGACTGCTTTGGAAATAGCATTTTCACCATTCTCAGGCATACTTGCATGACCAGGCTTGCCGTGGACGGTAACAGACTTGATTGTGTTACTTGAAGTATCAAAGACAGAATCCAAAAATGAATAAGTGCATTCTGCAGGCACCATGTTTGCGCGCTCGCCACCACTTATGCCAATTAGTGAAAGGTGTGGAAGCGGGTTGGCAGCAGAGAATGAAGATGACTGAGTTTTTATTTCGCTATCAGACAAATTAACTTGTGGGAAAGCACCTGAAACTGTTATGTGCAAAATCCCCTTCTCAGCATAGATGACCGGGAATTTGGCATCCGGAGTAAAACCTATGTCGGGAGTTTTCTCCTTGGTCTTATAATATGCCATGCATTCACATCCGCTTTCTTCGTCAAGACCTAGAATCAATCGAACGCGGCAGGGTGGAATGAATCCTTCGTCCTTTAATACTTTCATTGCATAAAGAGCGGCAATGGCAGGTCCTTTGTCATCATTGGTGCCACGACCTGTGATTTTGCCATCATGAATAACAGGCACAAACGGATTGGAAGACCATCCCTTGTCAGCGGGAACTACGTCAAGATGACACAAAATGGCCAGCTCCTTTGAACCTTCGCCAAATTCTATATATCCGGCAAACCCATCAATGTTCTTTGTCGTAAAGCCCATTTCGTTGCCCAAGGACAGCATGTATTCAAGCGCTCTTAGTGTTTCAATTCCGAAAGGAGCGCCAGGCTCTGGCATGCCTTTAACACTGGGGATTCTTATGAGGCTTGACAAAGAATCAAGCATTTGACGGTCCGAGAAACTCATATCGTCGTCGATGTTTTTGCTTGAATTAATTTCACTATTATTTTCGTAGACTGCTTTGTATTCACTATTGATAGTGTTTTTGATTGTTTCGTTTTCCATGCAATAATTTACTTGCTTTCATTTTCACTGGCGGAACCATTTTCGTCCGAAGTGTCAACTGCATCTTCTTGTTGAGAGTCGTCCGAAGTGTCAACTTCATCTTCTTGCTGAGAGTCGTCAGATACGTCAACCGAATTGTCAACTTGTGACCTCCTCTTGCGCGCAAGAAAATCGGTCTTTGCATCAGACGATGACTTGGTGTTGTCAAAAAACGGCAAAATAGCTATTAAAGTGAAAACGACACCAATCAAAACGCCAAGCAGCATATTAATGTATAAGTTGAATTTAGTTAGATTAGAGATGTAATTCGAGAAAGTGAATTTGACACCCGGCTCTTTTATTATAAGAACTGCAAGATAGGCAAACTGTGCAAAAATTACTGTAATCACTGAAGTTATACCGATAATCCAGCGGCCTTTGATATTAAGTTTGGATTTGGAGAGCTTGTAGCCTTCGATGGCAAAATATGAAACAAGATATGCGCAAACGCATGTCAGAAGCGACTGAACGAAATTCGGTATCAAAGCAGACTGGGTTATTTTGCTCAAAAGATCATTTACCAGATCGATTATAAATGGAAGGAACAGCCAAGGTATTGAACCCGCAACTGCTCCAATTACTGTAAAGGTTATTTTGCGTGACAGAGGAACTAAATATTCAGATTCCGTAGCAGCTGAAGACATGCCCTTGGTGCCGGCATCATTGGAATCATCGTCTGAAGCAGCTACATCGGATTCGCTGTTTTCATCCGTATATTCACTGCTGTCTTCATTACTATCTTCACTTCTATCTTCATTATCTTTCGCTGCCATACCTTCATCAATGTCTCCAAGATGCCTGGCGCAATCTTCATGCATATAACAGTATAAATCATATATGAAATTTTCGTGTCCAGCATCCATTTTGCCGCACTCCTGGCAACGGTCAACCGCTACTATGCCAACCTCCTGTATCGATCCGACCAACAGCGCCAATATAAAGTCCAGTTCGTCAGGCTTCAGTGACATTGAATCCTTGATTCTTATACAAAGAAAATCATCGGACACTTCGAATTCGTCGAGTTTCATCGTCTGCTTGTTTTTGGCGAGAACTTCAAAAAGCTCTGCTTTCTGTTCGTCGGTGATTCCTGGAACAGGTGTTATAAAAGTCTTTTGACCTTTGGAATCCATTCCCGTGAACAGATATCCCTGCTCCTCGCCGTAAATATACTCACCGCTGACAAGCCAATCATTCTTCTGGGCAAAGGTTTTTAGTTTTTTTGATACAAAATTTTCTGAATACATAGGGCACCTCACTAATTATTTTAAATATTTCACTTAATATATTTATTATAATGTTTTACCCGTCAAAATATTATAAAATTGAAAGGCGTAATTGGCGGATATAAAACACACAAACACATTATACATTATAAAGTATAATTTGCAAAAATAAATTTTAATCGTAGATTTTTTAATCAGAAAAATTTTGCTTGAAAAAAATGACTTTAAGTGTTAAAATTCTATGAGTTTAAAAATACACACACGAATGAGAGATTCTGTTGTCTTAATCATTATCTTTAAGAAAACATTCGTGGAGGAAAAAACAGGAGGAATAGAAATGTCAGTAATCAGCATGAAAAGCCTATTAGAGGCAGGCGTCCATTTTGGACACCAGACACGTAGATGGAATCCTAAAATGGCAGAGTACATCTACACAGAAAGAAACGGAATCTATATCATAGATCTCCAGAAGACAGTCCGCAAGGTTGACGATGCATATATGTTCATCAGAGACATTGCAATGCAAGGTGGAACGGTGCTTTTCGTTGGCACCAAGAAGCAGGCTCAGGATTCGATTCGTGAAGAGGCCGAAAGATGCGGTATGTATTTTATCAACAACCGCTGGCTGGGTGGAACACTCACCAACTTCAAGACAATCGAGAAGAGACTTGAGAGACTGGAAGAACTAAAGCAGATGTCCGTTAACGGAACATTTGAAGTGCTTCCTAAGAAGGAAGTTGCAAAGTTAAAACTTCAGATGGAAAAGTTAGAGAAGAACCTTGGGGGTATCGTGGGTATGCAGAAACAGCCAGCGTGTATGTTTGTTGTTGACCCGAAGAAGGAACATATAGCTGTTCTTGAAGCTAGAAGACTTCATATACCGATAGTCGGAATAGTTGACACCAACTGCGATCCTGACGAAGTTGATTTTGTAATACCGGGTAACGACGATGCAATACGTGCAGTCAAGCTTATAGCAGGCAAAATGGCAGACGCCATCATCGAAGGACACCAGGGAGAGCAGATTGACATAGTCGCCGATAAGTTTGAAGAGCCGGCAGTAGAGGTTGCAGAAGAGGTATCTGCCGAGGAAGTCTTTATTGAGACAGAAGCAGAGAATATCGAAGTAGCTGAAGAAGTGGAAGCTTAATATAAAGCACATATCATTTCACACAACCTAAAATAATTTTTTAAAAATTACAGGAGATAATATATATGAGCATAGATACAGATAAAATTAAAATTTTAAGAGAGAAAACCGGCGCCGGAATGATGGACTGCAAGAAAGCACTAATAGAGTCCGATGGTGATATCGAGAAGTCATGTTCATGGCTTCGCGAAAAGGGAATCGCGTCCGCTGCCAAGAAGTCAGGCAGAATAGCCGCTGAAGGAATCGTTGATTCTTACATTCATGCAAATGGCAAGATTGGTGTTCTTATAGAAGTTAACATAGAGACTGACTTTGCCGCCAAGAACGAGACATTCAAAGCTTTCGTCAAGGACGTTGCGATGCAGATTGCAGCTATGAATCCTAAGTGGATATCATCTAATGATGTTCCTGCCGATGAGATCGAAAAAGAGACTACTATTATTCGTAACAAGGCATTGAACGAAGGAAAGCCAGAGAAAATCCTAGATCGTATCGTAGAAGGCAGCATCAAGAAGTTCTATGACGAGAACTGTCTGTTAAATCAGACTTTCGTCAAGGATGATTCTAAGAACATGGAGTCATATCTTAAGGAAATGATCGCTCTGATCGGCGAGAACATTTCTATCAGAAGATTTACCAGATATGAAATGGGTGAAGGGCTTCAGAAGAAGGAAGAGAATTTTGCCGAGGAAGTTATGAATCAAATCAAGTAATTATATTTTTAGGGGTATGCATTCCGATGCGTACCTCTTTTTTTATAAGTATTTTTAATTACACAACATAAATAAGCTTGCTATATAAAACTATTAAGCGGAGGGTGGTAATGAATATGTCAAAACCGGTTTACAAAAGAGTATTACTAAAACTTAGTGGAGAAGCACTTTCAGGTGACAAAGGTCATGGACTCGACAATGATGTTCTGTCAGACATTGGCAAGACCATCAGAAAGCTTGTTGATTTAGAAGTTGAAGTTGGAATTGTAGTCGGAGGCGGCAATTTCTGGCGCGGAAGAACAAGCGAAGGAATGGATCGTGTTACTGCCGACCACATGGGGATGCTCGCTACAGCTATCAATGCTCTTGCGATTTCCGATGCTGTGGAGCGCGCAGGTTGCGATACCCGTGTTCTGAGTGCAATCGAGATGCGACAGTTCGCCGAACCATACATACGTAAAAGAGCCGTAAGGCATTTAGAAAAGGGCAGGGTTGTTATTTTTGCTTGCGGTACCGGCAATCCTTATTTTTCAACAGATACTGCTGCAGCATTGCGCTGCACTGAGATAGAAGCTGATATCCTGCTCAAGGCAACCATGGTAGACGGTGTCTATAACAAGGACCCGAAAAAGTTCCCTGACGCGGTCAAATATTCCGAATTGAATTACGACCAGATTCTGGCATTGAATCTTGGAATCATGGACGCAACAGCGGCTGCGCTTTGCAGAGACAACAAGGTCACAATCGGTGTCTTTAGCATGAGCAACCTCGACAACATTGTTTCCATTGTATGCGGCGAGAAAATAGGCACATTGATTTCTTAGGATTGAGCTTGCTGCAAGCGATTACAACTTATAAATCTAAAATGATTTTCATTATAGACAAACCCAACAAAAACCCGATTGTGGAATTCAAACATCAACAGTCGGGTTTTATTGTTTTTTTAATACAATTTATAAATTTACTGCAACGCAAGTACGTATTTGATAATCTGCTCTATGAAGATTATCTTGCATGTTATTGACGTTTGCTTAAGTTTTGACACATTCTGTAAATTTTTGCCGAGGTTAAAGTTAAATTTTACAAGGGTAAAATTAAACTTTAACCTTGCTGATATTCCCTACTTAGATTATAATCATATAGCAAACTAAATTTTGTAATTAATTGAAAATACGAAAAATAGTTTGCAGAATGCATTTTGAAAGCAAATATATTATGCAACTTTTTTCAAAATGCTATAATAATAGAAAATAAGATAAAAAATCAATAATTTCAGGGAGGTTTTACTTATGATTGAAATTACAAAGGAGACTTATACTCCATATGAGAACAGAATGATAAAGACAATCAACGTTCTCAGGGAAGACTTTAATACGATTCGAGCCGGACGAGCCAATCCAAAGGTTCTGGACAAGATAGCGGTTGATTATTACGGAGCACCGACACCGATAAACCAGCTGGCGAACATCCAGGTTCCGGAGCCAAGGATGATTACTATAACACCTTATGATGCATCAATATTGAAGGCCATCGAGAAATCGCTTTTAACCTCTGACCTTGGCATCAATCCCAATAATGACGGCAAAATAATAAGACTTTCTTTTCCTGCTTTGACCGAAGAACGCAGAAAAGACCTTACCAAAACGGTTGCCAAGCACGGCGAAGAGGCGAAGGTTGCCATCCGCAACATCCGCAGAGAGGCAATAGACCGTTTCAAGGATATGCACAAGAAAAAGGAGATCAGCGAAGACATGCTGGCTGTCACCGAGGAAACGATTCAGAAACTCACTGACAGATTCATTGCTGAAATCGACAGAATCATCGCCGAAAAAGACAAGGAGCTTTTTACCGTTTAATAAATCAGAAAATTTAACGCAATTTCTGTATTGTTTTGAATCCGTAGATTGCAATTAAGTTGTTTATGGTAATGTCGGGTTAGCTCTATTTATTTGAATTGAAGCAAATTTATCATTTTGATGTTTTTTCTAAGGAGATTGGATATGGGGTTTTCCCTTTTTAAAAAACCTGCAACAGAATATATCCAAAGCCCGCTTTTGCACCTGGCGGTCATTATGGACGGAAACGGCAGGTGGGCCAGGAAGCGCGGACTTCCGAGGAAAGCGGGACACAAGGCCGGAGCCGAAAAGCTCAGAAGCATGACCGAATGGTGTGGCAATAGAGGAATCAAGTATCTGACGGTTTACGCATTTTCGACAGAGAACTGGTCAAGACCTTCTGATGAAGTATCGGCATTGATGGAACTGCTGATAGAATTTTTGAACAAATATGATCCTGAGATGGAGCGCCAGGGAGTCAGACTTAGAGTTCTGGGCGACCTGAAAAGTCTGCCTGAAGACATACAAGGTGAGCTTGATATTGCAATCAAGCGCTCTGTCAGCCGTAAGAAAATGCAGCTGATAATCGCTTTCAATTACGGTGGCAGACGCGAGATTCTGCATGCGGTACAAGAAATATCCGCAAAGGTTTTAAACGGAGAGATAGATCCGGTAAATATAAGTGAAGAGACGATTTCAAACAATCTGTATCTTCCTGATGTGCCGGATCCGGATTTAATTATCAGACCCAGCGGGGAATTACGGCTTTCCAATTTTCTTTTATGGGAATCAGCATACTCAGAATTATGGTTTTCCAATGTACTATGGCCTGATTTCACCGAAAAGCACCTTGATATGGCATTAGCGGATTTTACTAAAAGAGATCGACGTTTTGGCGGGGTAAAGAAATGAAAACAAGAGTTATAACCGGTATCGTTTTTGCATTTGCAGTAGCTGCATTTGTCTTGCCGGGGTTTTTAATTCCACAGATAACACTTTTCTTCTTTTTTCTTGTGGCGGCAATATCCATCATCGAGGTTTCGGCAGTTGCCAAGACAAAATTTGGAGGAATCAATCAAGCTGCATGTGTACTTGGGAGCCTTGGTGTATTTATACCATTGATAACGGTTTTTATTCACGGGGATTTGAACTGGAGGGTGGTAGACAGATTGCTTGTATCGTCTCCTAATAGACTACAGGCAGAGAGGGAACTGATTGTAAAGTATGTGACCGAGTCATTTTCAATTCTCTTTGCATTTCTGATTCTCTTATCATTTTCTGTGATATTTTATGTGATTTTAACAAAAGGTCCGGACTATCTGATGGATTCTCTCATGGTACCACTGATAATTATTTATATATCCGTGCCAGTTGTATGCAGCCAGATTCTTTTGTATATGATACCGAACGGTTTCATGTGGATTATAGCTGCAATGATCGTATCCTGGGTTTCTGATGTGTTCGCGTATTTTGCAGGTGTGACTCTTGGCAGGCATAAGATAATTCCGCTGATAAGCCCCAAAAAAACCTGGGAGGGAAGCATAGGCGGTGTTTTCGGAAGCGTTTTCATAATGGTGATATGGATGATAATAATGATGAGCGGTCCTGACATAGTCAAGAAATCTGTTGTATATATGATTTCATTTGGAATAATCATGGGGCTGCTTGCTGGAATCGCCTCTCAACTCGGCGACTGGTTTGCATCATCCATCAAGCGCTGGGGAGATGTCAAGGATTTCGGTAATTTTCTTCCGGGTCATGGTGGACTGATGGACAGATTTGATGGCGTGTTTTTTACGTTTCCTGTTGTTCTTGCCGGCGCTTTGATTTATTATCTTGTATAAAATTATCGCAAAGGTAAGTTCGTGCGGAAAGGAAAACCCGATATGATAAAGTCAGTTTCAATACTTGGTTCTACAGGTTCTATTGGGATTCAGGCACTTGACGTTGTAAGAACTTTTGGCTTCAAAGTTGAAGCTTTAAGCGCCAATACAAGCGTTGACATTATAGAAAAGCAAATTGCCGAGTTCCGGCCAGGTCTTGTATCCATGGGTGACGAAAAGTCTGCTGTCGAACTATCCAGACGAATAAGTAAATTTGATTTCAATGTCTCGGTAATGTATGGCAATGAAGGCAATTGCGCGGTTGCCACATCTCCTGATAGCGACATGACGATAGCGGCCATGGTCGGAATATCCGGTCTTTCGCCAGTTGTGGCGGCTATAAGGGCAGGCAAGGACATAGCTCTTGCGAACAAGGAGACACTTGTTGCGGCAGGTGCACTTGTAACCGAAGAGGCATTGAAAAATAACGTTTCCATATATCCTGTGGATAGCGAACACTCCGCCATCTGGCAATGCCTCAAGGATTTTGACACAAAGGATGTTTCACGTATTTTTCTTACTGCGTCCGGAGGTCCTTTCAGAGGCAAAAAGTCGGAAGAGCTTCAATCTGTAAGTGTAGCATCCGCTTTATCTCATCCTACATGGAATATGGGTGGCAAGATAACTATCGATAGTGCTACACTTATGAACAAGGGATTGGAAGTTATAGAAGCTTATTGGTTGTTCGGAGTCGATAAATCACATATCGAGGTGGTTGTTCATCCGCAAAGCATAATACATTCGATGGTGGAATTTGTTGATGGATCGGTACTGGCTCAGATGGGATTCCCTGATATGAAGCTACCTATACAGATTGCACTTCTTAAGAAGGAGAGGCTAAAAGGCGAATACAAACCTTTTAACCCGTTTATGTCAGATGCGCTGACTTTCGAAAAGCCCGATATCAAGACCTTTCGATGCCTTCAACTTGCATATGATGCGCTTGATATAAAAGGAAGTATGGCAGCTGTTATGAATTCAGCGAACGAAAAGGCAGTCGAACTTTTTATGAAGGATAAATGCTCCTTCCTGGAAATTCCGGAGTTAATAGAGAAGACAATGGATCGGCATTTACAGACGAATTTTATAGCAAATCCAGATCTGGAGTCGATCTATGAACTTGATAAATGGGCAAGAGGGTCAGTGGAATCACTAGCGAGTAAACGGTAGAATATCAAATGGTTAATATATTAACAAAAAGCAAATATACAAAATGCATACATTAGAAAAGATAAAAAAGAGAAATTACACGATTAGCGTTGAACAATAATAATGTGAAGACAGAAATGGAGATATAAAAATGGGAATAGTAGTAGGAATTTTAATACTGAGCCTTCTGATGTTTATTCATGAGCTGGGCCATTACATATCCGGAAGACTTTTGGGATTCAAGATACTGGAGTTTTCACTTTTTATGGGACCGGTTCTTTTATCCAAGACAAGCAAGAAGACGAATATCAAATACAGCTTGAAACTGCTTCCGATAGGAGCGTCGGTGAGATTTCTCGGTGAAGAGGGAATGGGAGAGGCTCCAAGTGAAGATAAGGGCGCATTTAACAATATGCCGAAATGGAAGAGGGCTGTTACAATCGCAACAGGTCCTATTGTCAATATTCTTGCAGGAGTATTGGCACTGATTATTTTGTTTACTTCAATCGGATTTATCACAACGACCGTCGGTAATGTTGGAGAGAAGACTCAAGCAGCATCTGCCGGTGTCGAGGTTTCTGATAAAATTCTCAAATTAAACGGGTCGAGCATACTTACATCAACCGACTATGCATTTGAGGCGAATTTTCTTCCTGAGGGCCAAAAAGTAAATTTAACAGTTCTTAAGAATGACGGGAAAACAGTCAAGGATTATACGCTCATTCCCGAAAAAATTTCTACCTTTGTAATAGGAATTACAAGACAATCTGATGATTCGGCCGAAGGGTGGGTTATATCAAGCGTTGACCCGAAATCCAACAATGGCAAACCGGTTATAAAGGCTGGAGACATAGTATTATCAGTTGGTGGTGTACCAACCAAGGATTCACAATCCGCTATTTCCCAGATAGCACAGAGCAAAGGCAGCCCTTTAGCAGTAGTAGTAAAACGAGATGGCAAGGAAATTGAACTTACCACCACACCGATGATTTCGCAATACTATAATCCAATAGGTATAGATTTTAAGTCCGGGAGCGGATTTGCGGCATCAATCGGCGAATCTTTCAAATTTTCAGTATCAATCCTAAAAGTGACTTTCAAAGGTATAGCCATGATGATATCCGGCAAAATAAAGGCAAAAGACGGTCTTGCAGGTCCGGTAGGAATTGTCATGATTACCGGCACAATAGTCGACCAAAAGATTCCAATTAAAGACATTATTTACAATCTTTTATCTCTTTTTGCACTTATTTCCTTAAGCCTTGGTATATTCAATCTTTTACCTATACCGGCACTTGACGGAAGTCACCTTTTGCTTATTACAATCGAAGCGATAAGGGGCAAGCGTCTTCCTGCTGCGGTTGAGAATAAGATTATTTTTGCAGGATTCATGTTTATTATTGCTCTTGCCATTTTGGGACTTGTCTTTGATATCATGAGGCTTTTCAAAATATAGCTCATTCGGAGGAAAACAATTGAAACGCAAAATCACCAGAGAAGTTACAATTGGTAACATTAAAATAGGCGGCAACAATCCTATAGCAATCCAGTCCATGAACAATACAGATACAAGAGACGTAGTCAGAACTATAGAGCAGATAAAACAGCTGGCAATCGCCGGGTGTGATATCACAAGGGTTGCAATTCCTGACATGGAGGCGGCGAAGGCTCTTAAGGAAATTTGCAAATCCTCTCCGTTACCTGTTGTCGCGGACATACATTTTGATTACAGGCTTGCTATCGAATCCATCAAAAACGGTGCGGCCAAGATTCGAATCAATCCCGGTAACATATCAGACAAGGCCAAGCTTAAACTGGTTGCGGATACAGCAAAAGGATACGGAATACCGATAAGAGTAGGAGTCAATTCCGGATCAGTAAGCAAAAAGTTCATAGAGACCTGGGGTGGTGTAAACGAAAATTCCATGGTAGAAAGCGCAATCGAGTCAATAGGCTATCTGGAAGATTGTGGATTCGATAATATAGTTCTTTCGATAAAGGCATCTGACCCCATGTTGACAATCAATACCTACAGACTGATTTCAGAGAGGATAGATTATCCATTGCATGTCGGGGTAACAGAAGCCGGTACTCCCAAAGAGGGGATTATTCGCTCTGCGGTAGGCATAGGTACTCTGCTGGCTGAAGGGATAGGTGATACTATCAGAGTTTCCTTGACAGGTGATCCTCTAAAGGAAGTTGAGTGTGCCATCAGTATATTGAAGGCACTAGGGCATAGAGAGGAAGGGGTCCGGATAATATCATGCCCCACTTGCGGGAGAACCTGTGTCGACCTCATCAATATAGCAGAACAGGCGCAGGAAAGATTCGGTAATATAAAAGCTCCGATAAGAATTGCAATTATGGGATGTGCAGTAAACGGGCCTGGTGAGGCAAGAGAAGCGGACATCGGTATCGCTGGGGGCGTCGATGAGTTTTTGCTTTTCATTAAAGGCAAGACTATCCGAAAAATACCGCAGGACAAGGTATTGGACGAACTGGAAGCGGAGATTGCCAAACTGATTGACGCAAAAGGGCACTGAAGTAGATATTTTACATCTTGCTAAGAAAGTGTGAATAATTTTTTCCAACTGAACAAAAAAGCGGCAAAAATAGAATTTCAAATTGCATAAGAAAGTGTAAAAGATTGAATTTTCAAACTAAATAAAAAAGGATGAACACAAATATGAAAGTCAGTGCATCCAGCCAGGATTACCTGGAAGCCATTCTCGAACTGTATAAAACCAAAGGATACATCAGGTCCATTGATATATCTTCCAAACTTGGTGTAACCAGGGCCAGTGTTAACAGGGCGGTCAATATACTTGTAAACCTTGGATTTATTACACATGAGAAATATTCCGACATTACTCTGACCAAGAACGGTATACAGGCTGCATCGGCTGTTAAACTGAAGCACAACATCCTTAAGACATTTCTGACAAAGTACCTGGGAGTCGAAGAACAGACAGCGGAGGAAGATGCTTGTAAAATGGAACATAACATCAGCATTGAAACCGTTGAAAAACTGCAGAAGTTTTTGGATGAGAACTCTCAATTTATCAAGTGATACTACATAGACGCAAAAAATAACCAACTAATAATGCTACGAGATTAATATAGAGGAACAAGCTATAAATGAAAAACACCCTTAAGAATTTGTACGAAAAAGTTAATAAGCACAATGAAGCCACCGAATACAATATCTCTTTGGAAGGTCTTGTTTCCAATGTTATGATGCAAGGAGCGGCATTTGCCCAAATTACCCTTCTGACCGAATCTTTTCCGGATGCCGGCATACTATGTGACGCTGAGGAGGTATTTGAAAAGGCACTCAAAATTAATGAAGTATTGATACATATACCTGTTGATGATTTAAATCCAGAGAATTACAGAAAATACATGCCATGGGCACTCAGGCATCTGAACAAGCAAAATCCGTTTCTCGGTATGATTTTTAATAGCGCAGAGTTTAGATTTGGCAATGAAGCTGCTAGTGAAAATACTAAAGAAAATGAGAATGCTAACAAATATGATAATGATGGTGACAATGTAAATGCTAAAGCAAATGGCAATGAATGCACAAATGAAAACAATAATACAGATGGAATCGGATATTCAAATGAAATTCAAGTCATTTTACACGGAGGCATTGACGAAGCAGTAATGGAAGAAGGGTGCAAATTTCTTGCCGAATTCTACAAAAAGAGAACATGCATGCAAATTAGATTTTCATTGAATATTTTGCAGGTGGATATCAATGAAGCCTTGCAACACGCCGAAAAAGCAGCTAAACTTCAGTTTTTCGAAACACATGCATCCGTAGTTTCCGGCACCGGGCAGCAAGAAAATGGGTCGCAGCATAATAATACATCAAAACCGAAGACCATCAGAGAAAGCAAAGTAAAAAAGAGTGCGGATGGGTCTTTTCCCGCCAAACTCGGTGAAGGAAAAGGTGCACATTTAAAAGAAGACAAAAACGCCTCATCTGCAAACAATTCTAATAACAAGCAAAAAAATAAAGACTACAAGTCTTTCAAGCAGCCGGAGGGAGTTGTCTGGGGCAAAATGAACAGCCAGGTCTCACTGGTGCCTATGAATTCGCTTAACAACGAGACAGGACTAGCGACCATTGAAGGCATTGTTTTTGCATATGAATCAAGACCTGTAAGTAACGGAACCAAGACGCTGGTCAAATTCTGCCTGTCCGACAAGACAAACTCAATCAAGTGCACTGCTTTTATGAAGCCCTCGGAAGCCTTCGATTTCGAAAATCTTTATAAGGAATCATACATCAGAATTCTTGCCAATATTGAATACGATGCAAAATACGAAAAGGATCTTGTGGCAAAGGTTATGGGAATCCAGCCCGTAGAACAGCTACAGGGCAAAAAAGACCTGGTTAGTATAAAGAGGGTCGAGCTTCATGCACATACAAAAATGAGCAGCAAGGACGCCGTATGTGACGTAAAAGACCTTGTCTCCAAGGCTGTTGAATTTGGACATGAAGCAATAGCAATCACCGACCACGGGGTGGTGCAATCATTTCCTGAAGCGAGAGAGGCATGCAAAGATGCGAGGAAAAAGGGCAAAAACATCAAGATAATATATGGTATGGAATGCTATCTTGTGGATGATGGAAGAACAGTCGCGTATTTTTGCGACGAAAACACACTTGACAGAGGTTACATAGCGATCAAGATATTCACAACAGGCAATAATGCAGGCACTGACAGAATTCTGGAATTTGCTGCGGTGTTATTCGAAAAAAACGACCTCGATTCATATGAACCCACGAAAAAACTTCACAGAAAAATAGACTATGACAAATTAGGAAAATGCGGTAACGACGATGACGCTGTAAATACATCCTATTGTGAAGATGCGATTCAGGCGATGATGGAACTCGAGGAATTCATTTCGTTACGACCCGTTATATCGGATGAAGCGCTCAGAACAGCAGAATTCCTGAGGTATGAGGGATTTCGAACCGAAAATGAGAAATGTCCCAGGGTAAAGTTTTTTGGGGCCTTGGTTGATACAAGCAAAGTTATTGAATTTTTGTATAGCAACGATGAAGCAAAATATGAGATAAAGCAGAACATACATAAAGCCATTGAATTGTTTTTTCGAAACAATAGTAACATCAGCATCAGTAGCGGTATAATTAAAAATAACAATATAATTAGTAATAATAATATCAACATTGACAGTAATGGTAATAATAATATTGAAGTGGATTTGGACAATTACGAAAAATCTTTTGAAAAATCAGAAGAGTTGCAGTCTGCACTTTGTGGCGAAATTGATTCAGATATTTTCAAGGAAGCTTTATCCAGTGGCTATACACTCGATTATGTAATTTCTGACAAGAAAATACAAACATTGCCACAGCTTAATTCCCTGTCTGGACAGATATCACAGGATGTATTTTTACATGACACAAACAGCCAGTATCACTGCATTATTCTCGCGAAAGACCAGGTCGGCCTTTATGGTATATACAGACTTGTCTCGGAATCACATTTAAAGTATATTTTCAAGGAGCGCCCCAGGGTTCCGAAAAGTCTTATGGAGTTTTTCAAAGCCGGCAATCTTCTCGGAAGTGCATGTGAAGCAGGTGAAGTGTTTTGCGATATAATGGAGCATTATGACAGAAACAAGTGCAATTATGAAGATGCAAGAATCGCCTTATCCAGCTCTAAAGTTTTGCAGACCGCACAGTTTTATGATTATCTTGAAATCCAGCCTGTTGGAAACAACGGTTTCATGCTGCGAACCAATGAGCGCAAGGGACAGGTGGTACCCGCAAAATACAAGTCCGAGAACGATTTGATATCATTGAACAGGCTTGTTATTGATTTGGCGGATTTAAGCGGCAAGATCACATGTGCCACATGCGATGTGCATTTTTTACGTCCCGCTGATTCCTTGTATAGAGGCATAATGCAAAATGACATGGGATACACCGATGCCAAACACCAGCCACCGCTGTATTTTAGAACAACAGATGAAATGCTCGATGAATTTTCATTTCTTGATGACGCAAAGGCACAAGAAATAGTCGTATCCAACCCGCTGAAAATTGCCGATATGATCCAGGATGATGTCAAGCCATTCCCGGAGGGCACATTTCCACCCGTCATATCCACCGCAGCAAGTGATGTAGAGCAACTGACCTGGGATACGGCAACGAAAATGTATGGCAGAGACGGTGTTGTTCCGGAACTAGTAAGACTAAGAATCGAAAAGGAACTTAAATCGATCATAGGAAACGGTTTTGCGGTTATGTATTATATCGCGCACAAGCTGGTAAAAAAATCAAACGATGACGGATATCTGGTAGGTTCAAGAGGATCGGTCGGGTCTTCCTTTGTTGCAACCCTTTGCGGCATAACAGAAGTGAATCCGCTTGAACCTCATTATTACTGTACGGAGTGCGGTTTCAGCGAGTTTTATGTAAATGGTGAATACCAGTCAGGATACGATCTACCTCCCAGAAATTGTCCACATTGCGAAATCCCTCTGGCAAGGGATGGACAGGATATTCCTTTTGAGACTTTTTTGGGGTTTGACGGTGAGAAACAGCCGGATATCGATTTGAATTTTTCAAGCGAATATCAACCTGTTGCGCACAAATTCATTGAAGAGATGTTTGGTTGTGATCACACTTTCAGAGCCGGAACAATAAGCGGTTACGCAGAGAAAAATGCAATATCCATAGTTAACAAATACTGCATCGAGTCAAATGATAACATGACCAAAGCTGAAATCCTGCGTCTGGCGATGGGGCTTATCGGAGTAAAAAGGACAACAGGCCAGCATCCCGGAGGCATAGTTGTTGTTCCAAAGGAAAGGGATGTTTTTGACTTCACCCCGGTACAATGCCCGGCAGACAAGACTGCAAACGGAATAATCACAACACATTTCGATTTCAACTCGCTGCATGATACAATTCTTAAACTGGATATACTTGGACATGCCGATCCCACGATGCTTAAAGTGCTTGGCGACATAACCGGTGTCGATGTAATCAAGATACCTGTAAATGACGAAAATGTAATTAAGCTGTTTTCCTCAAACGAACCGCTTGGACTTAAATTCAAGACAAGCTCGGACAGCGGAACGCTGGGACTGCCGGAACTGGGCACTTTCATGGCACGGGGAATGATCAAAGACACAAAACCATCACGATTTTACGACCTGGTTCAGCTCATGGGACTTTCCCACGGAACCGATGTATGGAAAGGCAACGCCCAGGACCTGATAAAGGACGGCACCTGCACAATAACCGAGGTTATAGGATGCCGTGACGGGATAATGACTACTCTTGTGCATTATGGACTTGACCCCAAGGAAGCCTTCAACATCATGGAAAAGGTCAGGAAGGGCAAAGGACTTACCGAACAGCAGGAAAATTTAATGGTAGAGAAAAAAGTTCCCAAGTGGTATATTGAATCCTGTAAAAAGATTAAGTACATGTTCCCAAAGGCTCATGCAGCGGCATACTCAATCTCATCACTTAGGATTGCATGGTTCAAGGTCTACAGGAAGACTCATTACTATTGCGCATTTTTTACCGTTAGAGCAGATGAGTTCGACGGCAGGATAATGTGCAGAGGAATCGAGACCGTTAAGCATTACCTCGAAAGGTTTCAGCCAAGCTTCAGAATAAAAGACAAGATCCTGATTAAAATAGACGGCAAGGAAGAGGAATTTTCCAGCGATAAAGCTCAGAAAATGTATTACATACTGGAGTTGATTGAAGAGATGTATGCCCGCGGGGTGGAATTTTTACCTATAGATATTTATAATTCCGACGCCACGAAATTTGTCTATGTGACCGAGGATTCAATAAGGCCGCCACTAAATGTTTTACCGTCATTAAGCGATGCGGTTGCCAGAAACATTGTTACTGCAAGGGAAAAGACCGAGAGGTTTTTGTCACGAGAGGACTTCGCAAAGAAGGCCGCTATCGGCGATACAATGATAAAGACACTGGATTTACAGGGCTGTCTCGATGATTTGCCTGAGACAACCCAAATCGACCTGTTTTCATTCATATAAGGGTGGCAGAGAAATGTACGTAAAAGTAGTACTTAAAGACTCCACAATAGAATTTGACAAAGAATACACATACAGCGTTCCTGCGGAATTTCAGAAGTTTGAGCTTAAAGGTGCGCGTGTCAAGGTGCAGTTCGGCAGGTCCAACAAGCTGGTAGAAGGTTATATTCTAAGCGTCCTGGACGATGAAGAGTCACCGTTTTTTGTTAAACCGATAGTCAGCGTTGACATGCCTTGTCCGGTTTTACTGGAAGACCAGCTGGTCTTGGTGCAGTCCATCTGCAAAAAATATTCCTGCACACGTGGTGATGCAATCCGCCTTATGGTACCGTCAACCGGAGCGTCACAGGGCAAAACTACAAGAACGGTGTTTTTGACCGATCCACTGCAAGCTGCAATTATGATAGACGAAGGTGAATTCAATCAGTTAAACCAGGTGCGTGTCGCTGAATATCTACTCGAATATGGTGAATCCTTGACAAGCGATGTACTTATTGCCTGCGCAATTACAGATTCAACGCTCAGAACCATGTCAAAAAAGCAGATTGTTGATTTCGGAAAAATCAGAGTGGCGGACCATGAGGTTTTGGTTGACGAAGCGCTGAATGAAGAATTGCAACAGCCGTTTGTTGCAAATGAGGAGCAGGAACTTGCAATTAATGAGATTCTGAAAAACCCTGAAGGCGTCTACAGTGAGTTTCTCTTGCATGGAATAACCGGAAGCGGCAAGACCGAGGTCTATCTGCAGGTGCTCAAGTCTTTCATCGACAGAGGTAAAGGTGCAATTTTACTCGTTCCCGAAATATCGCTTACTCCCCAGATGATTTTCAGACTCAAGAACCGTTTCGGCGAAGATGTCCGCGTTCTTCACAGCCGCATGACGAACAAGGAAAGAAACGAACAGTGGAGGGATATACTTGGAGGCCGGGCCAAAATAGTCGTGGGGGCAAGATCAGCTGTTTTCGCCCCTGTGAAGAACCTGGGCATAATAATAATCGATGAAGAACAGGAAACATCGTATAAGTCTGAAACCCACCCTAAATACAATGCCCTGGCGATAGCACAGATTCGCATGCAGCACCTTAAGGGTATTCTTATATGTGGTTCGGCAACACCAAGGGTTGAGACCTATTATAGAAGCAAGACAGGACAGACAAGACTTTTGCATCTCAGCAAAAGAGCTACAGGATGTTTTTTGCCGAAAACCCGGATTGTGGATTTACGTGAAGAACTTGCAAATGGTAACAAAAGCATATTCAGCGGCGCTTTGAGGCAGAATATGAATGAAGCGCTTGCACGCAACGAACAGGTTATACTTTTTATCAACAGAAGAGGTTACAGCGGATTTTATCTGTGCAGAGACTGCGGGTATGTTCCAAAATGCGAATCGTGCAGTGTTTCCTTGACATATCACTTGACCAACAAGGCAATGATATGTCACTATTGCGGCAAAATGTACCCGCTGCCAAAGGCCTGTCCATCCTGCAAAAGCGGGCGGATAGGGGGATTCGGAGCTGGTACTCAGAAAATAGAAGAGATATGCAGAAATGAGTTCCCGGACGCACGGATTCTGCGAATGGATCAGGATACAACTACAGGGCGTGGCTCTCATGCAAGGATTCTCGAACAGTTCGAGAAAGGCGAAGCCAATGTTTTAATAGGTACCCAGATGATTGCCAAAGGCCATGATTTTCCCAATGTCACAGTAGTAGGAATTCTATCGGCCGACCTGATTCTCGGAATGCCTGACTTTAGAGCATCCGAAAGGACATTTCAACTTATAACACAGGCTGCCGGACGTGCGGGAAGAGGAATTAAGGAAGGCAATGTCATAATTCAGGCATACAATGTCGATGAATATTCAATTGTGCACGCAGCGGCCCAGGACTACGAGGGGTTTTACGAGCAGGAGATAGCTTTTCGCAAGGCAATGGGATATCCGCCGTTTGGTGCGATAGGGATAATAATCGTCTCCTCAGAGTACGAATCTGCAGCATACAACTCCGCCCGTAAAATACGGACGGAGCTGAGTGAGTATGCAAAAGATGAACTAGACAGTCATAAAGATAATAGTAAATTACAATCTGGTGAATGCGAAAACCCTACAGGAAACCGTGTATTCCTTCAGGACAATAGCCATGTTCCCCTGCCGAACTGCGACTTGCAGCAAGAAGCTCCAAAACTCGAAATAATGGAAATCTCGAAGGCTCCAATACATAAGATCAGAAACCATTACAGATACAGAATAGTTCTTAAAGCCGGGAGCGAAGAGCATCTTTCAACATATTTCACCAGAGCTCAGGCGATACAGCACGAAAAAGGTGTCATGATCTCTTTTGACATCAATCCATATCAGATGTTTTAGATCCCTTCAATACACTTGTCAACATGAGCGCTGTCCAACTTGGATTTGGTCACAATTCCTGCTATGATGGGCGCAATAATGGATACCCGATTTTTTATATGCGCTATAGAAAATTGCATATACAAATATTTTACAGGGCATATTCCATGGCGATTTTATCTATGGAAAAGAGGTCTGTTTTTGTGTATAATGAAGTTGTGAGTTTTTAAAATATAACCAGTTAATAAAGACAATCTGGCAGTTTGAAAGAAACAGGAAAAATATTAATGGTAAATACGAAAAATATATCAAGAGGAGAATTACTAATTTGGCATTAAGAAAAATAGTGGTAGAGGGCGATGATATATTGAGAAAGGTGTCACGAAAGGTTACAAATTTTGATGACAACCTTTGTGTCCTATTAGATGATATGAAAGAAACAATGATTGCCAACAACGGCGTAGGGCTTGCTGCTGTGCAGGTCGGAGTGCTAAAACGCATATTTGTAATGGATCTTCACGATGAGAAAGGCCATTTGGAATTTATCAACCCGGAATTCATTGACAAAAAGGGTGAGCAGCTTTCCTGTGAAGGGTGCCTCTCCATACCGGGATATGAAGGCGAGGTTATCAGGCCTTCCTTTGTAAAGATAAAAGCCCAGGACAGGAACGGGAATGAATTTGTTTACGAAGGGGAGGCTATGATAGCGGTCTGCACCTCGCATGAGTATGATCATCTTGATGGAATCCTGTTCAAGGACAGGGTGGTTTCATGACAGAAGGCGGCAGCTATGATAACAGGATTTTAAAACCTCGGGATATCAGCATTTTATTCATGGGTACACCTGACTTTGCGGTAGAACCTCTAAAAGAGTTGATCAAGTCCTCTTTTGTGCTTGCAGCAGTTGTTACGCAGCCTGACAAACCAGTAGGGAGAAAGCAGATTTTGACCCCGCCACCTGTTAAGATTGCAGCTTTGACGGCAGGTATAGATGTTATCCAGCCTGCGAAGCTAAGCAGTCAGGACTTTATCGACAAGGTTGTCCGAATTGCACCCGACCTAATTGTTACAGCGGCATACGGCAAAATATTACCTGCATCGGTCTTGAAAATCCCGAAGTTTGGATGCATAAATGTTCATGCATCGCTCCTTCCTAAGTACAGGGGGGCTGCTCCGATACAATGGTGTATATTTAACGGAGACACCAGGACAGGTATCACATTTATGGAGATGGACGAGGGGATGGATACAGGTGCTATAATACAGCAGGATACGGTAGATATACCAGATGACATGTGTGCCGGGGAACTTACCGACATTCTTTCTCATCTAGGTGCGGTAAAACTTCCGGATGTGATATTGAAATATTGCAACAGAGAAATTACATCATCTCCACAAAACGAAAGAGAAGCAACATATGTAAGACCGATAACAAAGGACGATTGTATTATTGATTGGAATCTGCCTGCAATTGACGTGTATAACAGGATAAGGGGGTTGTCACCTTTTCCAACAGCTTACACCACGTATAAAGGCAAAAGACTCAAGATTTGCGAAGCCAGAATTTTTGAAGAAGTATCATCCTTGCTGCAGGAAGACGATGTTTTACCGAAGCCCGGGAGTCTGTTGAGGTCGCTTGATAAGAAGAAAATGTATTTTATGTGCAATGATTGCGCTTTACAGATAGTAAGTCTTCAGATGGAAGGCTCAAAGCAGATGGAAGCGGCGTATTGCGCACACAATTTTGATATTGATGAAATATTAGGAGGTTGATTATGGGATTGTTTTATATGCAGGATATTTGGTATTTAATATTGGTTGTACCGGCGTTTATAATTAGTATGATTGCTTCTGCCATGGTCAAGAAGACATTCAAGAAGTACGACGCGATGCCTTCTTCGAGTAGGATCAGCGGAGCTGACGCTGCACGCAAAATTCTTGATGCCAACGGACTTTTAGATGTTATCATCGAGCCTGTAAAAGGTGAACTTACAGATCATTACGACCCAAGGACAAGAGTATTGAGGCTTTCGCAGTCAACTCATGATGCTACATCAGTAGCTGCTATCGGTGTTGCAGCGCACGAGGCAGGACATGCAATTCAACATGCGAATTCCTACTTGCCTAACAAGGTAAGAGGGGCATTGGTTCCCGTGGCTAACATAGGTTCTTCGGTAGGTCCCTATCTTGCAATTTTCGGAATAATATTGGGAATGCCTTTTCTGGTTGACATAGGAATAATTTTATTTAGTGTTGCTGTGTTGTTTTACATTGTAACACTGCCGGTTGAATTCAACGCAAGCCTTAGGGCTATGCGAATACTTGATGAGACCAATATTCTTTACGGAGATGAGCTTGTTGGCGCGAGAAAAGTGCTTACAGCTGCTGCTATGACTTACGTGGCTTCGCTCCTTGTAGCACTTGCGAATCTTGCCAGATTGCTAATTTTGAGAGGAAAGCGAAGATAGTATGAAAATCAAAGATTTTAATACTATCTTCGCGGGGAGTTTTATATTTTTGCACCATTGTGAAGGTGCAAATTCAGCGTTGCTGAAGCATATAAAACATCCCGACAATATAACAATTCGCTTCGCGGGGAGTTTTGTCCTTTTGTACCATATATGAGGTACAAATTCGGCTCAGCCAAATATGACTTAGTGTGAAAATTTGGCTGTACGAATCGGACAAAACATCCCAGGCAATTATAATTAGTTTTACTGTTAATAAAGGTGGATATATATTTGAAAATAGATAATGTTGATTCAGGACCAACTGCATTGGACATCGCAAGGCTAGCGGCAGCTGAGATTGTCTATATGGTTATAGAAAACAAATCATATAGCAACCTGTCGTTTGAGAGCGCTTTTGAGGGGAAGAGTCTTACAGGACTTGACCGGAGCTTTGCCACTGCTATAGCATATGGAACTCTAACAAGAATTGTCAATATTGATGCGATTTTAATATCAAAATCTTCTGTGCTGATTAACAAACTTGATCCTTATGTAAGAGCGATACTAAGAAGTGCTATCTGGCAGATATTCTGGTCGGAACAGATTCCGGATTATGCTGTATGCAACGAAAGTGTAAAAATCGCCAAGAAATATTCAAATTCAGGCGGAGTGTCATTTGTCAACGCAATACTCAGAAATTTGGTCAGAGAAAAGGAAGCGATAGACAGAGAATTTGTTACCGATCCCAAGGCCTTTTATTTAAGGTGTTCAATGCCACCCGAACTTGCCGGGTATTTCAAGAAATGGTTCGGAGAACAGCGGGCGACTCAGATTTGCGATTCACTTAATAATCCTTCCGGAATAAGTGTCAGGGTTAATGTATTGAAATCCGATGATGATTCTGTATTGAGAGAGCTTGATATGCAAGGCTGTACAATAGAGCCTGCATTATTTTGTCCGAATGCCTTCGTGATTAGGACCAACGGTATTCCTTTAGAGAGTCTGCCGGTTTTTAAAAGTGGGGATTTCTCTGTACAGGATGAATCAGCGATGCTGGTTTCACTGGTGGCGGATCCCAAACCAGGTGAAGTCATAGCCGATGTATGCTCGGCGCCTGGTGGTAAAAGCTGTCACATGGCTGAATTGATGGGGAATACAGGAACAATTTACGCGTGCGACATTAATATATCAAGACTTAAATTAATCGAGCAAAATGCTAAAAGACTTGGCATTACTATTATAAAAACACTTCAAGCGGATGCATCAAAGCCATTTGTATGGGAAGCCGGTGAATTATCTGAATTCGATATCGTATTGGCGGATGTGCCATGCAGTGGACTGGGGATTATGCGCAAAAAGCCTGAAATCCGAATTAACATGACACATGAGAAAATAACAGGCCTTTACGACTTGCAACGGGATATTTTGACAAATGCATCTGCACTGGTAAAGCCTGGTGGAGTTCTGATTTACAGTACATGCACTCTTAATCCGAAAGAAAACGATGAAAGGATCAATGAATTTTTACTTTCATCAAATTCAGAATTCGCATTGGAGGATTTTTCATCGCTTATTCCTGTAAAACTAAAGGAAATTGATCCGCAGATATCTGAAAATGCCAGAACCGGTATGATTACACTTTTTCCCGACAAGCACGGAAGTGATGGATTTTTTATAGCAAAGATGAGGAGGGTACTCGTAAATTGAAGTTTTTGTATGACGCAGCGTTTCCGGAAATAGAATCCTGGGTTAAGACAAATGGGCACCAGCAATTCAATGCCAGGCAGATTTATGCATGGATAGGTAAGGGAATAACATCCTTTGATGAAATGACCAATTTATCGAAAAGATTGCGAAAAGACCTTTCTGAGAGTTATTACGTCGATGGTCTTAAAACGGAACAAAAATATGTTTCTGAAATAGACGGAACAATTAAATATGTCTTCAAGCTCAAGGACGGAAATGTTATTGAGAGCGTATTGATGCGCTATAATCATGGAAATAGCGTATGTATATCGTCACAAGCCGGCTGCAAAATGGGTTGCACTTTCTGCGCGTCTGCCAAAGCCGGGTTTGGAAGAAATCTGTCTTTTGGAGAGATGCTGGCGCAGGTTGCGGTTATTTCAAGAGATACGGATTCACGCATTTCCAATGTTGTCATCATGGGAATCGGCGAACCATTTGACAACTATGAGCAGCTGATATTGTTTTTACATGCAGTCAACGACCCTGAAGGGCTGGGCATCGGTATGAGGCATATTAGCGTTTCCACTTGCGGACTTGTCGATGAAATGCTAAAATTCACTAATGAGGGGCTGCCTGTTACACTTTCAATATCGTTACACGCACCAAACGATGCTTTAAGGAAGGCGATAATGCCGATTGCTTCAAGATATTCAATCGACCAGTTGATGGCAGCTTGTCGAAAGCATGTGCAGAAAACCGGACGAAGGATAACATTTGAATACACTCTGCTTAAGGGCGTTAATGATTCTCCTACAAACGCCAGGGAATTGGCGGGAAGGCTTAAAGGGCTTCTATGTCATGTGAATCTCATACCTGCGAATGAATTCAAGGACAGTGGTTTTTCTAAAAGTTCTACCGGAACTATAAAGGAATTTCAGAAAATACTTGTTGATAACAATATCAATGCTACGATAAGGCGGGAGCTGGGAAGCGATATAATGGCCGCTTGCGGACAACTAAGAAGAGGTTCCCAAGAAGGAGATACGACGAATTGAGATACGGGTCTGCTACTGACAAGGGACTTATAAGGTCAAACAACGAGGACTATTTAAAAGTCTATACGAGCAACGGGGAGTTCCCCGTGGTTTTTATTATAGCTGACGGAATGGGCGGACACAGGAAAGGCGAACTTGCAAGCACTATTGCAGTCGAGTACTCATATGACCAGATAAGCGAGCTGCTTACTAATGAAAGCTCGGTTGAAGATGTTTCAAGAATTCTTGTGGACACAATAGAGAAGGCAAATGTCAAAGTATATCTCGGCTCGCTTGAAGACCCAGAGAACAAAGGAATGGGGACCACTCTAACCATTGCAGCAGTGCACAATGACACTTTGATTGTTGCACATGTTGGTGATTGCAGAACTTATTTGCTACGCAAAAATTCGCTTATGAGAATAACAGTCGATCATACACTTGTTCAGGAAATGGTGGATTTAGGCAAAATCACACCAACCCAGTCAATGAAACACCCTAAACGACACGTGTTGACAAGGGCGCTCGGAGTGCCTGATTATATGATGGCAGACATTTATACTGTTTTACTTGAGAAAAATGACAAAATCCTGCTTAGTTCCGATGGGCTGCATGGATTCGTAAATGAAGAGATTATCAAGGCAGTTCTTAAAAGAGAAAAGAATCCCGCGGGTGCTGCATCCAGACTTATTGAATATGCAAATTCAGTCGGTGGAGAAGACAATGTCACTGTTATCGCAGGATATTATTAATATGGAGGAAGAGGTTTAAATGAAAGGCTTTATAGATATTGGCAATGATGACAATGAGGTGGTTCCGGTAACTAACTTAAATGAACCGGCCATTGGTCAAGACAAGCCTGCAACAGCTGACAAAATTGAAGGTAAAAACAAACCTTCAACGGTTGACATACCAAAAGATGAGAAAAAACCTGAATCGAATTATGTGCTTAAAGGTGAGGACATACCTGATGATATAAGCAAACTTTTCTCTGACATTAAAAGGGACAACAGCGATATTGAGATAGGTTACCTGCTTGGACAAAGATACAGAATTGAAAGACTTATCGGCAAAGGCGGAATGGCAGACGTTTATCTCGCAAAGGATATCAAAGATGGCAAGGATGTTGCAGTTAAAATACTAAAACAGGAACTTACCAATGACAACAGTTTTATCAGAAGATTCGATACCGAGGCAAAGGCTGTAGCAAGTCTTTCCAACCCTAACATTGTTAAAGTTTATGATGTAGGCCAGGAAAATGAAATAAGATATATTATTCTGGAATATATTAACGGCATCAGCCTCAAAGAACTCATAGAGAAGAACGGTCATCTGGACTGGGAAGTGGCTCTGCCGATAGCTATACAGATAGGGCTCGCTTTGGTTAGCGCACACAAAAACGGAATTATTCACAGGGATATAAAGCCGCACAATATTCTGATAACACCGGATTTCATGGTAAAAGTGGCTGATTTCGGGATTGCTCTTACCACTACGAACAACACAATGACACTTACCGGTAAGAATACAATGGGCTCAGTTCATTATTTTTCACCGGAACAAGCCAGGGGTGGAATAGTAGGAGAACAGTCGGATATTTATTCATTAGGTATAGTAATTTACGAAATGCTCACAGGCAAACTTCCTTTTGATGGAGATACCTCAGTATCCATCGCCCTCAAACACATCCAACAGCAGCCAAATCCTCCTGTCAATCTCAATCCTGATATACCAGAAGGATTGAATAACATTATAATGAAGTGCATACAAAAGACTGCAGAGAGTAGATACAAGACTGCACGCGAACTGGTTAACGAACTGGATGCATTTACAATTGATCCCAATGGAATATACGGGTATATAGAGAAGTACGACGAAAATTCAAAGACATCAGTTATAAGCTCCATTGACAGAGACCCGAATTTCAGGAAATTGCGAGACATAGAATCTGGAATAAAGCAAAAAAACAAATTCAAGTCAAGAGACCGCATAATAATGCTTGGTGCAATAATTCTGACGGTTGCAATTTTGTCAGGATCCGGATATTTTGCCTTTTCATGGATTAAGGCACAGATAGCCGCACCGGTAGCAGAATACACGATTGAGAACTACGTCGGCAGCAAAGTGGAAGACGTCAAGAAAAAACTCGACCTTGCCAAAATCAAATGCGACGTTTTTTATGAACAAAACGACACAGTTGCACAAGGCATTGTATTTAATCAAAGTGTTCCGCCGGGTATGCAAATGCGGTCGGGAGGAGCATCAAGCATTACACTTAAAGTCAGCAGCGGTAAAAATACCGTCAGGCTTGGCGACTATAAGAATAAGAACTACAAACTGGTTGAAAGCGAACTCAGGCAGATTCTTGGGCTTGAGGTTTCAATTGTCAAGGAGCTAAGCGGCGAGATTGCAAAGGACGAAGTTATCGGCACCATTCCCGGAGCAGGTAACGATGTTGCAAAAGGCGGCAAAGTGCAGCTTATTGTTAGCGATGGTCTTATCAACGTCACAGTACCGGACGTTGTCGGAATGAAGCGAAGCGAAGCTCTTGACCTGTTAAAGCAAAATTACCTGAAAGTCATATCCGAAGCGCTTCTCGGCAATAATCCCAGCCTTCCTGAGGACCAGCAGTATGTAATTGGTATAGACCCGTTGCCCGGTAACGAGGTAAGGGCTCTTACCGGTGTTATAATTACCTTAGGAAGTTATGATGATTATCTCAACTCGGAGCTTCCGGGCGTTACTGCGACCCCAGAGCCAACCATAGAACCAACGCAGGAACCAGCTGTTTCCACACCGACACCAGCAACAACAGCCGAACCCACCAGCAACAAAAATAAAAAATAAATTGGTCGACGAAATGAAATTTACCATATGTAAAAATTTAAAACACGAACTGGCACAGGCATAATCACAAATAGCATTTTAGAAATATACAAGAACAGTAAAAAATCAATAAAACATGAGAATTTCAAACCGTGAAATGTATATTATATAAGCAGGATTCAGACAGAATATAAAGAAATCAAACGAGGTAAGGATAATATTTTGATTAATGATACAGAAATAAAAGGCGTAATTTTAAAAGGAGTTGGCGGGATATACAGCGTGTACCTGGACAGCGGTAATGTGACAAATGCAAAACTCAGGGGAATTTTACGAAAAGGTAAATTAGTGCCTTGTCCCGGTGATTATGTTTTGCTTGAAGAAGCGTCCGATGAACAGATACCATATTCAATAGAAGAGATCTTACCGAGGAGCAATTCGCTTAGAAGACCGGCGATTGCAAACCTAGATACCATTATTATTACAACTTCGGCAACTCTTCCTGAACCGGATTACTTTTTTATCGACAAAATGCTGATACTTTGTGCAAAGGCCAATATTTCAGCAATAATATGCATTACCAAAGCTGATCTTGATATCTCCAGCGCCCGAAAAGTGGTAGAACAATATTCAAATTTGGGGATTCCGATTTTTGTAGTAGGTAAATCTCCAGAATTCAAGGATGATTTTGATTTGATGCGAGAGCATATCAATCTTAAAACAATTACTTTCGCAGGACAATCCGGTGTCGGAAAGTCAACACTGGTCAACAAGATAATCAAGCGCGAGTGTATGGATGTCGGTATTGTAAGCGCAAAAAATAAAAGAGGCAAACACACCACAAGACATTCCGAGCTTTTCAAGGTCGAAAACGGATTTCTAGCGGACACACCGGGATTTTCAACACTTGACCTCAAGGATCTTTTGGTAACCGGAGAGGATGTTCTTAAAGGATTTCCAGAATTACTGCAGTTCGAAGGTGAGTGCCAGTTTACAGGATGCAGACATTTGGGCGAAAAAGGGTGTGCAGTCAACGCTGACAAAATTGAACCGGGTCGCCTGTCCCGCTACCGTGCCTTCAGAAAAGAGATGGATGCTGTTGCATCATACGAATACAAAAACATCAACAAATAAGCGGAGGAAGAATAGATGGAGTTATATTCTGATATTATAACCAAAGGTAAAGGTAAAATAATTATCTGCCCTTCGATACTTTCAGCAGATTTTAACAACCTTGGAAGAGATGTCCAAATTGTATCCGAGGATGCAGACTGGATTCATGTTGATGTAATGGACGGCATGTTTGTACCTAATATTTCTTTTGGATTGCCAATAGTAAAAGCGATTCGAAAAATTACACAGTTACCTCTGGACGTGCATCTAATGATAGAAGACCCTATAAGATACATCGAAGATTATGCAAATGCCGGAGCAGATATGATAGTTGTTCATGCTGAGGCGTGTAAACATTTGCATCGTGTTGTTCAATACATCAAGTCTTTGGGCAAAAATGCCGGAGTGGCGATAAATCCCGCTACACCGCTGAAGGATATAGCTGAAATCTTACCGTTTGTTGACATGGTCCTGTTGATGACAGTTAATCCCGGCTTCGGAGGCCAAAAATATATTTCAACTATGACCAAGAAGGTATTGAAATTAAGGCAGATAATGGAAATGGAGGGTGCAAATTCAATCATTCAAGTGGATGGGGGAATTAGCACTGCAAATATAAAGGAGATTTATGATGCAGGTGCAAATGCATTTGTTGTGGGAAATTCAGTGTACGCTACGGACAACCCGGTAAAGGCTATCAAGGAATTAAGAGGATGTGTGGAGTAAGAAAATGTATGGAATTATCGGACTTGGTGGCAAATGCTTCAATACTGATCTGATTTGCGGGTTGATACCCGACAAATATTTTGCTGTTGCCGCGGATTCTGGGATAATTCACTTCGAGCTCCTTGGAATAAAACCTGATTTGCTGGTGGGGGATATGGATTCAATACCACCAGATGTACTGGCGAAATATGAGAATATCGGCTTGCAGATTATGAAATACAATCCGGTTAAAAACATGACAGACAGCGAAATAGCCGTCGAGAAGGCTATTGAAGCAGGATGCGACTCCTTGATTTTTCTGGGAGCTTTTGGTGACAGGCTTGATCATATGTTTGCAAATCAAATGATGGCAGCATCCCTTGCCGAAAAGGGGATTCCTATAATTCTCACCGACGGAATGTCGTTCTTTTATACCGTGACAGCAAATAATTCACCGTTCAAATATCCGCTATCGTCCATTGCTTTTGAAAGTGATGTTGTCTCGGTTGTTCTGGCTAAAGGTGACTTTGCGAATATCTCCATTGAAGGACTTGAATACGAACTGTTGCATGAGAAAATTCAATTCGGTACAACACGTGCTGTAAGCAATATAAGAAGAATCACTCAAAATAACGTGACGGAATCATCTATTGGCGAGATGGCATCAATTACTATAGAATCAGGTGTCGCCTTTTTTATCCATACAAAGAACAATAATTGATTTTATCTAATTAGTGCATTGTTTGCCAACATGTATTTTATTCAATAAATAAAGGCAAAAATTATATTTTAGAATATTATTTTCGTTGCTTAATTGTCAAATGCATTATCTAATAGAAAATAATCGAGAATTGATGTTTACAAAAAATCAGATGTAGTGTATTATTTGATGCGAGACATAGTTATAAAAACTATGTAATACGAAAAATACATAATGCATTTTGAGGGGGCTTTAGGAAATGAACGAAGAAGGCAGAAAATTCAAACTAAAAAGCGATGACAATATTGATGACATGGTCAGGGCGGCTGTTAATAAGAGAAGGCAGAAGCGAAGTTTCATCAATAACGAAAGCGTTGATAATGTAGTAATAAATTCGCCCGAAAATATTTTAAAAGATACATTTGTAAAACAAAACAACACTATGTATACCGATAACATAGATGGAATTACTAAGTACATGAATATATCCCGCCAAAAAGACGAGTCATTCGGCGAAGAGGAGACATTTGGTGAAGAGGTCGGTAACACAATAACCCATGGAGTTATGGCGTTAATTGTTCTTCTGATGATACCTTTTGCTACAATACGTGCTTATCAGTCGGGTGGTGCGAATGCGATTGTTGATGTAATCGGGGTATCGGTTTTTATGATATGCGTTTTTCTGATGTTTGCTACGTCGGCATCATACCATTCGACCAAGCATAAAACTACTCACAAGGTAATATACAACAAGCTCGATCATATAGCTATTTTTCTGGCGATAGCTGGAACATACACACCTATAGCCCTATCTGTCATAAGTGGAATACAAGGCGTTATAATGGTCATAATACAATGGAGCATGGTATTAACCGGAGTTTTTATTAAAATATTTTTATGGCGCAAGTCAAAAGTGCTTTCTGTCCCGGTATATCTGATAATGGGGTGGTCAGTCGTTTTCTTTTTTAATGCGTTTAGATTAAATGCAACGCCTGAACTGTTCTGGCTGGTTTTCGGAGGCGGAGTGTTTTACTCGTTAGGCTGCATATTCTATGCTTGCAAATTCAAGTTTGCCCATATGATATTTCATTTTTTTATCAATGCAGGAGCGGCTTTGCACTTTGTGGGAATAGTTTTCTTTTTGTCGAAATAATATTCATAATAATATAGAGTATACCAGGAGAAAAGCTTAAGAAAAACCGCTTGATAGTATTAGTGGCTACGAGACACCTCGGGTATACCACAGTTTTTCTATATAATACTACTGATTATAGATTTGATGTTGCAAATCACATAAAAAAGCATTCACGATATTTACAGGGGAGGACGCAAAAATGAAATCTTACAGGAAAGAGATTACAATCAACACTACGACACGGAGGGCGTATGTCAACATTACACCAAGTGTTAACGACTGCCTTCGTGAGAGCGGAATAAAAGAAGGCCTTTTGCTTGTAAATGCAATGAATATAACAGCAAGCGTTTTTATCAATGACGATGAATTCGGACTTCATCAGGATTTTGAGGTGTGGCTAGAGAAAATCGCTCCGGAAAAGCCGCATAGTCAATACAGGCACAATGGCTATGAGGATAACGCCGATGCTCACATGAAAAGACAAATCATGGGACGCGAAGCTGTCATTGCTGTTACTGGCGGCAAACTGGACTTTGGAACATGGGAGCAGATTTTCTATGGTGAGTACGACGGTAAGCGAAACAAGAGAATACTTGTGAAGATAATTGGGGACTAAAGAACCGGAATAAGATGTAAAATCTTATTCCGGTTCTCTGGGAAAAGAGTTAAAACTTTTGTTTAACTCTCTATGGCAAATCTTCTTAAGAAGATTTGCTTAAGTTTACAACCAGATTTTCCTTTCCTACCATCACAAGTTCCATGTAAAAATGCATTTCACATGGAACTTTGTTCTACACTTCATGTTTTTTCTATTAGGTATTTCCTGTATTTGAGCGGCATATTACTTCTTTGCAGGTTTTTGTTGATTCGCTCAGCAATTGCCATATTCTTGAAGTATTCCTGCCATAATTCCTCGTACGATGATTCGTAACAAATATTTTTAATCGTTTCGGGATTACAAACCATGAGTTCAAAATCCTGACCTGCCACATGAACTGCGCAAGTATTCCTCTTCCTGTCAATAATTATAAACGTCTGGTTCAACAGCCGTTTAGTAAAATGTTCAGCTACTAAAGGCAACACATTAGTTTCAGGGTGAAAACTGGCTATGTATATCTCTGAAATTTCAGGTGTTGGGACTGTTAATAGAATCTCCCGAGCCGTTTGATTATCAGACAAAACAATTCTATCTTCTGATAAATCCTCTCGATTATTATGGTTTGACTGGGATTGTCCCGATTGTGCAAGAATACCATTAAAATTGCCAGCATTTTTGTTCATAACTTTCCGAAATCTCAGCAGTCCCAGAAAACGATGAGACTCACGGGTGCACGTGCGAGATGCACCAACAACTTTCTTAACACAGTCTATATATAATCGGTCGACAGGATCTCTGTGAAGCTTCCGGGCCAATAGTACATAAAGAGCCAGTGATTCTTCAATTCCGTCGCATTCTGATAGAAAGGCGTGATAAATTGTCTCAAGAATTGAATTGCCGAAATTAGATGAAAGATATTCACCAAATGACATAATAATATCCGGAATGTTAGGGACAAACCTGTGAGGTACAAGTAAAAGCTGAGAACGCTCACGGCTTATGCCCCAAAGCTTGTAACGAAAAGAATCCACACCGGGGTTCTCACGCATAAGAACGGTCAAGGCGGATAAAAACCCTTCAAAAGAACCATCATATGTATAGAACATTCTACTACCTCAAAATCAATAAACTATCGTCTAATCTTCAATAACTCTGAACAAAGGCCAAATCCTCTAACCTCATCTGACTGGGAGAAATGATCAGCTTGCCTCGCTTGTCAGCTAGTGAGTTTCGAAGTTCATCATTGCTAAAAGAGTAGGATGTCTCATATTTGC